>NZ_CAKLBB010000002.1:0-498857 GCF_920939515.1 Sphingomonas sp. Leaf4 | reverse complement strand
CTCCCGCAGGTCCATCGATAACGGCTTGCCCATCTGACCGGCCTCCTGTCGCCGGTGACAGGCTTGAATCAGACTTCAGTCCCCTTGGGAATCCCTCAACGATTCACGCCGTTCGGATTATGCTCTAGCGCTGCTCAAGGACTTGCCGACGGGCTTCAACGCGGCCGCCACCCTGCCCGCGCAATGGCCGATCGGCGAAGCAATGGACGTGGCAAGTGCGGAGGAAGAGGAACTGACCGACGAACGCCACTGGCCGGCCGGAGTCCATGCCGGACTGCGCCGGGTGATGCGCGGATCGATCGCATGGCCGGAGACGACCGCATGACGCTGCATCTCGTCCGGCTGGCGATCGACCGGCATCCGCTCGCCGTCTACGCCGCCGAGCGGCGGCTGGCCGACGATGACGGCGGCTATGCCTTGCACCATGCGCTTCGCAACCGGTTCAGCAGCGCCGCCCCGCAACCGTTCCGCTATTTCGCCGAACATCCGCGCGGTCCGCATCTGCTGGGCTATGTTGCCGACCGGTCGGCGCTTGATGATGCGGCGGCCCTTCCCTCCGCCGACGATCTGCTGCGCTCGGTCTTTCCCACACCGCCCGATGTTCAGGAAATGCCGGCGACGTGGCGCGCCGGCAGCCGCTATGATTTCGAGGTTCGCGCCCGCCCGGTCGTCCGTTTCGGCAAGAAGAAGCGCGCCGAACGGGCCGGGCGGCAGGACGCGTGGCAACGTAGCGCGAGCGAGATCGACGCCTATGTCGCGGCCTGCGAACGGGTGGTCGCGGCAGGTGGCGACAGCAAGACCGTCCACCGCGAACACGTCTATCGCGACTGGCTGCTCGCCCGGCTCGACGGGATCGCCGAAATCGAGGCGGTCGATCTGCGCATGGCGCTGCGCCAGCGCACCCGGCGCAGCCGGCATGCCACGCCCGACAAGCCGGCGCGTACCTGCCCGGTGGAAGGACCGGATGCCCTCCTCGCGGGTACGTTGCGCGTGACCGACCCCGACCGGTTCGCCGCGCTGCTGGCGCGCGGCGTCGGCCGGCATGCCGCGTTCGGCTTCGGCATGCTGCTGCTCCGGCCGCCGGGGCGGAACGGGTAGATGCTCTCCGGTCGGCTGGGCCTCGAGAAAGCCCGCATCCCGCATGCCGACCGTCAGGGGCTGGTCTGGCTCGATCGCGGGCGGCTGGAAGTTGAGAACGGCTGCCTGCGGTTCGTGACCGCGGGCGGCGGGCAGATGGCGGCCGGGGACTATCAGATCCCCTATCACGCCATCTCGATCGTGCTGCTCGGCCCCGGATCGAGCGTCACCCATGATGCGCTGCGCCTGCTCGCCCGCCACGGATGCGCGCTGGCGGCGATCGGCGACGGCGCGGTCCGCTTCTATACCGCACCGCCGCTGATGCCCGACAGTTCGGCGCTGGCGCGGGCACAGGTCACGCGCTGGGCCGACCCCAAGTTGCGTATGGAAACCGCGCGCGCGATGTACGCGATGCGCTTCGGCGAGATCGTGCGGACGCGCGAGATCGCCGTGCTGCGCGGACAGGAGGGCGCGCGGATCAAGCGGGCCTATGCGCTCGCCGCCGAACGACACGGCATCGTGTGGAACGGGCGACGCTACGACCGTGAGAACCCCGAAGCCGGCGATCTCGCCAACCAGGCGATCAACCATGCCGGATCGGCGATGACCGCCGCCGCCTGCGTCGCGGTGGCGGCGACCGGGGCGATCCCGCAACTGGGCTTCGTCCATGAGGATTCGGGCCAGAGCTTCGTCCTCGACATCGCCGATCTCTATCGCCACGACGTGCTGCTCGACATTGCCTTCGGCGCCGTCCGCGATGCGCGTGCGCGGGGCGCCGCCCCGATTGAACGTCTGGTGCGCAAACGCTCGGCATTGCTGTTCCGTCAGCGTGCCGTCATCCCCGGCATGATCGACCGGATCAAGACGCTGCTGCTCCCGGGCGAAACGCCACCCCCGGCGCCCCCGGCGGGCGTGGCCTGACGGCTATGCCGCTTACCGTCGTCATCACCCGCGATGTCGAGGATCGCTACCGCGGGTTCCTCGGCTCGGCGATGCTTGAACTGGCCCCCGGTGTCTATGCCCAGCCCCGGATGAGTGCTGGCGTTCGCGGCCGGATCTGGGCCGTGGTCGAGGAATGGCACGGCCGCCTGCGCCGCGGCAGCATCGTGATGTGCTGGGCCGAATCCGCCGCCGCCGGCGGTCTGGGGCTTGCAACGCTGGGCGAACCGCCCAAGGATGTGACGGCGTACGACGGCATCCTCCTGGTCCGCCGCGCCCTCCCCGGTCGAACAGAGGATTGAATGGATCTTTGACATTGTGAGAGAGAACAGCCAGTTAGGTGGGAGGGGCTCCCCCGCATGCGCGGGGATAGACCATACGGACGGGTCGCAGATGCCTACCCGGTCAAGGCTCCCCCGCATGCGCGGGGATAGACCCCCATCGACTTCGCCATAGGTGAGGTGCGTGCCGGCTCCCCCGCATGCGCGGGGATAGACCCAGCAGTGAGTCGCTGCTCCTGCTCGTAGGCCTGGCTCCCCCGCATGCGCGGGGATAGACCCTGGAAGCCGTGGCGCAGGTAATGCGCGATGCAGGCTCCCCCGCATGCGCGGGGATAGACCCGACTGCGTCGACGAGGCGGCGCGGCTGGACGAGGCTCCCCCGCATGCGCGGGGATAGACCCAACGCCGGCATGGTCGCGGAAGGCACGCTCAAGGCTCCCCCGCATGCGCGGGGATAGACCCCGGCTTCGACGTGAAGACGATGCGGCAGATCGGGCTCCCCCGCATGCGCGGGGATAGACCCAGTCCCGCAAGGCACATAAGATCAAGCAGATGGGCTCCCCCGCATGCGCGGGGATAGACCCCTCGTAATATTCGCAGACGCGGATAATATCCTTCGCGTACCAGTCATAATGGGCTCCCCCGCATGCGCGGGGATAGACCCCATCGTTAACGCCGGCAGATGAACCAACAGGCGGCTCCCCCGCATGCGCGGGGATAGACCCTCCCGACTGTCGCATTGCCCGAGGGTAGCGCGGGCTCCCCCGCATGCGCGGGGATAGACCCCGCGTCCTGCTCGGGCGCAATCGGGATCGCATGGCTCCCCCGCATGCGCGGGGATAGACCCTGATCGCCGCCCTCGCGCGCGTCGAGGTTTTCGGCTCCCCCGCATGCGCGGGGATAGACCCGCCCCGCCGGCCTCGCTGGCGAGGTGCGCGGTGGCTCCCCCGCATGCGCGGGGATAGACCTCAGCGAGCAAAGCGAAATCGCCGCGCGTGATCGGCTCCCCCGCATGCGCGGGGATAGACCCAAGTTCATCAATGACTGGGGAAACTTCTCAAAGGCTCCCCCGCATGCGCGGGGATAGACCCGGGCGGAGCAATGCGCCCGCCGCGACCGACATGGCTCCCCCGCATGCGCGGGGATAGACCCACCGCGACCGACGCGGCGTGGTCGCTAATCGGGGCTCCCCCGCATGCGCGGGGATAGACCCTCGGGCAGCGGGCGAGCGGGATCGATACCGGCGGCTCCCCCGCATGCGCGGGGATAGACCCTTCGCGCGCCGCGCCAGCTCGGACTGGCTGAGGGCTCCCCCGCATGCGCGGGGATAGACCCTCATTGCCGACCGATCCGCCCGGAACGCGCCCGGCTCCCCCGCATGCGCGGGGATAGACCCTAACCCAACATTAGTTGCCCCACGTAGCGCCTGGCTCCCCCGCATGCGCGGGGATAGACCCGTTTGATCTGGACGACGTCGCATGATCGCCGTGGCTCCCCCGCATGCGCGGGGATAGACCCGGATTCTGCCCGCCTGCCAGCGAGACGCCAATGGCTCCCCCGCATGCGCGGGGATAGACCCCTTGCCGATCTGATGCCGACTAGCACGATCTGGGCTCCCCCGCATGCGCGGGGATAGACCCGATCCGGCTACCGGCAAGATGAATGACTGGCTGGCTCCCCCGCATGCGCGGGGATAGACCCGGGAGGCGAGGCGATGACGGACCTGTTCGACGGGCTCCCCCGCATGCGCGGGGATAGACCCGTAACCGACGTGCCAATCGCGAACAAGGCGACGGCTCCCCCGCATGCGCGGGGATAGACCCTCGGTCGGCGGGACGCCTGCGCTGGTCAAGTAGGCTCCCCCGCATGCGCGGGGATAGACCCTTCTTGATCACCCATTGGTTGGTGACCAGCTCGGCTCCCCCGCATGCGCGGGGATAGACCGCCATGCCGTCTCCTCGCATCGCACCACGCGACGGGCTCCCCCGCATGCGCGGGGATAGACCCGCCGCTGCCGCTATCCGCCGAGTGACATTCACGGCTCCCCCGCATGCGCGGGGATAGACCCTGGATAGTTGGCGTTACCACCACCCCCGCCACGGCTCCCCCGCATGCGCGGGGATAGACCCGGCACTGGCTCGACTTCATCAGCTACAGCGGCGGCTCCCCCGCATGCGCGGGGATAGACCCGCGGCGATGACGCTGGTCGACAGACACGGCGTGGCTCCCCCGCATGCGCGGGGATAGACCCCGGCCGTCCATCTCATCGAACAGCGGGCCATAGGCTCCCCCGCATGCGCGGGGATAGACCCGCGGCCTCGTCGATGGCGTAGGACTGTTTCGCGGCTCCCCCGCATGCGCGGGGATAGACCCCCGGTGCGGGTTCGGTGACAATGGCGACGTGCGGCTCCCCCGCATGCGCGGGGATAGACCCTGGTGACGATCCTCAAGCCGATCGATCACGAAGGCTCCCCCGCATGCGCGGGGATAGACCCTGCGCTCGCGCCATCTTCTGCATCTTCGTCACGGCTCCCCCGCATGCGCGGGGATAGACCCGGGTTCAGCAGCGTGATCCCGTCAACGACGCAGGCTCCCCCGCATGCGCGGGGATGGACCCCACCCCGACACGCGCGGCATTATGTAGCAAATGCACCAACGCCGAAAATTGGCGTGAGCGGCGACCTACCTTCGGCGATTTATAAATAGAATAATGGACACAACAGTAATGATGCGTCGCTACATGGCGCTGGTTGAAGCGATCGATACCAAGGTAGAAGTCAGAATAGAGGCCTACGTCGGACTTAATCAAGAGCCGGGATCGTGTGCTGATTTTCCAGCTTCGCTTCGCCTAGAAGCTGTTATGGACTTGAGTGTGGGTGTGATTCATCCGTTACTAGATGAGCATTTTCCGCAAGCCGTATCCGTCCGACGTCAGCGATGAAGAATGGTCGCTGATCGCGCCATACCTGCCGTTGCAGCGCGAGGATGCGGGCCAGCGTGAGCATGATCTGCGCGAAGGGTTCAACGGCCTGCGCTACATCGTGAAGACTGGCGCGCCGTGGCGGTGGATGCCCAATGATCTGCCTCCTTGGGCGGCGGTGTACCAGCAGACGCAACGCTGGCTGGTGGCGGGTTGCTTCGAGGCGCTGGTGGATGACCTGCGCGCGGTGCTGCGCCTGGCGGCGGGCCGCAAAGCCGAGCCCACTGCCGCGATCATCGACAGCCGGACATTGCGCTTCACGCCTGAGAGTGGCGAGCGCGCCGGCTATGACGGGAGCAAGCGGAAGAAAGGGTCAAAAATCCACATGGCCGTCGATACGCTGGGGCACCTGCTCGCGCTGCATGTGACGCCAGCCAGTGCCGAGGATCGCGGCGAAGTAGAACGCCTCGCACGCACCGTGCAGGCCGTCACGGGCGATACCGTCGATATCGCATATGTCGATCAAGGCTATACGGGCGAACGTGCCGCGAAGGCCGCAGCTGCCCATGGCATCACGCTGGAAGTCATCAAACTGCCTGAGGCAAAACGCGGGTTCGTCCTCCTGCCGCGCCGCTGGGTCGTCGAACGGTCATTCGCTTGGGCAACCCGCTTCCGACGCCTCGTCAAAGACTATGAACGCTACGCCAAAACACTCGCAGGACTTCACGTCGTCGCCTTCGCCTGCCTCATGATGAAGCAGGCTGCCGCGCTCACCGCAAGTTCATAACAGCCTCTAGAGATTGATTCATCGTTGGATCAAAATGCTTCGACGCTAGAAATTAAGTGGTTGGTGCAGCAAGCTACTGGTTATGAACCTGCTCGATTTGCTTGGAAGCGCGTCAGTAGCGCGGCACACATGGCCATCATAGCAATACGGCACATATTACAGCCCCATTTTGTCGCAACGCTTGAGCGTACTCTCGCGTTGCTCAACACATATCGCTAATTCTCTAGGATCAGCGGATATATCCTTGTTGAACAGGGCGGCTGCATTCTCGCAGCGAGCGATGGATTCTTCCTCGCTGATACTACGCTCGATTCGACAAGATTGCTTTTGATACTCAGCATTCTCCTTTTCTTCCTTTTTTTCGTCCTGAGAAACCTGCCATATTGCGAAGGGAAGAAGCAGAAGCAGAAGGATCGAACAACCAGACGACTTCTCGACTGTATCGCCTAACACGTTCCGAAACATTCCACTCACTCTGCCCCCTATCTGCCCTGCTATGACAAGCCACTGCGATGGGTGAACCACATTCCAAAATGGAATGTAACGGAGTCGAGGGTACCGTTGGGTGGTGGGCCTGCCGACCAACCTTCATCGCCAGAAAGCGATCGGAAAAGCGCTGCGGACCGCTCGTGAAGCGGCTGGCTTGCAGCAAATCCAACTCGGCGAAAGGATCGGTCGGACTCAGGGATACATCAGCAAGATCGAAGGCGGACATCAGGGCGTTGACGTGCTGTTGCTCTACGATATTGC
This sequence comes from Sphingomonas sp. Leaf4, assembly GCF_920939515.1. NCBI lineage: Bacteria > Pseudomonadati > Pseudomonadota > Alphaproteobacteria > Sphingomonadales > Sphingomonadaceae > Sphingomonas > Sphingomonas sp. Leaf4. The sequence continues at coordinate 492,103 of NZ_CAKLBB010000002.1, read as the reverse complement.
GTTTGCGCTTCAGCAAGAACCTATCGCACTGCACTCGAACGTAATAAAATACTTAGAGGGTGAAAATGGATGACAGCTTTAAATTCCACCAAACCGAACCCTACTGGTTTCTAGCGCGTAAAGAATGGCGCGTTTATTTTACCGCGCAACTCGGAAACCTAACTATCCAGATACCTACCCTTGTAGATAAAGTCATACCAGAGGACGATCGTCATATGGTCATATAGAAGCGCAAAACAAGTTCATAGAATTTGTTGAAAACTACTTAGTGACGCGCAAAAATACTTTTGACCCGACTAATTAGATAGTATTCCGTATAGATCATCAATCGTCGGGTAAAACTTATCTTTGACCAATGCAGCGATCGGCATTTGGTTTTCGATGGATCGTATTCAGGAATCTCACCGGCAAATTTTCCGAGATTATTCCAGAGTAATTTCAAAATTTTCATATTATATTTAGTTTCATTGCCACTTATTCGTATAAGCGCTCGTCATCACGGAATAGTGGGTTAATGCCATAAAGCATTCGGTTGCGTCCGAGAGTTTCCCAGTCTTGTGCAAGATGGAGGGATTTTATTCTGCGCATACCCGAAAGAGCATTTAGTTGCCGTAGCTACCCAAATACTGAAGCACCTTGGCTCTGTATGTCAGCGACCAATTTTTCAGCGTACGCCACTATCTTCCTGTAGCAGCGCAAATACACGCCGGTAGTCGCGGACGGTGATAGATGGTCGTGCGCAACACTCCACGTTCTGACAAGTGAACGCAGATCGCTATCCGAAAGGATAAAGGCTGTTGTGCAAATCCAAAGAAGATGCCGCCTCGAAGAATTAAAAGGGAACCGACGCGCTACTTTATCCGCATAACTTTTTGCGCTGAGTAGGGTATGTGCTTGAAACCGTGTTTCGCATGGCTCCAAAAAGAAGCTCATAACAGCATCGTATTGCCTCTGCGTCGGAGGGCAGAATGCGTCGTATCCCTGATCCGGTATAGTTTGGCGAATAGAAAATCGCTCAATCTCTCCTTCGCAACCTACGAACGAGCCAATCCGTTGACGTGTTCGTTTAACTGGTATCGTCTTCGGAGAGTAAACTTTACCGGCGAGCGACAGGTCCAACTCCCAAATTAGGATCGTCGCCCTGTCTCCGCTCGACTTGCCGCCCATTCAATCTTCCTTTAGCCGAAGAGTGCGGACGCCAATTGCTTCTAAACATTGGAGTAAGAACACGGCAGTGAACTTACCCCTAGCAATCTTATTGCGGATGTTAGGCTCTGTTTCCTCCACCCCGATTGTCTGCAACCGGCTCGCGAGATCGTGATAAGAGATTGCGCGTCGCTTGAGTTCCGCCTTCAGAACCCCTTTGACACGATCCTCCCAGTTTTGATCACTTAGCAATGTCACGCTCCCGATGTTTTTGCCATCATACACGATGCAAAAACACTTGCAATCAGGATAAATTGCCATCGTATGCGATGCATAAGCAACTCATGTGGTGGCATTGGTACAGAATTTCCTCCTTTCTGCGGAAGCACGAACCCTGAGCTTGGGGTCGGTATTCCGTATGAGTGAGGATGCGGCCTACGAATCATTCCGCAAGATGCGCTGGCCGGACACGGACGGCAAAGCCATTTGCCCGAAGTGCGGGTGTGTGGAGACATACGACATAAAGAGCCGCCGCCGGTTCAAGTGCATGGCCTGCCACCACCAGTTCAGCGTCACATCCGGCACCATTTTCGCCAGCCGCAAGCTGCCGTTCACCACGTTGATCGCGGCGATCGTCATCTTCGTGCATGGCGCGAAGGGCGTTGCCGCTCTGCACCTGAGCCGCGATCTCGATGTGCAGTACAAGACGGCGTTCATCCTGACGCACAAGCTGCGCGAAGCGATGGCAGCAGAGTTCAAGGATCGAACCTTGTCAGGCACCGTCGAGGTCGATGGCGCGTACTTCGGCGGTTACGTCAAACCGGCGAACGAGAAGAAGGACCGAAAGGATCGTCGTCTGCTCGAACATCGGACGGGCAAACGACAGTCGGTCATCATCATGCGCGAACGTCGGGGACGCTCTCTCGCCTTCGTGGCTGCATCGGAAGCTGCCGGTGCGCCGGTCGTTCAACAGCGGGTCGAACGTAACACGATGTTGATCGCCGATGAGAGCAATGCGTGGGAGCGGTTCCACCTGACGCACGAAACGTTGCGGGTGAACCATTCTCAACGATACATGGATCGGGGTGTGACGACGAATCAGGCCGAGAGTATTTTTCCCGGCTTCGTCGCGCGGAGGTTGGTGTCCATCATCACATCGCTGGACCGTATCTTGGCGCGTATGCATCGGAGATGTCGTGGCGGGAAGACAACCGCCGGGTGTCGAACGGGACGCAGACGGTGATGTTGGCCGAGGCGGCGCTTGCGTTGAAGCCATCGCGTCAGTGGAAAGGATACTGGCAACGCCGTGCCTGCTAGAAAAAAATGGGCCACCTAAAGTGGCCCTAGTTGCGACGCCGCGCACACTGGCGGCGACAAGAATGATCGAACTAACGGCTACCTAACCGTTAGCGGCGACGCCAGTGAGCGCACACGGTTTCCCAGCGCCCCCGACGAAAGCGGATGTATCCGCGAATGCGTCGCATCCGTCTCTTCCTGTTGCAATGCACGCGAAGAAATGCGAATCCACAGTTGTTCACGCTGGAGATTGCATGGCTTCCCGCCATTCGATTCCTGACGGAAGGGGTCGCTTCGGCGGCCCCTTTTGCTATGCGGCATCCTAGCCCCGCACGGCATCTACCTACATACAGCCCCCTAGCCCCTGCCCGAACGTGGTTCGCCATGGCAGGAGTTCAGCACTCATAGCCTGCGCTGAACTTCGACGCAACCCCCGTTGCGCCGGTGAGGACACATGTGCTTCGTAAGTGTCCCTTGTGTTGCTGGGCATGATTCTGTATATTGCCGCTAGTGAGGGAGCGAAATGTCCGATTCTAACGACATCATCAAGAAAGCTATGCAGAAGAGACTGAGCCTTCAAGCTGAGCTTAAGAAGGTCGAAAATTTTTTAAAAATGGCTGAGGATTATAACGGTGGTGCGTTACCTAATCTTCTCGACACGAACGAAATAATTAAACGTTCCGAAGAGCGCCTTAGAAACCATATTCAGAACAGAAGGTACTCTACAGATCAGGTTGTAGAAGCCACGAAAAAAGTCTTGAGTAGCGCTAAGCGTCCAATGAACCGTTTCGAACTTGTTGAAGTTCTGGATGATATGAACGTTCGAATCAATGGCGTCGATAAGGCAAAAAACCTAGGGACAATCTTGTGGAGGTCGCCCGATTTCGTGAGCACCCCCGAAGGGTATTGGATTAATGAGAATCTTCCCGATAAAGATTAATAGAATTGATGTGATGTTATTTGCATCATTTTCAATTTAATTATTCATAGTTGTCCATGGAAATTGGCGGGTGTGCTGTTCCATAGCCCCCGTCACCAACCCTTCCGCCTTGAGTTTGACCAAAGCTTTTGCAATCCTCTTCTTCACGACGGTTCGGATAACTCGATCCGATGGGTCCAATCCACGCTTCCTAATCGATGCTGCGGCCAACGCTGTCGTTGTAACGGGCATAGGTGCAACGCGAAGTTCATCCATGATGAACCGACGTACCTCAGCACGAAGCGCAGGAATCATCGGCGGCGCTGGACGCTCGGGCAGATCGCCAATATCCGCATCAGGCCGGAATACCCGGATGGCACGCTCAACCGCCGGCATCGATACCAAACACTCATCCAAGCGTCCGCGAAGGTCAGCCTCCAACGCGGATAACTCACCGCGCTTCCGCAGCAAACCGTGAACCGCTTGAACATATTCCGTGTCGCTCATACGCAACATATAGCGCGCTATACGGTGCTATACGCCATCGTTTGTGGTGCATTTGCTACATAATGCCGGACACGCGCCACTTGTGCCAGTCCATGGCTCCCCCGCATGCGCGGGGATAGACCCTGCCGGAATAGGTGCATCCCGGGTCGTAGCGGTGTCCGTCGAACAAATCCTTGAACGTGCCGTCGGCTTTCACGCCATAGATGGCGATACCATTGCTCCACCGAACGGCGAATGCACCGATCGTGTCGGCAGGCGGCTTGCCGCCAAGCAGAACCGGCTGTCCGATCACGCCGCTATACGAATCGACGTGCGCGGTGATCTTCCATTGCCACACCGGATCAGGGCTGACCTTGTCCAGACTGACGTCGAAACGGGCCAGCGTACGCTCGTCGCCATGGACCATGATGATCGTCGCCCGCATGCCGTCCACCGACGACACGACCAGCGGGCTGCAGCGAAGCTTGATCGGCCGCTGGGTACGAAGCGGATGGTTCCATGGGCGGGACGGCTTCAGCACCAGATAGCCTCCGCGCTCCGCTAACGATAAGAAGGCGCCGATCTCCGCCATGCTTGCGATCGGCGGGAAGCGTAACCGCAGGCGCAACGGAAGCAGGCACCTTTTGAGCCGCTGGATCGATACGATACCGCCGGGTTGCAAGACATCGGCGACGGCCAGTCTGGATTCGGCGTTCGACTGTACGATGGCCTTGTCCACCAGAAAGCTGTCGGTTTTCTTGTTCGCCCTGACGGTTTCCAGTCTGCTGCGCAGCGTCGCGAGCTTCGTGGCCATCGAATAGATCACGCGCCAGATCTCGACCCGATCGCCATCGAACCGAAGCTGGATGGCCGTTTCCGTTTCGATGTCGCTCTGGATCGTATCGCGAAGGGCCCGTGGCGTCTTCGTAGGCTCGTCAGTTCCTGCGCTGACCTGTCCTCCTCCTCGTTCTGGTTGCCGCACGGAAATGAAACGGCGGGAAGGCGGCAGCGCATTGCTCCGTCGGATTCGCTCGCGTTTTGATGCTGCCCGCACAGCAAATCTATGGCAACGGCAAAGCCCGGACGCTTCCTTGCGTTACCAGCAGACGGAGACAGGCCTTGAGTATCGTCGTCACCGGAGCCGCCGGGTTCATCGGTTCGCATGTCGCGCGCCGGCTGATCGACAGCGGGCGCGACGTGATCGGCATCGATAATTTCGAGCCTTATTACGACGTTGCGCTGAAGCATGCCCGCATCGCATCGATCAAGGCATCGGAACACGGCCGCCGCTTCACGCTGCGCGACGTGGATATTGCCGACGACGTCGCGCTCGATGCCGCGCTGGAGACCGATGCGATCGACGGGATCGTCCATCTCGCCGCGCAGGCCGGAGTGCGTTACTCGATCCTCGAACCGCGCAAATATGTCCGCGCGAACCTGGTCGGCCATCTCAACATGCTCGAGGTCGCGCGGGCGCGGCCGGGGGTGCCGTTCGTCTATGCGTCGTCCTCCTCGGTCTATGGCGGCAACACGGCCCAGCCGTTCCGGGTGGAGGACCGGGTGGATTCCCCGCTCTCGCTCTATGCCGCGACCAAGCGCGCCGACGAGCTGATGAGCGAAACCTATGCCCATCTCTACCGCATTCCGCAGACGGGGCTGCGCTTCTTTACCGTCTATGGCCCATGGGGTCGGCCCGACATGGCGATGTGGCTGTTCACCGACGCCATCCTGTCCGAACGGCCGATCACCGTGTTCAACGGCGGACGCATGGTGCGCGACTTTACCTATATCGACGATATTGTCTCCGGCGTGGTCGCGGCACTCGACCGACCACCGCTCGACGATGGCGAGGAAAAAGCCGGGGGCAGCCGTTCGCCCCACCGGCTCTACAACATCGGCAACAACCGGCCCGAAGCGCTGGAGACGCTGATCGCGACGCTGGAAGAGGCGCTCGGCCGCAAGGCGATCCGCGACTATCAGCCGATCCAGCCGGGCGACGTGCCCAGCACCAGCGCCGACATCAGCGCGATCAGCCGCGATCTGGGGTTCAGCCCGACGACGCCGATCACCGTCGGCGTGCCGCGCTTCGTCGATTGGTATCGCGACTATACCGGACGCTGAACGCGACAGCATTTGCGCAGTGCGTCGAGCGCGCCTATCGCAGAACGTACGGTCCAACGGAGAAGGACCGGGAACGTCGGTCGCCAGGACATGGTTGGCAATGGGCACGTCGGCCGCGTTGCTGGCCGGATGTGCGGGCAGTCGCGGCGGGGACATCCCCTACAACCCGGACGGCTTCGTCGCTGACGATCCCCCGATTTAGTGAACACCTTTGCTAAGCCCGTAAGAGCATGGAGGTGTACAGTACCAAAGACGAGGCGGAAATTTTCTCCCGAGTTCAAGCGGGAGACGGTTGCCCTGCTGGAAAGCAGCGGGCGACCGCTGATGCAGGTGGCGACCGAGGTAGGAATTCGCCATCGATGTTACGGAACTGGCGGGCGATAATCCGTAGCGGCACGGCACAGTCAAGGGCAGCGACGTCCGCTGCATCACCACCGCCGTCGCTGGCTGACCAAGCGTCGGAGATCGCGCGACTGAATCGACTTCGACTCTAGATTCTCCGGCGGGCGATGCGTGCTTCCCAGACCTTGGCATCGGGGGATAAGCGAACCACGCGATCGAGAATCCCCGCCTCGCCCCAGCGTTCGCGGCGAGCCTCGCCGATGCGCAGGCGGGTCGCGACCGCGTCCCATCGTCCGGCCCGTGCCGCGATCAGCATCGCGACGGCGGGGGACGGGTCCGTGCCCGCTTGCAATTGCCGCACCGCCCGGTCGGTGACGACACGGCGGATTTCCGCCGGACCGGCGGCGAGCGCGCGGTCCAGTCCGGCGGCGTCGCGTTGCAGCGACCGCCCCTGTCGCAACCGGGCCACGCGGACGACGTGGCGGGCGTGGGCGGTGAAATCACCCTCGACCAGCGCGACGATGGAGAGACATTCATGCGCTACCGGGAAATCGGGGTGCGCCCGTTCGACCCAGTCGAGGATGGCGCGGCCTTCGGCATCGCGGCCGGCGGCCCAGAGCGCCCAGCCGTAATCGGTCATCAGCGCGATCGATCCGGGCAGCGCGAGGCGGGCGCGGTCCAGTTCGCGCAAGGCCGCGACATGGTCGCCCCGGTCGGACAGGATGTTGCCGTACCAGAAGCGCGTCAGCGCATCGTCGGGATCGGCGGCGAGCGCCGCGCCGAATTGCAGATCGGCTTCCGCCCGGTCGTGATCGGCCCAATAGGCGATGAACCCCATCGCGCGGCGCGCCATCGGCAGGTCGGGGGCAAGGCGCAGCGAGCGCCGCGCCGCCACTCGGGCGCGGTCGAACGCCTCGGCATCGTCCTGCTGCGCGAATTCGCGCGACAGCAGCAGCGCCTCGGCAAGTGCCGCATGGCCCGGCGCGAAGCCGGGTGCGGCGGTCGTCACAGCCTGAAGCAGCGCGACGCCACGGGCAAGCGTGGCGGGGCTGCGCGCGGCGACCAGATCGCGCGCCATCAGGAAGCGCGACGCCACCGCCGGATCGGCCGGCAGCACGACGCCCGAGGCGCGCGGTGCGGCGGGCCACACCGTCACCAGCGCGACGATGGCGATCACCAGCAGCGCCGCCAGTATCGCCAGCAGGCGGGGACGAGGACGACCCCGGGCGACCGGCGCGGATGCGACGGTATCGGCGGGCGGCGGCGCGGGCGGTGCCGGTGCGACGGCGTCGACCGCATCCGCGCCATCGACGGGCACGCTGGCCCAGCGATCCAGTTCGCCGCGCAGGGCATAGACGGTGCCGACCCGGCCGCCGGGCAGGCGATGGACCGGCAACGCCCGTTCGCGCGCCCAGCGGATGACGGTGGTCCGGTCGCGCCCGAAATAGGCCGCGATCGATTTCCAGCCATCGATCCGGTCCTCGGCGAAGCGCGACGCGACGTCCCGCTCCGGCAATGCGGTTGCGCGATCCATGTCAAATGTGGTCTGCATCGCCCCACCCCGCCCGTCTGCGCAGATGTTTACCCCGGTGGGCGGCGGCGTGCGTCCATCATCTGTTTAGGGCGTCACCGCCGGAAATGGTGACGAAGCGATGCGCCAGTGCGATCAGCGCGGCCTGTCCGCCGGTCGCGGTCTTTTCATAGATGCGGTGGAGATGGGTTCGCGCGGTCGCCCGCGCCATGCCGAGCCGGGACCCGATACCGATCAGGTCGGCATGGGTGACGACATCGTCCAGCACGCGCGCCTCGGTCGGGGTCAGGCGGTAGAAGGCGGCGATCGCGCCGATCGCGATGGTCGAGGGACGGTCGAGCCGGGTAAGGTGGACGATACAGGCGATGCCGCCGGTGTCGCCCAGATCGGCGAACCGGTCGCGGATCACCGGCAAGACCTGCACCAGCACCGGGAGCGGGGTGGCGACACCGTCCGCCAGTTCGACCGCGACCGGCTGTCCCCCGGTCCGGGCGAGGTTGATCGCGCGGGCCAGCGCGGGCAGGCGCACCGGTTCGCCGTGGCGCAGCGCCAGCAGGTCGGCGGCGGCGGGATCATGGTCGATCACGCGGTGCTGGGCATCGAGCATCAGCACGGCATCGCCGCGCGCCGCGACCAGCGTGCGCAGCGCCGCCATTTGGTCGACGGCGCGCGACAGGTGCGACCCGACATAGACCGCGCGGCGCAGATGCGGGACCAGCGCCTGCAACCGGTCACGATCGGTATCGGCGAAGGGTGCCACGGCACCGCGCCGGATGAGCGCCAGATGCGCGCTCAGCCCCGGCTGTTTGAACAGATTGACCGCCAGATTGTCGACCACGCCCATCGGCGCCAGATAGTCGCGGTAGAAGATGCTGGCGCGCACCGCCGGTTCGGCCAGCATCGCGTGCGCGGTGACGCACTGTCCCTCGGCCGCCTGCATCAGCCGGGGGAACAGGATGTCATGCTGGTGATAGCGGGTGGCATACAGGTCGAGCCACGCGGGGTCGTTGCCGAACTGCGCCTGGAACGCCGCACCGTCGGGCACGGTACAGGCGAGGAACCCCGACTGGGCATCGAACGACCGCACCAGTTGTTCGAGCAGGGTGGCGAGATGTTCGCGCCCGAACGCCGCTGCATATATGTCCTCGATCCGCATCGGCCCTCCCTTTGCCGGCCATTCTACCCGCGCCGGCCCGCCGCGCCCAGAGGATCGCGCGGCGGGCGGCCCGCGCCGGTCAGTTGACGATCAGCGGCGGGGTGAGCAGCACCGGCGACAAGGACCCGACCGTCACCGCCGCCAGCAGCGCGGCGGCCAGCGTCGGGTGATGGAAACACACCTTGCCATCGGCGGCGACGTCGCTGAAGCGCAGCGCGAGCGTCAGTTGCGCCGAGATCACCACCGCATGATAGATGGCCGCGATCAGTAGCGAGGCAATCGCCGCCCCCGCCGCGACCGCCATCGGCCCCAGGCCCGACACCGCCGTCGCCAGTTCGGCGATCGGCGCGATGTTGAGCGCGGTGGCGACCCCCGAATGGAACGTCGCCAGCAGCGACAGCGCGGTGCCGAGCGCGTCGGCGGTGTTCGCCGCGACCCGGTCGAGCGTCAGCGACCGGGCGCAGGCGGCATCGATGCAGATGTTGACGCCGAACGGGATGCCGATGCCCGCGACCAATGGCAGCGCGGCGATGCTCCATTCGCCTTCGATGAAGCAGCGGAACGGCCCCAGTTCCGACAGCACGCCGTCGAGGTGCCGGCGCAGCAACTGCACCGCGCGCAGCACGTCCTGCGACTGCATGATGCCTTCGCGGATCTGGCGGATGAAATCGGGTTCCTTGATCTCCGGGATCGGCAGGGTCGGCAGGTCGAACCGGTCGGGCAGATAGCCGCGCAGCGGCGCGGTGCATTCGGTCACTTCGCGCGTGACTTCATCGACGATGGTCGACCAGACGGTGATCGTGCCGACGACGATGTCGACGAACCCCTTGCCCACGCAAAAGGTCGCGGCACAGACCCGCGCGGGCTGGAACGAGGGATCGCCGGCGCCGAACCATCCGCAGGCCCCGTCCCTGTCGCGCACCGTCTCGTCGAAACACTTCGCATAGCGTTCCTGCGCCGACATCCAGACGTTGACCGTCTCGCTCACCCGGCGTTCGACCGATTCGGTGATAGTGGTGGTCGTGCAGTGGGCCGCGCTGCCCAGATCGTCCCAGACCTGCCCGAGCGTCGCCATCTGTTGTTTGCCGACCGGCTGCTTCTTCTGTGCGGCCAGCACCGGGAAGGCGGTGGCATAGGCCGAGCGGAGCTGCATCGCGCTGCGCGTCCAGCCCTTGTTGCCACGGATCAGCTTCACCAGCACCGCGAGATTACCTTTCAGCGGGCGCGGCTTGTCCTTGCCGACCGCGAACCCTTCGGCGGTCAGCGTCAGGCCGGTGGCCTCGTCGCCGAGGCGGATCGTCGCCATCCGCCCACCGAAATCGAACAGGCCGTTGCCATCGGCCGAGCGGATCAGGAACGGGCAGAGTTCGCCGTCGATCACCGTGGCGCGCACCAGCCCCCATGGCCCCTTGATCCCGTCGGGGATGGCGGTGAACAGCGCGGGCAGCTTGACCGGTGCCTTGGTGAAGCGTGGCTGCGCGGCGATCGGCGCGCCGATGCCGAACAACCCGCCGACGGCGGTGGTGCCGGCCAGCAGGTGGCGGCGGGACAGGACAGACGTCGAGGCAGATAAGGTCATGATCGATACTCCTTGAACGGGACAGGATGCGGGAGGGCGACGCGGCGGATCATTCGCGCCCGTCGGCGATGCGGTTGTCGGAGAGCGGATCACCCGGCACCGACTTGCCCGTCGCTTCGGCGCGCGCGCGCGCGAGCAGCTCGGTAATCGCCGCCCGGTCGCCGGCCGGCGCGGTCAGCGGCGGACGGTTGACCAGCCCGGCGGGCACCGAGACGCGCAGCGCGCCGCCGGCGGCACCGGGACGGATCGCGGTGCGCGCGGCGATGGCGCGGGCCGTGGCGGCGGCCTGCGCCTTTTCCCTCGCGCTGCGCTTGGCGGCGAGTATCGCCCATTTGCGGCGGATGTCGCGCACCGCGTCGCGCAGCGCGATCTCATAGGCCGGCCGGTAGGTACTGGCATGGCCGGTGCGGGTGGGATGGACAATGCCATAGGCATCGCCCTGCATCGCGAACGACGCGATCAGGTGGTTGTTGAAATAGGGTTCGCGATCGTTGCACAGCCCGTGGCCGCGCGCGCGATCCGCCGTCGCCACCATCGACCATTTCGGCCCGTCGCCGACCGCGCCGCGGATCGCGGCGTTGAGCGGGCGCAGGAACGCGGCATCGAGTGCTGCGAATTCCGATCGCGGGCTGAATGGCGGCAGGTCGCAATAGGCGCCGTCCGCCCCGCGCATCGGATCGGCATATTCGGACACCAGCACCCGGTCGTAGGTGAAGTTCGCGTCGAACGCCTGGCGCAGACTGGCATAAAGCTGCGGCACGTCCTGCGCGATGCGGCGACGCAAATTGGCGCCGGCTTCGTCGTCCGGCCCCATGATGCCCGGCAGGACGAGGTAATCCCGGACGAAATCGCCGAAATCGACGTCGTTGCCGCCGCCCGACACCATCGCGATGTTCAGTTCGGCATAGCCATTGTCGGCCAGCCAGTCGCGGACCACCGCCAATTGCGGCCGGACCGGCGTCTGCAGATTCGTCTGGACCTCTTCCCAGATCCAGCTCGGCCTGAGTTGCGACAGCAACAACCCCTCGGTGATCTGCGCGCCCGAACAGGCGACGTTCTTGAACGCGATGGCCGTTTCGGGATTTTCGTCGATGATCGTGGCGACCGCGCGCGCCTGCCCCGAATTGCCGCTGCGATGGCACAGTTCATTGTCCCATTTCGCCCCGGTGCGATACGGCGCGCCCTCGCCGCTGGCATAGGAATCGCCCAGATTGGCGATGGTCAGCTTGTCGGGCATGATGAAGGCGACGACCGGGGATTCGACGAGGGTCGTGCCGCGCGCTTTCACGACCTTGTAGAAGACGCGGTCGCCCGACGACAGCTTTTGCGCGCGGACATCCTGCGCGTTGGGCGTCGTGTTGTCGGAATGGGGAAACACGAAGCGCGCCCGCGCCACCCCCTCGGCCGAGGTCGCGGTGATCGCGACGCGGCCGCGCGGCTGCTGACCGGTCAGCGTCGCCGCCCGCACCTCGGCCGCATCGTCGCCATAGACAACCCAGATCGCGATATTGGCCGAGGTATCGCCGGGATCGAGCTTCACCGCCAGCGGCAGCGCACGGTCGCCGGAACCGAAGGGCACGTCGTCATAGGCGACGAACTGCGGCGGCGCGTCCTGCGCCAGTGCCGGCAGCGCGGTGGCGGCGAGGAGCAGCGCGAGCGCGCGGGACAGGGTCCTGGACATGTCGGAAATCCTTTCGAGTCAGCGATGCGAGGGGAGCAGGAGGTCGGAGAGCATCTCGCCCGCCGCCTGCACCGCGTCGGGAAAGGGCATGGTCACGTCGCCGCGGGTCATGCGGGTGAAGAAGCGTGTGCGCTCCAGCCGGGCGGCGGTGGCGGCGGCGTTGCTCGCCGGGTCGACCACCTGCGTCCACAGCCGGGTCAGCCGCGCGGCATGGTCGCCGCGCGCGAACGGGCGCGCGGCGATGCCGGTCGCGCGGGCGGGGGTGACGAGCACGATCACCGCGTCGCGCCGCTGGGTGCGGGCACGCTCGTGGAACAGGTTGCCGACCACCGGCAGGTCGCCGAGGATCGGGGTCTTGGAAAAGGTCGCGTCGTCGACGGTTTCGTTGAGGCCCGAGAGCAGCAGCGTCTCGCCGAAGCGGATCTCGGCGGTGGCCAGCACTTTCTGCCGGAAGGTGGTCAGCGCCTCGCTGAACGAGCCCGCCGGGTCGGCGGTGACGAAGCTGCGCTCCGCCTCCACCTTGACGCGGGTGCCGGTGGCGGTGATCTCGACCGGCGTGACTTTCAGCGCGACGCCGATGTCGATCTGTTCGAGCGATCCCGACTGGATACCGTTGACCGCGACCTTGATCGTGCGGCCGACGAAGAACTCGCTGGCCTCGCCGCGATAGGCGGTCAGTTGCGGGCGGGCGACGACCGAGTAGAATTGTCCGCCCCGGCTGAACAGGTTGAGGTTGTAGTTGAGCTGCGGCACGCCGATCGCGCTGGTCAGCACGCGCTGATATTCGTTGGTGCCGCCGCCCGCACCGTCGTCGCGGATGGTGCGGGTGCCGGTGCGGGTCAGGCCATATTGCAGGCTCAGCCCGTCGAGCAGGTTCATCCCCGTCCGCTCGCGTCGGGTGTTCTGCGACAGGATGATCGCGACGTCGACCGATACCTGGCCGGGCACGCCGTCCTCGACCACCGGTGCCGGATCGGGCGCGGCGTCGAGCGCGGCGGTGCGTTCGATCTGCGCCACGCGCGCGCCGGTGGGGGCGGCGAGATCGGGGGCGACCACCTGTAGCCGGGCGAGGCGGGCGCGGGCGGCGGCGGGATCGCCCGCTGCTGCTGCTGCCAGCGCGGCGAGGCGCAGCAGCCCCGCATCGCGTTCGCCGTCGATCGTCGTCGCGCGGGTCGCCGCCAGCATCGCCAGCGCCGGATCGCCCGCCATATAGGCCGATGCCGCCAGCGCGCCGAGCAGTCGCGCGTCGCCCGGGCGGAGCGCGGCGGCGCGGGCGAAATGCTCGCTCGCCTCGCCATAGCGGCCCTGATCGAACGTCGCCCGGCCCGCGAGGGCGGCCGGCCACATCTCCCCCGGATCGGCGCGGGCCGCGATCTCATAGCCGGCCAGCGCCAGATCGGGGGTGTCGCCGCGCACCTGCGCCGACTGGTGATAGGCGAGCGCCAGCAGCGTCTGCGCGGTCGCGTCGCGCGGCTGGCGCGAGGCGAGTTCCGACAGCATCGGGATCGCCCCCGCCGGATCGCCTGCCCGGAGCGCCGCTACGCCGTCGCCGCGCAGGACGGCGGGGGTCAGTCCCGCCGGGTCGATCCGGGGCTTCGCCGCCAGCGGCGAGGCGAGCGCCAGCAGGGTTATGCCCGCCGCCATCGCCCCCGATCGTCGTGCCGCACCGATGTCGCCCCGCATTCGCCTGCCCCCTGTCTGCTGTGCGGCAAGGATGGCGGATCAGGCGGAGGGCAAGGAACCGGGCAAGGGGTGGCAAACAGTGGTAATCGGTGGAAACCACCGGGTGAGGCGGTGTCCCGGAACGACCTGCGCGGTGCTGTCAACGTCCGGCCGGGTCGTCGTAACGACGATCCGCCGGGACCGGGTCTGGAGAATGTGGCGGGAACCCGGTCGAGGATCTACGCCAGCCGAGCGCCGACGCCTGCCGAAAACCCGTGTCCCCGCGATGCGCGCGTTGCGCGACGGCGGATCAATATTTGATCGCGGACGGTGGCGTGGCCCGGTCCAGCACCCGCCGCAGGACGAACGAGCTGCGGATTTTCGCGACATTCGGCAGGATCGATAGTTCCTGACGATAGGTTTCGTCATAGTCCTCCAGCGAGGTGACATGCACCAGCGCTAGGAAATCGACGTCGCCTGAAACGAACCAGCATTTCGAAACCGCCGCGCAGCGCTGGATCGCCTGCTCGAACTCCCCGATCGCCCGGTCGGATTGCGAGGCGAGTTCGATCTGGACGAGGATCAGCAGGCCATACCCGATGCGTCGCAGATTGATGTCGGCCGAATAGCCGGCGATCACGCCGCTTTCCTCCATCTGCCGGCGGCGGCGCGCGACGGCGTTGCTCGACAGTCCGGCTTCCTCGCCGATCGCGACATCGCTCGACCGCCCCTGCGACGAAAGCACGCGAAGAATGCGATAATCGATTCGATCGAGATCAACCGCATCGGTTTTCGTCATCCGATCATCCTTTCGCTGCAATATCGTGCATCGATACACGATTTCCGGGGAAAGATTGGTGAGAACCCCCGTCCGGTTTGGTGTTAGCAAGCGCACAATGGAATCCGAAAGAGATTCCGCACCGCCACAACGGCATCACGCAGGGGTGAAAGCAGTCATGAAGCTGGGGGCTACATCATGCGCTATCATACTGGAGTATCGTCGCTCGTTCTTTCCATCGCGCTGATCTACGGCACCGCCGCATCCGCGCAGACCACGCCGAAGCGCGGCGCGCAAAGCGCCGCGCCCGATCCCGTATCGGCCGATCCCGACGCGGCCCCGCTGCCCGTGACCGATCCGGTCGTGCCGGACGCCGACGACGACGCCATCGTCGTCACCGGTTCGCGGCTGCCTTCTGAATTTTCGCTGACCGCGCCGGTGCAGGTGATCCGCGCCGATACGGCAGCCAATGCCGGCCTGGCCACCGCCGCGGAAATGGTCGCGCGATCGACGGCGGCGCTGGGCACGCAACAGGTCAACAACCAGATGGCGGCGACCGGGGCGGGCGGCATGGTCGTCAGCGGCGGCGCGAACGTCAGCACCATATCGCTGCGCAACCTGTCGGCGATCCGCACCCTGACCCTGCTGAACGGGCAGCGCATCGCGCCGTCGGGCACCGGCAGCCAGGTCGCGCCGGTCGATTACAATGTCATTCCGGCGATCGCGCTCGACCGGGTCGAGGTGCTGACCACCGGCGCATCGTCGGTCTATGGATCGGACGCGATCGCGGGCGTCGTCAACGCGATCACCCGCAAGGGCGGCAACGGGCTGGAGATCGGCGGCTTCGGGCGCGTGTCGCAGGCGGGCGGCGGCGAGTATCTGAACGCCAACGCCTATTGGGGCCGCAATTACGAGAATTTCTATGCGTCGCTGGCGGTCGAATATGACCGGCAATACGAACTGAACCTGAAGGACCGGGCGGAAACCGCCTGCGCGCAGGATTTCGTCTATTCCCCGACCAGCGGCGAGCGGGTCGATGCCCGCGACCGGTCGGGCAACTTCCGCTGCTACAACCATAATCCGACCGGCATCTTCTTCGATCCCTATTGGTACGGCGGCAGCTTCACGCTCGATCCGGGCCGGGCCAACGGCCCCTACCCCGCCGCCGCGCTGAACCTGCAATCGCTCGCCAATCCGGCGACCGCGCCGCTGCGCGACTGGGTACGCACCAACCGCGCCGGCTTCCCCGACACCTTCGCCTATTCGCCCAATACCAGCCGCGCGTTCGAGGAAGCGGATTCGATCTCGCCGTACAGCCGGCTCAATGCGTTCTTCTCGGCCGGGTTCGACGTTGCGGGGCACAGCGAATTCTATCTGACCGGCCTGTATTCGCATCGCGAATCGACGTCCAATAGCTGGTATTTCCTCTATCCGCTGCTGGCGGCGACCAATCCCAACAACACCGTCGGATCGGCGCTGATCGCCGCCAGCGGCGGCAATTCGCCCGGCGTCGTCGGGCCGCAGGTCGTGCGCCCGTTCCGCGCCGAACAGCGTGTCGACTTCGCCCAGGCCAGCTTCGGCTTGCGCGGCACCTTCACCGGCGGCGCGCTCAAGGGGTGGCGCTACGACGCCAATGCCCGGGTCGGCCTGTCGCGCGGCACCTATGGCCAGACCTTCTATTATCAGGACCGGCTGAACGCGGCGACCGCGCCGGGCACCGCTTGCGACGCGCGCCGGATCACCATTTCCGGCCCGACGCCGTGCGTGTCGATCCCTTGGCTGACCAAACGGTTCCTCGTCGACCAGAACTGGAGCGATGCCGAACGCGGTTTCCTCGAAGGCTATGAGGAAGGCCATACCCGCTACGACCAGTTCGCGCTGGAGGCGAGCCTGTCGGGCACGCTGTTCACGCTGCCCGCCGGCAACGTGGCGCTCGCGGTCGGCGGCACGATCAGGACCGACGATCTCGACGACACGCCGGGCTATAACGCGCGCAACCAGAACTATTTCGCCTTCTCCACCGCCGGGCGCACGGCGGGGTCGGACACGGTGCGCGAAGTGTACGGCGAACTGGGCGTCCCGCTGCTCGCCGGCCTGCCGCTGATCCGCAGCCTGCAAGTGACCGCATCGGGGCGCTACACCGATTACAGCTCCTATGGATCGAACGGCACCTACCGGGTGGCGGGCGCGTGGGAGGTGGTGAAGCCGATCGCGCTGCGCGCTTCCTATGGCACGTCGTTCCGCGCGCCGACGATCTACGAACTCAACCTCGCCGACCAGACATCGTTTTTCGGTTATACCGACCCCTGCCAGCGCTATGGCGAGGGGGCCAACGCGACCGTCGCCGCCAATTGCCGCGCCGATGGCTTCGCCGCCGACTTCACCCCCGCCAACATCACCTCGATCCGCGGGATCAGCGGCGGCGGCGCGGGCAATCTGAAGGCGGAGACGTCGACCAACCTCAACTTCGGCGTGGTGGTGCGGCCCGGGTTCGCCGGCTTGCAGCTCGCGGTCGATTATTACGACATCCGCGTCCGCAACCAAGTGACGACCTTCGGCGTGTCGAACATCATCGGCAGTTGCTACCGGCTGAGCGGCCCCGAGCGGCAAAGCTTCTGTTCGCAGATCACCCGCGATCCGGTGACGCGGGCGATCACCGAAGTGTCGAACCGCTATCTGAACCTGTCCGAACAGCGCGCACGCGGCATCGACGTGGCGCTGCAACTGGCGGTGCCGCTGCCCGGTGAGGTCCGGCTGGGCTTCGAACTGCGCGGCACCCGTGCGCTCGAAACCTCGGTCACGCGCGACGCGCTGAGCGCGAAACTGGAGCGCAACGGCCTGTCGGGCTTCCCCGAACTCAGCGGCTATGCAGAGGCGAACCTGAGCTGGCGCAAGCTGAGCTGGTTCGTCGGCGCGAACTATATCGGGAAGGTCGACGACACGCGCTACTGGACGGACGAGGAGGCATTCGTTCCCGGCACCGATCATTTCCGCTTCTACGGCGCCTATGCGGGCCGCAACACCTATGGCAATTCCAACGACTTCGCCGAAGTGGTCGAGAAGCTGTCGGTGCCGGCCTATGTCACCGCCTACACCTCGCTGCGCGCGCAGGTGCTGGAACGCACCAACCTTCAGGTCGGCGTGACGAACCTGTTCGACCGGCGACCGGCGGTGATCGGCCCCGATGCCTTCACCTACCGCATCGGATCGGTCGCGGGGAACCAGTACAACCTGACCGGCCGGTCGTTCTTCGTCCGGTTGAAGCAGGGCTTCTGATCCGCCGGGGGGCCGGGCGTGGCGACACGCCCGGCCCCTTGCCAGTTTCGCGTTTCGCATGGATGTTGCCCGCATGATCGCCCGCCTCGCCGCCTTGTTGCTGGCCACCGCCGCCGTGCCCCTCGCCGCACAGGACCCCGCCGCGTCCGTAGCGCGACCGATGCTGTCCGAACCGGCGCTGTCGCCCGACGGCATGACGATCGCGTTCGTATCGGGCGGCGACATCTGGGAAGTGCCCGCCGCCGGCGGGATCGCCCGCCTGCTCGTGACCGATCCGGCGACCGAGGGGCGGCCACGCTATTCGCCCGACGGCCGCCGCCTCGCCTTCACCTCGAACCGGGGTGGCAGCACCAACATCCATGTCCTGAACCTCGACAACGGCGCGATCACCCGGCTGACCTATGCCGAGGCGAACGAGGAACTGGACGGCTGGTCCGGCGACGGCCAGTGGCTCTATTTCGCGTCGAGCGCGGGCGACGTCGCGCGCCAGAGCGACATCTTCCGGGTGCCGGTCACGGGCGGCACGCCGCAACCGGTCAGCGGCGAACGCTATCTGTCCGAATTCCAGGCGGCACCTTCGCCCGATGGCGGGCGGATCGCGCTGGTCGCGCGCGGCATCGCCAACACACAATGGTGGCGCAACGGCCACAGCCATATCGACGAGAACGAGATCTGGCTGAAACAGGCGGACGGCACCGGAGCCTACCGTATGCTGCTGGGCGACGGGGCCAAGCACGCATGGCCGGTCTGGTCGGCCGATGGCGGGGCGATCACCTATATGAGCGACCGCGACGGCACCGAGAATCTGTGGCGCGTCGCGCTGACGCCCGGCGCGGTGCCGCAGCAATTGACCCGCTTCACCGATGGCCGGCTGCTGTTCCCCTCGGGCGCGCGGGCGGGCGGTGACATCGTGTTCGAACGCGACATGGGCGTATGGCGGTTCGATGCCGCGACCGGCACGGCGGCTCCGGTGCCGATCCGCCTGCGCGGTGCCCCCGCCGCCGAACCGCGCCGCCATCAACGCTTCGCCCGCTTCGATCGCATGGCGCTGTCGCCCGACGGGCGCAAGGTCGCGCTGATCGCGCATGGCGAGGTGTTCGCCGCCGCCGCCAAGGACGGCGGCCCGGCGCAGCGCATCACCACCAGCCTCGCCGCCGAACGCGAGGTCGCGTGGTCGCCCGATTCGCGCCGGCTGCTCTACGTCACCGAAGCGGGGCAGGATCGCCGCCTTGCGCTGAGCGACATCGCCGCCGGGCGCGAAACGATGCTGACCGGGGCCGGCGTCGCTGTCGCGCCGTCATGGTCGGGCGACGGCCGCGCCATCGCCTATGTCCGCAACCGCCGCGAATTGCGCGTCTATCGCCCGGCACAGGGCAAGGTGGCGGCCAGCGACACGCTGCTGTTCACCGGCGCGCTGGCGGTGGAGGAGGACGGACCGCGTCCGGTGTGGTCGCCCGACGGGACGTGGATCGCCTTTCCGGTGCGCGACGCACGGTCGTTCGTGAACGTCCATGTCGTGCCGGCGGCGGGCGGCGAAGCGCGACAGGTCGGGTTCCTCGCCAATGGCTGGCTGGGGCAGATCGCATGGTCGCCCGATGGCCGCTACATCCTGTTCGACACCGCGCAACGGACCGAGCCGTCGCGCATCGTCCGCATCGACCTGATCCCCCGCGTGCCGCGCTACCGCGAGGATCTGTTCCGCGGGCTGTTCGACGACACGCCCGACGCGAAGCCCGATGCCGCCAAGGCCGCCGCGCCGAAACCCGTCGCCGACGCCGCCCCGGTCCGCCCGGTGGTGCGGATCGAGTGGGACGGCCTGCGCGATCGCGCCAGCGTGCTGCCGCTGGGGATGAGCGCCGAGGCACCGGTGATCGCCGCCGACGGCAAGACGCTGGTGTTCCGCGCGCAGGAACGCGAACGCGACAATCTCTATCGCTACAGCCTTGATGAACAGGCCGCCACGCCGCCGTCAGCGCAACAGATCACCGCCACCGACCGGCCCAAGGGCGATTTCGACCTGTCCGGCGACGGCAAGCTGCTGGCGTGGCTGGAGGATGGGCGGGTGATGACCACGCCGCTCGCCGAACCGAAGCCGCAGATGGTCGACATCGGCGCGGAGATGGACGTCGATTTCGCCGCCGAACGCGGCATCGTGTTCGATCAGGCATGGGGCACGCTCGATCGCGGCTTCTTCGATCCCGGCTTCACCGGGCACGACTGGCGCGCGATCGGCGCGCGCTTTCGACCCTATGCGCTGGCGGCGGCGACGCCCGACGAACTGCGCCGGGTCATCAACCTGATGTTCGGCGAACTGAATGCGTCGCATATGGGCATCAACCGCCCGATGCGCGGCGACGGCGCGCTGCCGGTCGACCGGGTCGGCAATCTCGGCGTCACCTTCGATCCTGCCGCCGCCGAGGCGGGACGCGGGCTGGTCGTCGCGACGCTGGTGCCCAACGGCCCGGCGGCGGTCAGCGCCGCGATCGCGCCGGGCGACCGGATCGTCGCGATCGACGGGGTGGCGATCGGCCCGCACGACAATCTCGACGCGCTGCTCGACCACCGGGTCGGCGACCGGGTGAGCGTGACGATCGATCGTGGCGGCACGCGCCGCCAGACGGTGGTCCGCCCGGTTTCGGCCAGCGTCGCCGCCGGGCTGCGTTACCGGGCATGGGTGGCGGAGCGGCGGGCGATGACCGAACGGCTGTCGGCCGGGCGATTTGGCTATGTCCATATCCCCGACATGTCGGCGGAATCGCTGACCCAGCTCTACCTCGACCTCGACGCCACCAACCAGGCGCGACAAGGGGTGGTGATCGACCTGCGCCACAACGACGGCGGGTTCGTCAACGGCTATGCGCTCGACGTGTTCGCACGGCGCAACTTCCTGACCATGCAGACCCGCGGCCAGC
This sequence comes from Sphingomonas sp. Leaf4, assembly GCF_920939515.1. Taxonomy (NCBI): domain Bacteria; kingdom Pseudomonadati; phylum Pseudomonadota; class Alphaproteobacteria; order Sphingomonadales; family Sphingomonadaceae; genus Sphingomonas; species Sphingomonas sp. Leaf4. Next base: position 471,218 of record NZ_CAKLBB010000002.1, on the reverse strand, counting down.
CACCGGTGCCCAGCCGCCAGGCGCTGGGCCAGCGCGCGCTGGGGCTGCCGACGGTGCTGCTGACCGATGAATCGTCGCTGTCCGACGCGGAGGATTTCACCGAGGGCTATCGCACGCTGGGGCTGGGCAAGGTCGTCGGTCAACCCACGGCGGGCTGGATCATCTATACCAGCCCGACGTCGCTCATCGATGGATCGATCATGCGCGTGCCGCACACCCGCATCCGCGATACCGCCGGCCGCGACCTCGAAATGCACCCGCGTCCGGTCGATGTCAACGTCACCCGCCCGCTGGGCGAGAGCGGCGATGCGCAGTTGCTGAAAGGTATCGAAGTGCTGGGGTCGGGGCAGCCCATGCCGCCGATCGCGAGCGGAAGCAGGTGAAGGCCGGCAAGCGGTAGGTCGAGCCTGTCCGACCGCCGCGCCGCCTGCGTCGGCCCGATCGGCGTGGCCCGGTTCATGCTCTCGACGACGCCATGTTCGCCGGGGTGAGGAGCACCGGTTCGGGCTGTCGCTGTCGCGTCACATCGGTCGACTAGGAGCGGCCGTGACGTTCGAGGGTAACGGGTGTGAGCTGGCTCCGCGACATTGACCGATGGTTCATGGCCGAGGTGCTGCCGTCCGGGCCGGCCTATGTTCGCAAGGCCGCGCTGTTCTGTGGTGCGGGCGAGGCGGACGATCTGGTGCAGGAGGCCTATGCCCGCGTGCTGGCCGTCGCCGATTACCGCGCAATCCAGCATCCCCGCGCCTTCGTGCTGACCATCGTCCAGAACCTCGCGATCGAGCGGCTGCGCCGGGCGCAGGTGGTGTCGATCGATCACTTGGCGTCGATCGACACGCTGGTGCTGGCCGATCCGGCGCCCGATGCCTTCTCGGTCGCATCGGCGAAGTCCGACCTCGATCATCTGCTGCAATTGATCGATGCGTTGCCGCCGCAATGCGCGCGCGTCGTCCGGCTGCGCAAAATCGACGGCCTCTCGCCGGGCACGATAGCGGAAAGGCTTTCCATCTCCGTCTCTACCGTGGAAAAGCATCTCGCCAAGGGATTGTCGCTGCTCACCACGGCGATGCGTTCGGCGGAATCGGGCGCGCAAGAGAATAGCCGGACGGAATGGACCAGCACGCACAAGGCACGGAACTGACCGACACGGCGGCGGCATGGCTGGCGGCGCTCGACGCGGGTACGGCCGACCGTGCGGCGTTCGAGGGGTGGCGCGATGCCGATGTCCGGCACGCAATCGCCTTTGCCGAGGTCGCCGCGACCTGGCGGGCGCTGGATGGCGTGCGCGCGCTGCGACTGTTGCAGCAGCAGGCACCGCCGCCGCCCGCACCCCGGCGTCATCCGCGGCGCGCGATCCTGCGCGGTGCGATCGGCACCGGCGTCGTGGCGGCGATGGGCGGCGGCTTCGCCTATAGCGCCTATGCTCGCGAACGTGCCGTCACCGATGTCGGCGAACGCCGGACGATCCGCATCGACGACCAGTTGACGGTCGATCTCAACACCGACAGCATCCTGTATTGGCGAACCGGTGGCGACCGACCCATGCTGTGGCTCGACCGGGGCGAGGCGGCGATCGACTGCCGCAGCGATGCGACGCCAGTCGAATTGCGGACCTCCGCCGGGCGGTTCATGCTTGGTGGCGGGTCGTTCAACGCCCGGCTTGGCAGTGCGGCATGTACGCTGACCGTGCTCGAAGGCAGCGGGACCGGTAACGGCCGGACCGCGCGTACCGGCCAACGGCTGTTGCTGGCGGGCGGGACGGCACGCATTGAACCGGGCGACGATGCGGCCATCGATCGGCTACGTGGATGGCGACAGGGGGTACTCGTGCTCGAGGGCGACCGGCTCGATGCCGCGCTCGCCGAATATAACCGCTATCTGCGCGACAAGATCAGGATCGGCGAACCGGGGCTGGCCGGTCTGCGCCTTGGCGGACGCTTCTCGAACGGCGACGTTCGCGAATTCCTGGCAGCGATGCGGGCCAGCTTCGGTATCGCCGCGCGTCGCGACGCCAACGGCACGATCATTCTGGTCACCGCGTAAATAAATTTGCCGAAGCGATAGCGGTTCGTCCCCGACCACCCGTCCTGCATTCCGAACGACACATTGTTCGGGGGATTGCATGTTTCGGTATCTGAACGGCGTCGCGCTGCTATGCGCGGCGGTGCCCGCTGCTGCGCAGGCTGCGGCGCGGACCTATCATTTCGACATCGCGGCAGGTGACGCCACCGTCGCCTTCAACCGCTTTTCACAACAGGCGGGGGTGCAGATCTTGTTCCCCTATGACGCGCTGGCCGGACGCAGGGTAAAGGCATTGCGCGGTTCCTATACCCGCGACGCCGCGCTCCGCCACCTGATGGCCGGGCAGCCGCTTGAAATCCGCACGCGGAGCGCGACGATGATCGCGCTCCGCGCGGTCGCGCCTGCCGCCGCACCGCGCCCGACGACCATCGGTGCGGCGACCGCGCCCGAGCCGGAACCGCAGGAGATCATCGTGCTTGGTCGCGGCCAGTCGCGCCAGAGCCAGACGCTGTCGCCGCGCGAACTCGCCAAGGAAGCGCCCGGCACCTCGCCGTTGCAGACGCTCGCCAAGCTGCCCGGGGTCGACTTCGTGTCGTCCGACCCGCTGGGTGCGTATGAATGGGCGCAGCAGATCACCATCCGCGGCTTCACCACCGACCAGATGGGCTATACGCTCGACGGCGTCCCGCTGGGCAACATGCAGTATCGCAACAACAACGGCCTGGCGATCGGCCGCGCCCTCATCACCGAGAACAACGGTGCGGTGACGTTATCGCAGGGCAGCGGCGCGCTGGGCACCGCCTCCACCAGCAATATCGGCGGGACGATCGATTTCACGTCGTTGCCGCCGGCCGACAGCTTCGGCATCGACCTCGCCCAGACCTATGGCAGCGCGGATACGTGGCGCACCTTCGCCCGGGCGAATAGCGGCATCCTGCCCGGTGGCGGGCGCGTGGCGCTGTCCTTTGCGCATCAGAATACCGGCAAATGGAAAGGGTCCGGCAAGCAGAAACAGGACCAGTTGAACGTCCAGTTCGTGCAGCCGATCGGTGACGCGGTCACCTCGACCACCTATCTCAACCTGCAGGATCGTCGCGAGGACGATTATGCGGACGTGTCGTTCGATCTGGTCAACCGGCTGGGCTGGGACGTCGACAACGTGACCGACAATTTCGCGCTGGCCGAGGCGCTGGCGCGCGCGCTCCAGAACGGAACCGCCGTACCCGCACCCTATAAGAATGCCGACGACGTCTATTACAATGGCGGCGGCGTACGGCGCGACATGCTGGCGTATGAAAAGCTCGCCTATCGCCTGTCGGACGCGATCAGCGGCAGCACGACCGTCTATTGGCATCTCGACAAGGGTATCGGCACCTTCGCCAGCCCCTATGACCCCTCGCCCGCGGCATTCGGCGGGTCGCCGGTTTCGGTATCGGCGGTCAAATACGACATCAACCGCAAGGGGTTGATCTCCCGCCTTGCCGCCGACCTTGGCGATCATCATGTCGAGGGCGGGATCTGGATCGAGGACAACCGTTTCCATCAGCAGGCGTATTATTACGGGTTGCAGGCGGGCGTCGCACCGCGCCGGTTCCAGAAATTCTACGAAAATCCGTTCTTCACCCGCTGGAACTATCGCTTCACGACGAAGATCACGCAGGTGCATCTGGGCGATACGTGGCAGGCGAGCGAGGCGCTGAAACTGAACGCCGGCGTGAAGGCGCTCATCACCAGCAACACGGCGGAGACGATCACGAGCCGCCAGCCGATCGACGGCACGATCCGCGCGACCAACTGGTTCCTGCCGACCGTCGGTGCGCTCTACCGGCTCGATGCGCACAACGAAGTCTTCGCCGACTATACGCGCAACATGGCGGGCTTCGTCGCCTCCGCCGCGAGCGGCCCGTTCTCGACCACGCAGGCCGGGTTCAACTTCATCCGCGACGATCTGAAGCCCGAGACGACCAGCACGATCGAGGGCGGCTATCGCTATCACGATGCCGCGCTGCAATTGTCGCTCACCGGCTATCACGTCCGCTTCGCCAACCGGCTGCTCGCATCGTCGATCAGCGCGACGATCGTCGGCAACCAGAATGTGCTCCAGAACGTCGGCAGCGTGACGTCGCGCGGCGTAGAGGGTGCCGCCAACTGGCGGTTCGCCCCCGACTGGTCGTTGTACGGAAGCTGGGGCTATAACGTCGCGACCTATGACGACGATGTGGCGGTGCCCGGCCGTGCGCCGGTGGCGATCGCGGGCAATCAGGTCGTCGCCTCGCCGCGCAACACCGGCAACCTCGAACTGGCGTATGACGACGACCGGTTGTGGGGACAGGTAAGCGGCCATTATCGCAGCAGCCGCTATTATACCTTCACCAACGACCGCCCGGTGCCCGGCGCAGCGACGGTCGACCTTTCGGCAGGCTATCGCCTGACCGGCACGAAGGCCCGGCCCGGTGCCGAGCTGCTCGTCAATGTCGTGAACCTGTTCGATCGCCGCTATTATGCCTCGCTCGGCACCAGCGGTTTTCGCAACAGCGACCCCGGCGGCACCTATACGACGTTGCAGGTCGCCGCACCGCGTCAGCTCTACGCCACCCTCCGCGCCCATTTCTGAAACAAGGCGGGGGCGGGCGGCGCGATCATCGGGATCGCGCCGCCCGTCGTTGCGAAGGATTTGCCATGAACCGTCGCCATCTGCTGTCCGGGGCGCTCGCCGCGCCGCTCCTGCTGCCCGCCGCGCGTGCCGCTGATCGCGGCCGGGCGGAACCGTCCTTCCGTTTCGCCTTCGTCACCGATTGCCATATCCAGCCCGAACTGCAGGCGGCGGACGGATGCCGCCAATGTTTCCGTGCGGTCGCGCGCGGGCGTTACGACTTCGTCATCCAGGGCGGCGACCATGTCTATGACGCGCTGGAAGTCGATCGCGCGCGGGCGAACCGGCTGATGGACCTGTATGTCGAAACCGAACAGGCGATCGGATCGAAGGTGCATCACGTGCTGGGCAATCACGACTGTTTCGGCGTGTTCCCGACCAGCGGCATCGCACCGTCCGCGCCCGATTATGGCAAGCAATATTATATCGAACGCTTCGGCCCGACCTATTACGCCTTCGATCACAAGGGCGTGCATTTCGTCGTGCTCGATTCGATCGGGCTGACCCCGGATCGCAGCTATGAAGGGCGGATCGATCCGGCACAGCTCGCCTGGCTGGCGCGGGATCTGGCCGCGCAGCCCAAGGGTACGCGGATCATCGTCGCGACCCATATCCCGATCGTCACCGCGCTGTCGATCTACGAGCCGGAGGAATGGACGAGGACGCCGCACAACTGGACCAACGTGGTGAACGCCCGCGAGGTGTTGCGCGTCCTGCGCCCCTATCATGTGATCGCGGTGCTCCAGGGGCATAGCCATGTCGCCGAGACGGTGACGCTGAACGGTATCCCGTTCATTACCGGCGGAGCGGTCAGCGGCAACTGGTGGCAGGGCAGTTTCCTGGGCACGGACGAGGGGTACATGGACATCGCGGTCGATGGCGATCAGGTCATCTCGCGCTATCGCGGCTTTGGTTTTCGTTCGATCGACCGACACGATGTGATCATCTGAACGAGACGGCAACATTCGAGCCCGTCTTGTGGCGTCCGAACGCCAGACGTTCTTCCCGGGTCGATGCGGATACTGGGTGGCGCCTCTGCGGAACGGATACCCGATCGGCCACGCATGATCGCCCTGCCCGACGCCGGCCTAGATCGTAAAGGTGGGTCGGCGCCCGGCTGGCAAGCACCTCGACCAGCGTGCCGTCGGCCAGTTGCAGGTTGCCCTACACCGCGACATTTCTCTACCAACCCGCTGACGTCTGGGGAGAAGCTATTTGGAAGTCGTGTCGATCAGTCTGTTCCTGTTGCTGGCGGTGGTCGTCAGCGGCGCGATCGCGCGGATGCTGCCGTGGTCGATGCCGACGCCGCTGGTGCAGATCGCGCTGGGCGGAGTGATCGGGCTGTCGACCGCGCACCGCGTGACGCTCGACCCCGAACTGTTCCTGTTCCTCTTCCTGCCGCCGCTGCTGTTCCTCGACGGCTGGCGCATCCCCAAGGACGAGTTGTTCAAGGATTTGTCGACCGTCGTCGAACTGGCGCTGGGGCTGGTGTTGCTGACCGTGGTGGGCATGGGGTTCTTCATCCACTGGATGATCCCGGCGATGCCGCTGGCGGTCGCGATCGCGCTGGCCGCCGTCGTCTCGCCGACCGATCCGATCGCGGTATCGGCCATCGCCGCGCGGGTGCCGATCCCCAAGCGGATGATGCACATCCTCGAAGGGGAGTCGCTGCTCAACGACGCCTCGGGCCTCGTCTGCCTGCGCTTCGCCATCACCGCCGCGCTGACGGGCAGCTTTTCGGCGACGCAGGCCGCGTTCAACTTCCTGTGGGTCGCGGGCGCGGGCCTTGCGATCGGCGTCGCGCTCACCCTCACCGTTTCGCGCGCCAAGGCGTGGGTAACGCGCCGCTACGGCGAGGATACCGGATCGCAGATCCTCGTCAGCCTGCTGATCCCGTTCGGCTCCTATCTGCTCGCCGAGCATGTCCATGCCTCGGGCATCCTCGCCGCGGTCGGGGCGGGCGTGACGATGACCTATGCCGAAATCTCGCGACAGGCGATGGCGGTCACGCGGATGCGCCGCAATTCGGTGTGGGACATGGTCCAGTTCGCGCTGAACGGCATCATCTTCGTCCTGCTCGGCGAACAATTGCCCGCCATCCTCGACGGCGCGCGCGAAACGGTGGCGCTGACCGGCCACGCCTCGCCATGGTGGCTGGCGGTCTATGTCCTCGCGATCGTCGGCGGCCTCGCGCTGCTGCGCTTCTGCTGGGTATGGGTGTCGCTGCGCCTCACCATCCTGCGCAAGGCACCGCCGGGAGCGATGCGCAGCCCCGACTGGCGACTGGTCGCGACGACCTCGTTCGCCGGGGTGCGCGGCGCGATCACGCTGGCCGGCGTGCTGACCCTGCCGCTCACGCTGAACGACGGCACCGCCTTTCCCGCGCGCGACCTGGCGATCTTCCTCGCCGCCGGGGTCATCATCGTCTCGCTGTTGCTGGCGACGGTTGCGCTGCCGGTGCTGCTGAACGGCCTGACGCTTCCCGCCGAACCGTCGCGTCAGGCCGAGGAGGACGGCGCCCGCATCGCCACCGCCAAGGCGGCGGTACGCGCGATCGAGCGGCAGCAGCACGCGCTGGCCGAAGCGCATGACGATCCCGATCTGTATGCCGCCGCCGGCGCGCGGGTGATGGACTTCTATCGCGAGCGGATCGACGGGCTGACCGGCGGCACCGCCGATGCGATGCGGACGCAGGAACGGCTGTCGGCCGAACTGGGGCTGATCGGGGTGAAGGCAGAGCGCGAGCAACTCACCGAACTGATCCGTGGCCGCACCATCGGCAGCGAAACCGCAAGGAAGCTGGTGCGCGAACTCGATCTTGCCGAGGCCCGGTATCGGGGGTGACGGGAGCGTGAGCCGACGCCCGACCCGGCGTCGGGGTCATGTCGCGCTTCGTTGCCGGCAAGCTGTTGATAAGCGTTCGCGAATGGGTCCTTCGCGGCGCTGCTTCGTTAGGACGGGGGAGCCCATCCGGGGAACGAAGGATCGACATGAGCGACACGAACACAGCGATCGGCAAGGGCGGCGAAACGCACCAGCGCGCAACCGGTGACGACGCCGTCCTGACCACCAACCACGGCGTACCGATCAGCGACAACCAGAACAGCCTGAAGTCCGGTGCGCGGGGACCGACGCTGCTGGAGGACTTCGTTCTCCGCGAGAAGATCTTTCACTTCGATCACGAACGCATCCCCGAGCGGATCGTCCACGCGCGCGGTTCGGGCGCGCATGGCGTGTTCGAGGCGACCGACGACCTGTCGGACCTGAGCCGGGCGGCGGTCTTCACCAAGGGCGAGCAGACCGAGGTGTTCGTGCGCTTCTCGACGGTCGCGGGCGGCGCGGGATCGGTCGACACGCCACGCGACGTGCGCGGCTTCGCGGTGAAATTCTACACGCGCGAAGGAAACTGGGACCTCGTCGGCAACAATATTCCGGTGTTCTTCATCCAGGACGCGATCAAGTTTCCCGACCTCGTCCATTCGGTGAAGATGGAGGCGGACCGCGCCTATCCGCAGGCGGGCAGCGCGCACGACACATTCTGGGACTGGGCCAGCCTGATGCCCGAGACGACGCACATGCTGATGTGGGCGATGTCGGACCGTACCCTGCCCCGCTCGTTCCGCACGATGGAGGGGTTCGGCGTCCATACCTTCAAGCTGGTCAACGCCGAGGGCAAGGCCAGTTTCGTCAAGTTCCACTGGAAGCCGAAGCTCGGCCTGCAATCGACGATCTGGGACGAGGCGCTGAAGCTTCAGGCCGCCGACAACGACTATCAGCGTCGCGACCTGTGGGAAGCGATCGATACCGGCGCGTTTCCGCAATGGGACCTTGGCATCCAGGTGTTCGACGAGGCGTTCGCACAGGCGCAGCCCTATGACGTACTCGACGCGACCAAGCTGATCCCCGAGGACGATGTGCCGGTGCGCATCATCGGCACGCTGACGCTGAACCGCAATCCCGACAATTTCTTCGCGGAAACCGAACAGGTCGCGTTCCTGCCGACCAACATCGTGCCGGGCATCGACTTTTCGAACGATCCGTTGTTGCAGGGTCGGCTGTTCAGCTATCTCGACACGCAGAATTCGCGACTGGGCACGACCAACTTCCACCAGATCCCGATCAACGCGCCGCGTTGCCCGTTCGGCAATTTCCAGCGCGACGGCAAGATGCAGACGCAGGTGCCCAAGGGCCGGGCCAATTACGAACCCAACAGCCTTGCCGCGCATGGCGAGGACGGCGGCCCGCGCGAAAGTGTCGAGCGCGGTTTCGCCACGGTGAACGCGGCGACCGGTCCTGACGAACAGGGCGACAAGCTGCGCGTCCGGGCCGAGCTGTTCGCCGATCACTACAGCCAGGCGCGGCTATTCTATCGTTCGCAGACGGCAAGCGAGCAGGCGCATATCGCGTCGTCGTTCGTGTTCGAACTGTCGAAGGTCGGCGTGCTCGATCAGGTGCCGCCGCGCATGGTCGCGAACCTGCGCAACGTCGACGAGGATCTGGCGAAGCGCGTCGCCGACGGCCTCGGCATCGACCTGCCAGCCAAGGCCAAGCCCGCCCGCGAGCCGGTGGACATGGTGCCGTCCGACGCGCTGTCGATCCACAAGAACATGAAGGAGACGCTGGAAGGACGCAGCGTCGGCATCCTGTTCACCGACGGCAGCGACGGCGCGGCAATCGACACGCTGGTCGCGGCGGTCGAGGCGGCGAAGGGCAAGCCGGTTCTGGTCGCGCCCAAGGTCGGCGGCGCGACGCTGGCCGACGGATCGAAGCGCAAGGCCGACGGCCAGCTTGCCGGTACGCCGAGCCAGCTCTTCGACGCGGTCGCGGTGATCGTGTCCGATGCGGGCTGTCGCACGCTGTTGAAGGAAGCGGCGGCGGTGCAGTTCGTCATGGATGCCTTCGGCCACCTCAAGGCGATCGGCGCGAGCGCGGGCGCGAAACCGTTGCTGGACAAGGCCGGCGTCGAACCTGACGACGGGATCGTCGGGGTGGAGGACGATTTCGTCGCTGCGGCGGCGCGGCGCTTCTACGCCCGCGAACCCGGCGTGCGTACGCTGGCGTGATCCGGGTGGCGAGCCGGTCGGGCCGGCTCGCCACTCGCCTTGCTCCCGATGCTTCCGGGCCAGCTTACACTCGCAGGTAGAGCAACCGGGGATCGTCAAGCATGCTTGCGGGCGTCGGCATGATCCAGTCGGCGCCGCGTTCGGGATAGGGCCCGTAGAAAAGATCGCCCAGCGCCCGGCGATAATGCGCGTTCATCCAGCGGCGGCGGCGATGCTCGGGTGCGTCGTGGATCATGTGGCAGCGTTGGCACAGCGCGGCCAGCTTCTCGAACCGGCTGTCGCTGGGATCATGGGTCAGGTGGGCGCAGGCCAGTACCACCGACGTCCATCGCCCGGCATGGAGGATGTCCTCGGTCGGACGGCGCACCCGCCGCCCCTCCCCGTTGCGCCAATAGCGCCGGTCGGCATCCCACCATCGGCCGTCGCCCATGTGGAACACCCGTTGCAGGTGCCGCCGGCCGCAATGTTCGCAGCAACCCTTCGCGCGCACGAACCTCACGAAATGCGAGATATGTCGCCAATCGATCGGATAGAGATAGGTGTGCTCGGGACGGATCGGCATCGCTGGCCGCACTATGCGGCAGGGCGGAGTCGGATGGCAAGACACGGTTCGTTCTTTGTGCCGCTGGCGGCAGAATCATGCGGCATGGCCCGACCTTGCGCCGGAACGGTCCAGGCCATAGGCTGGCGTCGTTGGATATGCCGATGGCGGGGGAAATGATGCGCGCGGCTTTGGCCCTTTGTCTGTTGACGTCGCTGCTTGCCGGCTGTGACAAGTTCGATTCGTCCCGGTCTGTGCCGGACAACACTGCGACGACCGAAGCCGAAGTGCTTCGCCGTAGCACGGGGAACGAACGGGTGCGGGTCTGGCGCGACCCCGAAACCGGCTGCCAGTATCTGGCGTTGGGCCGGCGGCGGACCGGCAGCCTGACCCCCAGATTGAAGGCAGATGGTCGTCCGATGTGCGGTAGCTGACCCTGGTTTCGTCGTCCCCTTCCGCTTTCGCCTACCGCCGCGTCTGGTACAGTACCGGCCATTCGCCGGGTGTCGTCCCGGCGCAACGGTCCTGCCAGCGAAAGGCGGATACGCGGAAGGCCGTGCCGTCGAAGGTCCATTCGGTCGTACTGCCGCAATCGGCCATGCCCCGGCCTTTCGAAACCTCGACGAAGGTTCGGGTCGCCGGATCATAATCGCCCTCGACATATTCGCCGGCGCTGGCCGCGTCGGTCGGACGCGCGGCGGGCGGGTCGGGCAGCGTCAACAGTTTTGCCGCCGCCGGCCGGTCGCGCGGGGTACGGAACAGCAGCACCGACGCCTGATAGGCGAACCGGCCACAGCCGAGGACGACGATCGCCTCTGTCCGGGTGAGCGGATAGGCCGCGTCGTCGTCCGACGACCGATCGCATTCATGCGCGGCGAGGATGGTGGCCTGCGTGCGCCGGACAGCCCGCGCCAGACGCTGCGCATCGGCCAGTGCCGGCGCGGGTGGACCGACCCGGATACGCGGCGGCAGCATCGGCGGCGGTGTCAGGCCGGCCGGGCGGGAACCGGGGCGGATCAGTGCGCTGGCGTTGCCCACCCGCCCCTGCGCCTCATCCATCGCCAGCAGGACGGCGGCCAGCCCGCGCAGGCTGATCTGCGCCGGTCCGGCGCGGGCCAGCATCAGTGCGGGCGCATCGACGATCGCGCGGACGAACCGCCGGGCCGGCTCCCCGGTCAGCGAGGCGTCCTGCCCATCGCCGCCGGTCCGCCACGGCAGGTCCCGCGGCGGCGGCCGTGTGCCGATATGGATGCTTGTCGGATCGATCCGATGCTCGGCCTGCAACCGGACCGCGACGGCGCCGTTCGGTCCTGAATCGCGAGCGATGTCCATGCGGACCTCCGCATCGTCGCCCGCCACCGGCGCGGCCGCCGGGTCGCGCGCCGCCCGGGCCACGCAGTTGCGCAGATTGTCGCACGCGAGCAGCCAGTCGCCGATCTCACGGTAGACCGGCCGTGCGTCGGTGGCCGCCATCGCCGCCGGTCCCTGTATGCACAACGCGAGCGGCAGCAGCAGGATCGATCGCGCGCGCCGGTCAGCCATGAAGGGCTCCCGGCAGCGCCAGCAACGGGACGAAGCCCAGCAGCGCCACAAGAAACGACCAATATTCCATCCTGATCCAGAACAGCCGGTGCGTCCGGGTCAGCACGACGCGCTGCCCGGTCGCGGGGTCGACCAGTTCGCGCGGCGGTGTCGCGTTCATTCGCCTGCCGACGATCCAGTTGACCGCCGCCGCCGAGAACAGGCCGATACTCACCGCGACGAACGCCCAGTCGGGATAGCCGATGGCGGTGAGCAGCAACTGTCCGATCGCACCCACCACGATCGTTACCGCCGCCACGATGACAATCGTCAGCGCGCCCCAGCCACTCCAGATGATGAACATCGGCTTCTCCCGTTGAGAATGTCTCCCGCCGCCATGGCCCCTCGCCGACGCAGGGTGATCGAACGTCGCTTGGGAGAACCGGTACGGACGGATAAAATGCGTCGCCTATATGCGCGCTATACGGCTTTTGCCGGAATCGATCTCGAATTGCTACGCGGCATGCGCCTAATCGCAACGCCCTGAAGGTGCCCGTCACGGGACGGTGCCGTCTGCAAGGGGTGTCAGGATGAACTTCCGTCCTGCGGCCGTGGCCGTCGCATGCGCGACGTTGCCGATCGCCGCGCATGCGCAGTCGCTGCCGGCCGCACCACCGCCTGCGATCACCGTCAGCGGGTTGGCGACCATCGCTTCCGATTACCGGTTTCGCGGCGTGTCGCAGTCTGACGGGGACATGGCGGTGCAGGGCGGGATGACCGTCGCGCATGAAAGCGGGGCGTACATCGGCCTATGGGCTTCGAACCTCGCCGGATGGGGGACGTTCGGCGGCGCGAACATAGAACTGGACCTGATCGGCGGCTACAAGGCCAGGCTTGCCGACGATGCCGTGCTCGACGTCGGCCTCACCTGGTATCTGTATCCCGGCGGCGCGGACAAGACCGATTTCGCCGAACCCTATGTCAAGCTGACCGGCACCGCCGGCCCGGCGACGCTGATCGCCGGTGCCGCCTATGCGCCGCCCCAGCAGGCGATCGGCAAATGGTACGCCACCGGCGCCGATGCCGCCGCCGGTATCTATACGAACCCCGGCGCGAGGCACGACAATCTGTACCTGTGGGGCGACGGCGCGCTGGCGGTGGCGGGTACGCCGATCACGGCCAAGGCGCATCTCGGCCATAGCCGGGGACAGGACGGCCTGGGTCCGAACGCCACCGCCGTCGCCCCGACCGGCGCCTATTGGGACTGGTCGCTGGGTGTCGATACGACATGGCGCAACCTGACGCTGGGCGTCGGCTATGTCGGCACCGACATTTCGTCCCGCGACGCCCGCTACCTCCGCCCCGGCTTCAGCCGGGGCCAGGACGGCACCGGCACCATCGCCGGCGATACGCTGCTGGTCGCGCTGACCGCTGCCTTCTGAACCCCGAAAGGACCGTATATGCAGGATCTGCTCTGGATCGCGATCATGGCCGGACTGGTGGCGCTGACGCTTGCCTATGTTCGCCTGTGCGACAACGCCTGAGGGAGCGCGCGATGACTCCCGACCTGTGGCTAGCGGCGATAACCGCGCTTGGCCTTCTCGTCTATCTGGTGGCGGTCCTCCTCCGCCCCGAACGTTTCTGAAGGAGGCGAACCCGTGACCATTCAGGGATGGCTCCTGATCCTCGCCTTCGCCGGCGTCCTGCTGGCGTTGACGAAACCGGCCGGCCTGTGGCTCTTCGCGCTGTACGAAGGCCGCCGCACGCCGCTCCACCGCCTGCTCGGGCCGGTCGAGCGCGGCTTCTACCGGCTGTCGGGCATCGACCCGGCCGAGGAGCAGGGCTGGCGGCGCTATGCCGTGCATATGCTGGCGTTCAACGCGCTGCTGACGTTCTTCACCTATGGCGTATTGCGGTTGCAGGGTGTGCTGCCGGGCAATCCGCAGCGTCTGGCCGGGGTCGGCGAGCATCTGTCGTTCAACACCGCGATCAGCTTCGCCGCCAATACCAACTGGCAGAGCTATGCCGGTGAGAGCACCATGTCGAACCTGTCCCAGATGCTGGGGCTGACCGTCCTCAATTTCCTGTCGTCGGCGACCGGCATCGCCCTCGCCTTCGCGCTGTTCCGCGGCTTCGCTCGGACCCAGGCGAAGGCGATCGGCAATTTCTGGGCCGACATGACGCGGATCACGCTCTACCTGCTGCTGCCGGCCTGTGTCGTGCTGACGCTCGTCTACATCTCCGGCGGCGTGCCGCAGACGCTGGCCGGCGTCGTCGACGTGCAGACGCTGGAAGGCGCGCGCCAGTCGATCCTGCTGGGACCGGTCGCCAGCCAGGAAGCGATCAAGATGCTCGGCACCAACGGTGGCGGCTTCTTCAACGCCAACAGCGCGCATCCGTTCGAAAATCCGACCGCGCTGACCAATTTCATCCAGATGCTGTCGATCTTCGTGCTGGGCGCGGGGCTGACCTGGACGTTCGGCAAGGCGGTCGGCAACACGCGCCAGGGCTGGGCGATCCTGTCGGCGATGATGATCCTGTTCCTTGTCGGCACCACCGTCACCTACTGGGCCGAGGCGGCGGGCAATCCGGTGCTGCACGGCATCGGTGTGGCGGGCGGCAACATGGAGGGCAAGGAGGTCCGCTTCGGCATCGCCGCCTCCGCGCTGTTCTCGGTCGTCACCACCGCCGCGTCGTGCGGCGCGGTCAATGCGATGCACGACAGCTTCACCGCGCTGGGCGGGCTGGTCCCGCTGTTCAACATGCAGTTGGGCGAGGTCGTGATCGGCGGCGTCGGTGCCGGCATCTACGGCTTCCTGCTCTTCGCCATCCTCGCGGTGTTCGTCGCCGGGCTGATGGTCGGCCGCACCCCCGAATATGTCGGCAAGAAGATCGAGGCGCGCGAGGTGAAGCTGGCCGTCCTCGCCATCGCGGTGCTGCCGCTCATGATCCTCGGCCTCACCGCACTGTCGTCGGTGCTGGAACAGGGGCTGGCCGGGCCGCTCAACAAGGGGCCGCACGGGTTCAGCGAGATCCTCTACGCCTTCACCAGCGCGGTCGCCAACAACGGGTCGGCCTTCGCCGGCCTCACCGCCAACACCCCCTATTACAACGGGCTGCTGGGGGTGGCGATATGGATCGGCCGGTTCTTCATCATCGTGCCGATGCTGGCCATCGCCGGCAGCCTCGCCGCCAAGAAATACACGCCCGAAAGCGCGGGGTCGTTCCCGACGACGGGCGGACTGTGGGTGGGGCTGCTGGTCGGCATCATCCTGATCCTCGGCGGCCTCACCTTCCTGCCGGGCCTCGCGCTCGGTCCCATCGCCGATCATCTCGCGATGATCCGCGGCCAGTTGTCCTGACACGGGGGCCATGATGGCAAAGACCCAATCGAACAGCCTGTTCACCGCCGACCTCGTCCTGCCGGCCTGCCGGGCGGCGTTCGTCAAACTGAACCCGCGCGACCTCGTCCGCAATCCGGTGATGTTCGTCACCGCCGTGGTCGCCGCATTGATGACCGTCCTGCTCGTGATCGGGCAGGACGACCTCACCACCGCGTTCAAGCTGCAACTGGTCGTCTGGCTGTGGCTGACGGTGCTCTTCGGCACCTTTGCCGAGGCGCTGGCCGAGGGGCGCGGCAAGGCGCAGGCCGCGTCGCTGCGCGCGACCAAGGCCGACCTGACCGCCAAGCGGCTGACCGGAGCCGGCCGCGCATGGGACGATGTCCCGGCCAGCCAGTTGCGCGTCGGCGACGTCGTGCTGGTCGAAACCGGCGACCTGATCCCGTCGGACGGCGAGGTCGTATCCGGCGTCGCCTCGGTCAACGAGGCGGCGATCACCGGCGAGAGCGCGCCGGTGATCCGCGAGGCAGGTGGCGATCGTTCGGCGGTGACGGCGGGCACGCGCGTCATTTCCGACGAAATCCGCGTGAAGGTGACGGTAGAGCCCGGCAAGGGGTTCCTCGACCGGATGATCGCGCTGGTCGAGGGGGCCGAGCGGCAGAAGACGCCGAACGAGATCGCGCTGACGCTGCTGCTGGTCGGGCTGACGATCATCTTCCTGATCGCGGTCGCCACTATTCCCGGCTTCGCAAGCTATGCCGGCGGATCGATCCCGGTGGCGATCCTCGCCGCGCTGCTCGTCACGCTGATCCCCACCACGATCGCCGCGCTGCTGTCCGCGATCGGCATCGCCGGGATGGACCGGCTCGTCCGCTTCAACGTGCTGGCGAAATCGGGTCGCGCGGTCGAGGCGGCGGGCGACATCGATGTTCTGCTGCTCGACAAGACGGGCACGATCACCATCGGCGACCGGCAGGCATCCGAATTCCGTAGCGTCGGCGGCACCAGCGACGCCGAACTGGCCGAGGCGGCGTTGACCGCCAGCCTTGCCGACGAAACCCCCGAAGGCCGGTCGATCGTGGCGCTGGCGCGGCAGCGGTTTCAGGTGACGACGGCCGCGCTGCCCGACGATGCCGAGGTGATCGCGTTCACCGCGCAGACCCGGATTTCGGGCGTGCGCCTCGACGGATCGCTGATCCAGAAGGGCGCGGTCGATTCGATCCTGCGCGCCAATCCGGGTGCTGGACAGACGGCGGCGGCGACCGAGCTGCGCCGCATCACCGACGAGATTTCGCGCGCGGGCGGCACCCCGCTGGCGGTCGCCCGTGACGGACGGTTGCTCGGCGCGATCTTCCTGAAGGACGTGGTGAAGGCGGGCATCCGCGAACGCTTCGGCGAACTGCGCACCATGGGTATCCGCACGGTGATGATTACCGGCGACAACCCGCTCACCGCCGCCGCGATCGCCGCCGAGGCCGGGGTCGACGATTTTCTGGCGCAGGCCAGTCCCGAGGACAAGCTGGCGCTGATCCGCAAGGAACAGGAAGGGGGCAAGCTGGTCGCGATGTGCGGCGACGGCACCAACGACGCGCCGGCGCTGGCGCAGGCCGACGTCGGCGTGGCGATGAACACCGGCACGCAGGCCGCACGCGAGGCGGGCAACATGGTCGACCTCGACAGCGATCCGACCAAGCTGATCGAGGTCGTCGGGCTCGGCAAGCAGTTGCTGATGACGCGCGGCGCGCTGACGACCTTCTCGGTCGCCAACGACGTGGCGAAATATTTCGCGATCATCCCGGCGATGTTCGTCGTCCTCTATCCGGGGCTGGGCGTGCTGAATGTCATGCGGCTGGGCTCGCCCGAAAGCGCGATCCTGTCGGCGATCATCTTCAACGCGGTCATCATCCCCTGCCTCGTGCCGCTCGCGCTGCGCGGCGTCACCTATCGCCCGATGGCGGCCGGCCCGCTGCTCGCCCGCAATCTCGCGATCTACGGTCTGGGCGGCCTGATCGCCCCGTTCATCGGCATCAAGCTGATCGACCTGTTGGTCAGCGGCCTTGGTTTCGCCTAAAGGAATATCGACATGGGCAAGGATTTCTCTTCCGCGCTGCGACCCGCGATCGTGATGACGATCCTGTTCGCGCTGCTTCTCGGGATCGCCTATCCGCTGGCGATGACCGGCATCGGCCAGATGCTGTTCCCGGCACAGGCCGGCGGCAGCCTGGTCCGCGACGCGCGTGGCACGGTGATCGGATCGAGCGTCGTCGGACAGGCATTCACGTCGGACCGCTATTTCCAGACACGGCCATCGGCGGCGGGCAAGGGCTATGACGCGCTCGCCTCGTCGGGATCGAATTTCGGGCCAGCCTCGCGGGCGCTGGCCGACCGGGTGAAGGCCGATGTCGCGACGCGGCGCGCCGAGGGCGTGGCAGGTCCGCTGCCCGCCGACCTCGTCACCGCCAGCGGCTCGGGGCTCGACCCCGACCTGTCGCCTGCCGCCGCGCTGGCGCAGGTGCCGCGCATCGCCCGCGTCCGGGGCCTGCCGGTCGATCGGGTCCGCGCGCTGGTGGCGGCGACGACCGGGACGCCGGTGCTGGGCGACGCGCATGTCAACGTGCTGGCGCTCAATCGCGCGCTCGACGCCCTGCCCGGCGCGCGCCCACGCTGATGGCGGGTCCGGGTGACGGCCGCCCCGATCCCGACGCCCTCCTGCGCGCCGCCGCGCAGGAGGGTCGCGGCCGGCTGAAGATTTTTCTGGGCGCCGCCCCCGGCGTCGGCAAGACCTTCGAGATGCTCTCGGAAGGGGCGGCGCGCCGGCGCGACGGCACCGACGTGGTCGTCGGCATCGTCGAGACGCACGGCCGGATCGAAACCGAGGCGCTGACCCGTGGCCACGAGATCGTGCCGCGTCGCCCGGTCGCGCATGAAGGGCGCAGCCTCGACGAGATGGATCTCGACGCGATCCTCGTCCGTGCGCCGCGCCTCGTCCTCGTCGACGAACTGGCGCACAGCAACGCGCCGGGCAGCCGCCATGCCAAGCGGCATCAGGATGTCGAGGAACTGCTGGCCGCCGGGATCGACGTCTATTCCACGGTCAACATCCAGCACGTCGAGAGCCTGAACGACGTCGTCGCCAGCTTCACCCGGGTCCGCGTCCGCGAAACCGTGCCCGATTTCGTGCTGGAAATGGCCGAGATCGAGGTCGTCGACATTCCCCCCGACGAGCTGATCGAGCGGCTGCGCGCCGGCAAGGTCTATCTGCCGCACGAAGCGACACGGGCCTTGTCGCACTTCTTCTCGAAATCGAACCTGTCGGCGCTGCGCGAACTGGCGCTGCGCCGCGCGGCGCAGGCGGTCGACGCGCGGATGCTCGACGACGTCCGCGCGCTGGGGCTGGGCGGGACATGGGCGGGCGGCGACCGGATCGTCGTCGCGATCAACGAACTGCCCGGTTCGGACACACTGGTACGCGCCGCCAAACGGGTCGCCGACGGCCTGCGCGGACCGTGGACCGCGCTTTTCATCGAAACCCCGCGCACCGCACATTTCTCCGACGTCGAACATCGGCGGATCGCGGCGGCGATGACCCTCGCCACCCAGCTCGGCGGGGCGGTGGCGACCGTGCCGGCGACCGATGTCGTGACCGGTATCCAGAGCTTCCTTGCCGATGCGCGTGCGACGCAACTGGTGATGGGCAAATCGCGGCGGTCGCGCTGGTTCGAACTGCTGCACGGATCGGTCGTCGATCGCGTGATCCGCGACACGCCCGGCGTCGCCGTCCATGTCCTGCCGGTGGTCGCCGATCCGGCGGCGCGCGGCCGGCGGCGGCCGGCACCGTGGGGGACGCCCGCCGGCTATGTCGTCACGACCGCGATGGTCGCGGCGATCACCGCGGTGGCCAGCGCGCTGTTCCGCATCCTCGACCTCGGCAACGTCGCGCTGCTCTATCTCCTGCCGGTCATGGCGGCGGCCAGCCTTTATGGCCTGCGCACCGGCGTCTATGCCGGCATCGCCTCCAGCCTTGCCTATAATTTCTTCTTCCTGCCGCCGGTCGGCACGCTGAGCATCAGCAACCCCGAAAATCTGGTGTCGGTCGTCGTCCTCCTCGGCATCGCGGTAGCGACCAGCCAGTTGACGTCGCGCGTCCGGGCACAGGCCGATCTGGCGGCCGCCAGCGCCCGCACCAACGCGACGCTGGCCGGTTTCCTGCGCCAGATCACCAGCGTCAACGACATCGGCGTCGCCGCGCAGAGGATCTGCGACGACGTTCGCGGGCTGCTCGACGTGCAGGCGATCCTGATGGTGCCGGGGGCCGACCGGACGCTCGAAATCCTTGGCGCGAGCGACCCCGGCTATCGTCTTGGCACCATGGACACCGCCGCCGCCGCATGGTCGCTCGACACCGGCACGGCGGCAGGCAAGGGATCGGGGACGCTGGCGGCGTCGGAATGGCTGTTCCGCCCGCTGAAGGCCGGCGGGCGGGTGCTGGGCGTCCTCGGCATCGCCAAGGATTCGGCCGCCGATCCGGTCCGGCCCGACCAGTTGCCGCTGCTCGGCAGCCTGCTCGACCAGTCGGCGCTCGTCCTCGAACGGCTGCGGCTGGAGGTCGAAATGCGCGATGTCGAGACGGTGCGAACGCGCGACCGGCTGCGCGCGGCGCTGCTGTCGTCGGTGAGCCACGATCTGCGCACGCCGTTGACGGCAGTGATCGCCGCCGCCGACCAGCTCGATCATGGCGCGACTCCCGAACTGATCGGCACGATCAAGGCCGAGGCCGCGCGGCTCAACCGTTTCGTCGCCAACCTGCTCGACATGGCGCGGGTCGAGGCCGGCGCGCTGAGGCTGAACATCCAGCCGGTCGACCTCGAGGAAGCCGTCAGCGGTGCCGCGCACGACGCGCGCCGCGCGCTGGACGGCCATCCGGTCCGGTTCGACGTGCCGCCCGACCTGCCGCTGGTCCGCGCCGATCCGCAGCTTCTGCACCATTGCCTGCTCAACCTGCTCGACAATGCCGGCCGCTATGGCGACAGCGGGACCGAGATCGTCATCGAGGGGCGGCACCGCTTCGGCGAGTTGCGCCTGCTGGTGTCCGATCGTGGCCCCGGACTGCCGCCCGGCCGCGAGGCGGAGGTATTCGAGACGTTCCGCCGCCTCGAAGGGTCGGACCGCGCCGTCGGCGGGACCGGCCTTGGCCTCGCCATCGTGAAGGCATTCGCCGAGGCGATGGGCATGGCCGTCGAAGCCGCCAATCGCGACGACGGGACCGGTGCCGTCTTCGCGCTGATGTTCCCCGCCGCGCTGATCGTCCGCGATGCCGCACCCGAAGGACTTGTCTGATGCCTGCCAAGATCCTCGTGGTGGATGACGAAGCCGCGATCCGCCGCCTGTTGCGCAACACCCTCGTCCACGCCGGCTATCTGGTGATCGAGGCGGGGGACGGCCGAACGGCGTTGCAGCAGGCGGCGGCGGAACATCCCGATGCGATCCTGCTCGACCTGGGGCTGCCCGACCGCGACGGGCTGAGCCTGATCCCGCTGTTGCGGCCGGCCGTAGTCCTCATCGTCTCCGCGCGCGACGCAGTGGACGAAAAAGTGACCGCGCTCGACCTTGGCGCCGATGATTTCGTGACCAAGCCGTTCGATACGCAGGAACTCCTCGCCCGGCTGCGCGTGGCGCTGCGCCATCGCCAATCGCCGGAAACGACGCCGAAGGTCGTCCGCTGCGGCGATGTGGGCATCGATCTCGATCGGCGAATCGTATCGCGCGGTGGCGGCGAACTGCATCTGACGCGCAAGGAATTCGACGTCCTCGCCGTCCTCGCGCGACATCTCGGCCGCGTCGTGACGCACGACCGCCTCCTCACCGCCGCATGGGGCGGCGACGACGACCCACGGGTTGAATATCTGCGCATCGTCATCCGCAACCTGCGCCAGAAGCTCGAACATCCGGGGCCGATGGGTAGCCTGATCGCCAACGAACTGGGCGTCGGCTATCGGCTTCGCCCCGATGCGTGACGAGCGACGACCGGCGCCGTCCGGTCGGCTGTAGCCGTCAAGCAACCCTGTATCACCGCTTGCTAATGATAATAGGTCGCAGTAATTGCGGTGCAGAGGGGTAGATGACCAACAGCAATCTTCACGCCGAACGAGGGGTACGGACATCGGCCGGTCCGCGCAGGCGGCCGCGCAACTGGCGGGCGTGGTGGGCGAAGCAGATCATCGCATGGCACTGGATCAGCGCCGGCGTCGCGCTGGCGGCGATGCTGTTGTTCGCCGTCACCGGCATCACGCTGAACCACGCGGGGTCGATCTCCGCCGAACCGGTCGTCGCCGAACGTAGCGCGACCTTGCCCGCCGGGCTGACGGCGTCGCTCGAACCCGCGGCGCGTGCGAAAGCGGTGCTGCCATCCGCCGTGGCCACCGCGGTCGAGCAGGCGGTGGGCCTGAACGTCGCTGACCGCCCGGTCGAATGGTCCGATGGCGAAGCCTATGTCGCGCTGCCCCGCCCCGGCGGCGACGCATGGGTCAGCATCGACCGGGCCAGCGGCGCGATCCGTGCCGAGACGACCGACCGGGGCTGGATCAGCTACCTCAACGATCTGCACAAGGGCCGCAACGCCGGGACGGCATGGTTCTGGTTCATCGACGTCGTCGCCATCGCGTGCGTGTTGTTCTCGATCACCGGGCTGCTGCTGCTGCAACTCCATGCGAAGCGGCGCCCGATCACCTGGCCACTGGTCGCGACCGGCATCGTCCTGCCGGTCGTGCTCGCGCTATTCTTGATCCATTGACGAAGGGGGCTTGCCCGATGCGTATCCTTTCCCTCGCGGTGCTGGGCGGTGCCACCGTCGCCGCCGCGCCCGCGCCGCCGACCGGAACGGTCAGCGTCACCATCCCGCGCCTGTCGGTCGCCGAATATCACCGCCCCTATGTCGCGGTCTGGATCGAACCCGCCAGCGGCGGCGCGCCGCGCACGCTGGCGCTATGGTATGATGTCCGCAAGACGGGGGCGGAGCCGGGGACCAAATGGCTGGCCGATCTGCGGGCGTGGTGGCGCAAGGGCGGACGCAGCCTGCGCCTGCCCGCCGACGGGATCAGCGGCGCGACCCGCGCACCGGGCACCCACAGCATCTCGCTGCCGGCCGACCTGCGCCCCGGCCCCTATGTGCTGAACGTCGAGGCGGCGCGCGAAACCGGCGGCCGCGAACTGGTGCAGGTGCCGCTGACGGTGCCCGCCAAGGCGGCCCGCGCCAGCGGATCGCACGAATTGGGCGCCGTCACCATCGCCGCCCGCTGACCTCTTGACCAAGGAACCGCTGATGCCCCGTTTCGCCCGGCGCCTGCTCGCCGCCGCCGTTCTCCTATCGATCCCCGCCGGCGTGTCCGCGCACCGCCTGTGGCTGCTGCCGTCGGGCACGGTGTTTTCGGGCACCGATAGCTGGGTCACGGTCGATTTCGCCGCGTCGAACGACCTGTTCTATGCCGATCACCAGCCCGGCCGCCTCGACGGGGTCAAGGTCTGGCAACCCGACGGCACCGCCGGACAGGTACAGAACGGCGCGACCGGCCGTTATCGTTCGGTGTTCGACGTGAAGCTCGACAAGCCGGGTACGTGGAAGATCGGGACCGAGATGTCGGGGCTGATGGGCAGCTTCAAGGTGAACGGCGAGGAGAAGCGCGTCGGTGGACGCGGTGGCCCGCCGGGGCCGGACGGCGTGCGCCGCCCGCCGCTGACCGTCGCCGACATTCCCGCCGACGCGACCGACGTGACGCTGACCGAAACGAGCAACCGCAACGAGATTTTCGTGACCGCCGGCGAGCCGACCCGTGCCGTGCTGAAGCCCGTCGGCAAGGGGCTGGAGATCGATTACCTCACCCATCCCGACGAACTGGTCGCGGGCGAAACCGCGCGGTTCCGCTTCCTGATCGACGGCAAGCCCGCGCCGGGGCTGAAGGTCACGGTGGTGCCCGGTGGCAAACGCTATCGCAATGCCGAGGGTGCGCGCGAACTCACCACCGGGGCGGACGGGGTGCTGGCGCTCGATTGGCCGCAAGCGGGCATGTACTGGCTGAACGCCACCCATGACGATGCGAAGCCCACCGCGCCGCGCGCCACGGCACGGCGGATGGGCTATGTCACCACGCTGGAGGTGATGACGCCCTGACCCCGCTCCCGCGCATCGCGCTGCCGGTGATGCCCGACGCGGCGATGCTGGTAACGCATAATCCGTCCGCGTCGGTGGTGACGCTGACCGGACGGACGATGGGCACCGGTTGGAGCGTACGCTGCGCCCTGCCGACGGAAGTCGATCCGGCAGCGATACGGCGCGCGATCGACACCCGTCTCGATGAGCTCGTCGGACAGATGAGCCATTGGGACGGCACGTCGACGCTGTGTCGCTTCAATGCGTCGCCTGCTGGCGCGATCGTCGAACTACCGGACGATTTAGCGGCGGTGATCGACCTGTCGCTGCGGATCGCCCATGCCAGCGGCGGCGCGTTCGATCCGGCGATCGGGCATCTCGTCGACCTGTGGGGGTTCGGTCCGCCGGGGCCGCAACCCTCGCCAGGCGAAGCGGCCATCGCGGCAGCACGCGCCGGTTCGGGATGGGCGCGGTTGCGATGGGACGCCGCCGGGCGACGCCTGCGGCAACCGGGCGGGCTGGCGCTCGACCTCTCGGGTGTCGCCAAGGGGCATGCGGTCGATGCCGTCGCCGATTGTCTCGCCGACCATGGCATCTTCCATTGTCTCGTCGAGATCGGCGGCGAACTGGTCGGGCGTGGCCTGCGCCCCGATGGCGACCCATGGTGGGTCGACCTCGAAGACCCGCCCGGCATTGCCCTGCCCCCGATCCGCGTCGCGCTGCACCAGTGCGCGGTAGCGACCTCGGGGGACTATCGGCGCGGACGACACTCGATCGATCCGCGCAGCGGTCATCCCGCCGCCAACGGCGTGGCGGCGGTGAGCGTCATCGCCGCCACCGCCGCGCTCGCCGATGCGCTGGCGACTGCGATCACCATCGCATGGCCCGGTGACCGGCTGATCGCGGCGATGCGCATTGCCGCCCGGATCGTGGTGCGCGACGGGAACGATCTGCGCGAAATCCTTACCCCCGCATTCGCGGCGATGCTGGCGTAGCGGATCGTCGCGTCATCGCGCCGGGCGGGTCGCGAGCAACGTCGCCAGCGTGACCGGGGCAAAACCATGAACGTCGACGCCGACGTCGAACTGGCGCGGCAACGGCTTTAGCCGGCCATGGCTGTGCCCGTGAAGATTGATCGCGCGCTTGTGCTGCCCGTGCCAGCTTCGGAACGGATAATGGCACAGGACCAGCGCGTGGCCGTCGACCGCGATCTCGGTATAGTCGCCGACGCTGGCCCAGCCGGTAGCGGCGGCGGTCGCATCGGGATCGTTGTTGCCGCGGAGCAGGTGTTTGGTGCCGTGCAGCCGGGCGAGCAGTCCGGGGAGATCGGCCGGACGGCGGGCGACATCGCCCAGATGCCACACGCTATGGTCGGGCGCGACGACGGCGTTCCACCGTTCGATCAGGCACGCATCCATCGCGGCGACGCTGTCGAACGGGCGGCGCTGGATATTGATCGTCCGGTGATCGCCGAAATGGGTGTCGGCGGTGAAGAAGACCGTCATGTCCAGTACAGGACGCGCGCCGCCGGCAGCGCGGCCGCGATCCGTTCCTCGAAGAAGCCGCGCAGCGACCGCATCGTCGCCGGATCATACACCTGTTTCTCGGTGCCGAACTTCGTGGTCTTGGTGGTGCGACCGGTCATCGACATGTCGAGCGCCGAACCGGGATACCAGCGTTCCAGCACCGCCTTCGATCCGGCGTTGAAGCGATGGGTGATGAGCTCGACGGTCAGGTCGAGATCGGCGATTCCGCCAAGCGCGGCGGCGGCATCGTCGATCAGCGCGCCATAGGCCTCGCGCCAGCCCGGCATGGCGAGGATCGGCGCGATCGTGAGCCCGATCGGGTATCCCGCCAGCGCCATCCGCCGCAGCCCGGCAAGCCGCGCCGCGACCGGCGACGTGCCGCCCTCGAACCGGGCGAAGGCGTGCGGGTTGATCGACGCCCGCATCCGGGTACGGCCGCCGTGGTCGATAGCCAGCAGCGGGGCGACATCGGCGAACTTGGTGGTGAAGCGCAGTTGCACCGGCGCCTGCCACCGGCCGAACCACGCGATCGTCGCCGACAGCGAACCGGTGATCGGCTCCAGCGCCAGCGGATCGGTATAACAGGACGCCTCGAACGTGGTGCCCTCGTGCGCGCGATGCCGATCGCGCGAGGTGATCATCCCCTGCCCGAAATGATCCGGCAGGACGGCCAGTATCTCGTCGAGATTGGCATAGACGCGGGTGATCGGCGGCCCCTTCAACGATCCGGCGAGATAGCAATAGCCGCAATGCGCCGGGCATCCTTCGGCAAGGTCGACCCGCCAGTCGGCACTCGGCGCGATCGGTTGCAGCCGGCGTTTCGACGGCGGCGCGACGACGACCGCGAGCGTCGATTTGGCGGCGGCATAGGCGCGGCGGGGATCGTCGGGCAGGTCGAGCGAGAGGCGGTCGCCCGGCAATTCGACGATCTCGATCCCGCCGATCGCCGCCGCCCGTTCGGCAATGGCGCGACCATGGGCGAACGCCCGTGCCGCGCGGGTGAGGAGGAGGCGGCGTGGCCGCCATCCGGCGCGGGAATCACTTGCGGGTTCGGTGACGATGGGCATCGACGGTGAACGATCGGCGCTCCGGGATGGTCCGGCCGCCCGGTTCGGCTTCGATTGAAATCTGGCCCGACGCCATACCGGCGTAATGATCCGGCGCTATGCGCCGCCGCGCGATGCAGGGCGACGGACGATCGGGAATGGACGGGCGGGGACGATGGTGCCGCTGATCGCGCTGCTGGTGGGGATCGCCGCGCCCGACGATCCGGTCATCGTCGTCGACCTGCCGCGCGGGCCGGCGGGACCGGGGTTACGGGCGATCGCGCGCAGCGCCGACCAGCCGCTGGTCGCGCGGCCGCAGGATCTGGCGGGGCGCACCGGCCCGCCGTTGAAAGGGCGGATGGCGTTGTCGCGGGCGCTGGCGCGGTGGTGCGGCGCGGCGCGGCTCGATTGCCGGCGCGAGGCGCATGGTATCGTCGTCCGCGCCGCCGCCGTGCCACCGCCACAGCGGTTGCGATTGGTGGCCGCTCCATCCGGTCCCGGCGATGTTCCGGTCGTGGCCGACATCGTCGTCACCGGGCGGCGGGGCGTCACCGCACGGCCTGCACAGGATCGCAGCTATTCCGCGACGCATATCGATGCCGATTCGTTTGCCCGGCGGCAACCCGACAGTCTGGCCGAGGTGCTGGCGACGGTGCCCGGGCTGTGGGTCGATCCATCGGCCGGCACCGCCGCCAATACCGTCCGGGTGCGCGGCCTGCCACTCGACGGGTATCAGGCGCTGGCGGTGCAGGAGGACGGATTGCCGGTGCAGCACGACACGCTGCCGTGGAGCGACATCGACCAGTTCGTCCGCCCCGACCTGATGATCGACAGCGCCGATTATGTGCGCGGCGGGCCGTCGGCCATCTTCGCGAGCAACGCGCCGGGGGGCATCCTGAACCTTCGTACCCGTGCGCCAACGGCCGGTGGCGGCGGCGCGGCACGGGTGACGGTCAACGATCGCGGGCTGTTGCGGCTGGAGGGCTATCGCAACGCCGGGATCGGCCGTTGGTCGGTGATCGCGGGCGGCGGCGTGTCGCGCGATCCGGGGGTCCGGCGGATCGCGACGACGCTGGGCGGATGGCAGGCGCGGCTTCGCGCCGACCGCCCGATCGGCAGCGACGGCCGGCTGACGCTGGCGGTACGGCTGCTCAACGACGACACGCTGAACGTCTCCTCGCTCCCGCTGCGCCGCATCGGGACGAAGGTGACGCCGTTGCCGGGGTTCGATCCACGGCGCGATTCGTGGTTCGGCCCCGATCTGGCGCGGGTCGATTTCGCGGCGCCGGGAGTGCGTCCGGTCGCGCGCAACAATCGCAATCGGCTGGTCGCGGCGACGGCGACGATGGTGCTGCCGGTCGGCGACTGGCGCGTCACGTGGCGCGGGCGACAGCGCCTGTCGCGGACCAACCGCTATGCGCTGTCGACCTCGGGCGTGCCGCAAAGCGCGCGGGCCGTGCTCGATGCCGCCCTGCCACGGCTTTCGGCCACCTTTCCGGCGCTGGCCGGCGTCGCGCTGCGCCGGACGGTCGACGCCAGTCCGTTCGCGGCGCTGCCCGGCAATGATCTGGTTGAGACGATCAACCCCGTCGCCGCCGATGTTCGCCTGCGCGAAACGATCGGCGAGATGACCGCCACCCGCACCGTCGATCTCGCCGGGCGGCATGACCTGACGTTCGGCGGCTACGGCGTCGCCTATCGCTGGCGGTTTGCGCGGGCGGTGGCGCGGGCATTGGTCGAGGCGCGGGGCCAGGGGCGGCTGCTCGATCTGGTGGCGATCGACGGCGACGGGCGGATGATCGGCAGTCTGACCGACCATGGCCTGCTCAGCCGCGGCAGCACCTATGAGGCGATCGACGCGCGGCAGCGGACGGCCGCGCTGTTCGCCGCCGACGAATGGAACCTGACGCCGCACCTGCGCCTCGACACCGGGCTGCGTCATGAATGGCTGACGATGAACGCCACGATCGCGCAGCCCGTCCGGATCGATGGGGGCGATCCCGCGACGATCGCCGACGATGCGCTGGTCGTACCATCGGGGCAGACCCGGCCGGCCCGTGCGCGGGTCGCCGGGGGGAGCGCGACGGCGGCGCTGCACTGGCGCGTGACCCCTGCGATCGGCCTGTTCGCGCGGGCGACGCAGGCGACGCGGATGCCCGACCCCGGCGTGTTCCGCAGCGCCGATGCCGACCCCCGCCGCACGACGCAGGTCGACCAGCAGGAACTGGGCCTGTTGTGGCGGACCACGGGGGTGTCGGTCGATGCGACGCTGTTCGCCAGCCGCTTCGCCCGGATCGCGATCGACACGCTGGTCGTCCATCCGCACAGCGGCGCGATCGTCCCCGACCGGACCGGGGCACGGGCGCGGACGATCGGCGTGGAGATCGATGCGCACTGGCGGGTGGCACCGTCGATCGGGATAGATTTGGCGGCGACGCTGCAGGACCCACGACTGATCGACTATCGCGTCGACGAACAGATCGACGGCACGGTCGTCCGTACCGATCTGAGCGGGCGGACCCCGCGTCGGGTGCCCTATGCGATGGCCCGCATCGGACTGGTCGGCGACGTGCCGGGCGTGCCGATCACCCTCGATCTCGATGCGACGGCGATGGGGCGGCGCTATGCCGACGATGCCAACACCTTGCCGCTGCCGCCGTTCGCGCTGATCGACATCGGCGCGCGCTGGCGGTTGCGGAACGAACTGACGCTGCGACTGCGCGCGACCAACCTGTTCGATGCGATCGCGGTGATGCAGGGCGATGCGATCGGCGGTGAGGTCCGCGCCCCCGCCGGTGAAATTTTCGTCGGCCGTGCCCAGCAGGGCCGCATCGTCGAGGCGGCGATCAACTGGCGGTTCTGAGCCGCCGGCGGTAGCGGGCGAGTTCGCGCGCGGCGCGGCGCAGGTCGGCGCGAAACGCCGCCTCGCCATGGTCGCGGGCGACGATCGCGGCGGCGGCGAGGTATCCGCCTTCGACCGCGCTCCACGAATGCGATCCGCAGATCCAGCGGCTCGCGCCATAGCTGCGCCCGCGGGCGAGGATCGGCTGCGCGCGGTCGGGCAACAGCTCCGCCATTACCAGCGCGAAGGCCCAGCCGTGCGCGGTATGGCCGGAGGGATAGTCGCCGTTCGCCGCCAGCGCCGCCGTCCGTGGTTCGCAGATCGGCGCGGCGCTTGCCACGAACGGCCGACGCGACTGCCAATATGCCTTGGCCTGGCCGATCGCCGCCGACCGGTCGCTGCCGAACCGGTCGAGCAGCCGCCGCGTCGCGGGCAGCCGCGTCAGATCGAGCCGAAATCCGATCGCGTCGGCAAAACGCTCGGGCAGGTCCGACGACACGTCGGCCGCCGCCAGCCGCCAGCGCGGATCGTCAGGCACACCGCGTTCGGTCGCGAAGATTCGCGCATCGGCATCGGCCCGCGCGCTGCCGGCCAGGGGCGGCCCGGGCAGGATCGCGGTCAGGTCCGGGCGTTGCGCCGGCGTGAGGTAGCCGGGCTGAACCGCCGCGATGGCGAGTAGATAAACGAACATCGATCCAACCTGCTGCTGTCTGTATGAACGGTAGAGTATCGTTCCTGTCGATCGGGGACATTCCTGTTAGATTACGTTCTTGGTAGCGGTGGCTTATATCCGGTAACAAAACTGCAATAACTGTCACAAAACTTTTACAAATTTCTTTGTCCCCACCCGAACCGGCCGATGTTCTTCCCGGTCAATCGTTCGATGCCGGACGATACCGGGGTTTGATTGGGGAATTTTCATGCAGAACAATAGCTGGCGGTGGATGGCATCCACCGCGCTGATCCTGTGCGCGCAACCGGCGCTGGCGCAGGTCGCGCCGGGCGATACGACCGACACGGGTGCCGCCGACGAGATCGTCGTCAGCGGCTATCGCACCGGGCTGGCGCAGGCGCGCGATATGAAGCGTCGCGCGACCGGCATTCAGGATTCGATCGCCGCGACCGACATCGCCGCCTTCCCCGATCTGAACCTTGCCGAAGCGCTGCAACGCCTGCCCGGCGTCGCGATCAACCGCGAGGCGGGCGAGGGACGCCGGATCAGCCTGCGCGGCCTCGGCCCCGATTTCGCGCGGGTGCAACTGAACGGCATGGAAGTGCTGGGCAACGTCGATTCGCCGCAGGACAGCCGGGGACAGACGACCCGCGACCGCGCGTTCGATTTCAACCTGTTCGCCGCCGAACTGTTCAGCCGGGTCGACGTCCGCAAATCCTATGCCGCCGACCAGACCGAGGGCGGGCTCGCCGGAACCGTCGGGCTGTTCAGCGCGCGACCGTTCGACAACAAGGGCTTTCGCGCGGCCGTCGGCGGACAGATCGGCACCAACAGCCTGACCCGCGACGTGCAGCCGCGCTTCACCGCGCTGGTGTCGCAGAACTGGGGCGATGTCGGCATCCTGCTGTCGGGGGCGTACAGCCGCCGCCAGACGCGCGAGGAAGGGTTCGACACCTATCGCTGGCGGCTGAACAATGCCGCCGGCAGCAACATCGCCAAATTGTCGGCCGAGGATCAGGCGGCAGTGCAATCGGGCACGCTGCGGTTCGCGCGGGGCAATCGCCTGTCGGTATGGGACAGCACGCAGGAGCGGATCGGCCTGACCGGATCGATCCAGTGGAAGCCGATGCCGAACGCTACGGTGACGCTCGACGGTCTGTACGGCCGGTTCAGCGGCGACCGGTTCGAAACCCATCTGGCCTCGCGCGGTGGTGGCGGTTCGACGTGGCTGGGCGGCGGCGGCACCTTTGCCGGCGTCACCTATCCCAACGCCACCATCAACGCGCTCGAGTATAACGACCAGCGCGAGGTCGTGTACCTCGACGTCAGCGGCGCGAACACCGCGACCGAGACGCGGCGGCAGGACACGAAGAACGTGTTCAGGCAACTGGTGCTGAGCGGCGACGCCGAAGTGGCACCGGGCGTCCGGCTGACCGCGCTGGGCGGTGTCGAGCGGTCGCGCTTCTCGATCCCCCTCAGCGACAAATTCTACCTCGAAACCTATGGCGACGTGGTGTCCGACTATCGCGGCGGCACCTATTCGCTGGTCAACACCTATAAGTACGACACCGCCGATGCCACGCGCTGGCACGCGCGCAACATCAACATCGGCGCCAGCTATCAGGATTCGGCGTTCGACAATGCCAAGGGTTCGCTTGGCTGGGACGTGATGCCCGGCGGCACGATCAGCGTCGGCGGCGAATGGCGCCGGTTCGGCAACAGCGGCTATGGTCAGGGCGTCGACAACGTGCTGCTGCCGCAATTCCGGTCGGGCGCGGTCAGTTCGAACATCGCCGCCTATGCCCGCACCTATCGCGACTATCCCGGACAGGACTGGACCGTCGTCGATTATGCCAAGGCATTGCAGACGCTGGGCGTCAACCGCGCCGATTATCTCGGCACGCGCCAGAACGTCTTCACTGTCGAGGAACGCACCGGCGCGGGCTTCGTGCAATATGACTGGGACCAGATGCTCGGCGCGCTGCCGTTCCGCGGCAATGCTGGGTTCCGCTATTACCGTACCGACGTGATCTCGTCGGGTGTCGCCAATGTCGGACAAGTGACGGTGCGCGGCGACTATGACGGCGTGTTGCCGGCGATGAACCTCGTCGTTGAACCGGCACGCGGGCTGATCGTCCGGGCCGCCGCCGCACGCAACATCAACCGGCCGGGCCTCGGATCGCTGGCGGTGAACGGCAGCGTGGCGCGCGACAATGGCGAAGTGACGGTATCGATCGGCAATCCGAACCTGCGGCCCTATCGCTCGGCCGACCTCGACCTGTCGATCGAACGCTATTTCGGTAAGGTCGGCTATGTCGCCGCCGCGCTGTTCCACAAGAAGCTCGACGGCTTCATCACCAACCGGACGATCAACAACGTCGCCTTTGCCACCACCGGCCTGCCGACCAGCCTGCTGCCCGGATTGACCGACACGACCAACGTCGCCTCGTTCAGCCGGCCGGTGAACATCGGCAAGACCGACATCACCGGTCTGGAGCTGTCGGGGCAGAGCGACTTCACGTTCCTGCCCGCGCCGTTCGATCATCTGGGCACGGTGCTGAACCTGACGCTGATCGATTCCAAGTTCGACTATGCGACGATCATCCCCGGCAGCACGCGGACGACGCTGGAGGGATTGAGCCGGGTCAACGCCAATGCGACGCTCTATTATCAGGACGATCGCTTCAACGCGCGCGTCTCGGGCAATTATCGCAGCCCCTATGTCTTCAGTGCGTCGCCGGTGTTCAGCACGTTGGGCAAGGATCAGGACATCACCGGCTATGAGAGCACCTTCTATGTCGATTTCTCGGCGCGCTATACCATCGTGCCGGGAATGCAGTTGACGCTCGACGGCATCAACCTGACCGATCAGCGCGAACGGCAATATTCGGACTCGACGAAGCGCCTGTACGTGTCGACCCATTCCGGGGCGACCGTCCTCGGCGGGGTGCGCGTCACCTTCTGAATACCCGGGCGGGGCCGCTGCGGCGGTCCCGCCCGATTGTCGTTGCCCGCGTGCCGCCACGCGATAAAGGACCGGCGTGCCGCCACCTGTGCCCCCACGATGTCCCCGATCCCGATGCCGCCCGCTCTACGGGCAGGGGACGCGCGCGTGAGCGGCACGGCGGCGGCGCTGACGGCGGGCTATGCCCGGCTGCTCGCCTATGCCCGCAAACGGCTGCGCGATCCCGATCAGGCGGAGGAGGTAGTGCAGGAAACGATGCTGCGCGTCATCGAACAGGACCGGCGACAGACGATCGAGCAACCGCTCGCCTATGCGTTCCGCGTGGCGGATTCGGTCGTCTATGCCGGTGCCCGGCGCGACGGGCGGGCGGGCGAGCCCGTCGATCCCGACCTGGTCTGCGCCGCGCCGCTGCCCGATGCCACGCTGGATTACCGGCAACGGCTGGCCCGGTTCGAAACCGTCCTCGCCACCCTGCCCGCGCAGCGCCGCACGGTGTTCGTCAAACGCCATATCGAGGGCAAGTCGCGCGGCGAGATCGCCGAGGAGCTGGGCATAGGAATCGAAGCGGTGAAGAAGCACCTCGTCCGCGCGATGATCGATCTTGCCGCTGTCGCCGACGCACTGGACCTCGGGCAATGATCGCTGACGGGGTGCTGGCGATCGCCGCCGACTGGGCCGATCGCGGTGAAACGCTGGACGCCCCGGGCCGTGCCGAACTGCGCGCGTGGCTGGCGGAGTCGCTCGATCATGCCGTCGCGTTCGACCGGTTCCGTCGCCTGCTGGGCGATCCGGCCCTGTTCGATGCGGTGGCGAGCGAACCCGCCCTGCCGCCGACAGCGGCACCCCGCCGGGCGCGCTGGCGGGGACGTGGGGTCGGCACCCGGTTGCGGCGGAGGCTCGCCATCGCCGCGGCGGCAGTGCTGGTGATCGTCGCGGTGCCACTCGGCTGGCGGGCGGTCGCCCCCGGCCCCGTTGACCGGCGGGACTATGCCAGCGCCATCGCTCAGCGGCGCGCGGTGATGCTCCCCGATGGATCGGCGATGACGCTCGATGCCGCATCCCGCATCACCATCGCCTTCGGCAGCGGCGGGCGCGACCTGTCGCTCGCCACGGGGGCGGCGCGCTTCGACGTCCGCCACGACGGCACGCGACCGTTTCGCGTGGATACCGGCGATGCGACGATGACCGCGCTCGGCACCAATTTCAGCGCCGAACGACTGCCGGGGGGCAGCGAGCTGCGGGTCTTTCGCGGCCGCGTCCGGCTCGACGTGCCCGGCAGCGAACCGGTGGTGGTCGAGGCGGGACGCTATGCCA
Organism: Sphingomonas sp. Leaf4; assembly: GCF_920939515.1. Taxonomy (NCBI): domain Bacteria; kingdom Pseudomonadati; phylum Pseudomonadota; class Alphaproteobacteria; order Sphingomonadales; family Sphingomonadaceae; genus Sphingomonas; species Sphingomonas sp. Leaf4. Next base: position 437,568 of record NZ_CAKLBB010000002.1, on the reverse strand, counting down.
GCGTTCGCGACGGCGGCATCCTGCTCCATCGGTTGGGCGATGCCGACCGGATGAGCTGGCGCGGCGCATGGATCGATGGCGACGCCATCCCGCTCGCCACCGCCGTCGCGCGGCTGCAACGCTATAGCGCCACGCCGATACGGCTCGCCGACCCGATGCTCGGACGGCTCAGCGTCAGCGGCCGCTTCCCGCTCGATGCGCCCGATCGCTCGGTCGCGCTGATCGCGTCGCTATTCGATCTGTCGGTCGACCGGCGAAGCGGAGCGCTGTGCCTGACGTCCGCCCGCTACCCACGGTGCGCTGTGCGATAGGCGAGGTCATCGCCCGCCCGCGCTGCGCCGATGACCGCCATGGCGTGATCCGCGAACCGGGCCTTCTCCCCGACTGGCGCGACATAGTGCAGTGCCTCGCGCGCCATGGCGGTCGAGCCGAGGCGCGCGATCATCCATGCGGCGAGATAGGGTGCGGCAAGGCAGCCGCCCGCCGTCGCGACATTGCCATGCGCGGCGAACGGCGCGTCGATGACGGTGACGCCCGCCTCCACCACCCATGGCTTCGTCGTCAGATCGGTACACGCCGGCAGGTCGCCGATCAGTCCGAGCTTGGCCAGCAGCAGCGTCCCCGAACATTGCGCCGCGATCAACTGCCGCGTCGGATCGAGCCTAAGCCGCGCAAGCAGGCCCGCATCGGCGGCGATCTCACGGGTGCGGATACCACTGCCGATCAGCACCGCATCGGCTTCCTCCACGAATGTGATCGGGCGCTGGCGATGAACGGTGACGCCGTTCATCGACGTCACGCTTTCGTCCGGCGAAGTGATGTGCGCCGCCCAGCCGTGCGGGCGCAGGCGATTGAGGATCGCGGCGGCCACGAACGAATCCAGTTCGTTGAAGCCGTCGAAGGTCAGGATCGCGACCTGCATCAGCGCTGCATCCGCCCGGTGAACAGCGTCCGCGTGGTGCCCGCGACCCACACTTGTCCGCTGGCGTCCTGCGACACATGGATGCGTCCGGTCCGCCCCAGCCGTGTGCCCTGCGCGGCGATATAGCTGCCGCTCACCCGGCCGCTGGCGAACAGCCACTGCCCGACCGAGGCGTTGAGGCTGCCGGTCACGGGGTCCTCGATCAGCCCGCCATGCGCGTCGGTGAAGAAGGCGCGCAGCTCGAACGCGCTTTCCGCGCCGGGCGCATGCGGGCCGACGATACCGATGTCAATATGCTCGGGATGGTGGCGTGCCGGTTCGACCGCCAGCACCGCGTCGGCCGATTCGAGCAGGACGGCGATCCAGCCCGGACCATTGTCCGCCCATGCCGCATCGACGATCGCCGCGCGGTCGATCCGCAGCAGCGTCGCCACCTCGGCGATCTCCGCTTCGGTCGGAGTGCCGCCGCGCAACAGCGGCGGGGCAGCGAAGGCGAGACTGTCGCCCCCCTGCCGGATCGTCACCAGCCCGACGCCACATTGCTGCACGATCGTCCCCTCCTGCTTCCGCCGCCCGCCCGCCGCCAGCCAAGCATGCACGCTGCCCAGCGTGGGATGCCCCGCAAAGGGCAGTTCGTGCGCCATGGTGAAAATGCGGACGCGATAGTCCGCCGCCGGATCGGTCGGCGCCAACAGGAAGGTCGTCTCCGAAAAGTTCAGCCAGCCGGCGATCGCCTGCATCTCCTCGCCCGACAGCCCTTCGGCATCGGCGATGACCGCCAGCGGGTTGCCGGTCAGCGGGCCGGTGCCGAACACGTCGACGAGATGGAACGGGCGGGTCATGGTCGTGGATCTCCTGCGGATGCGGGCTCGTCCTATCGCGCGCCGACTGGCGTCGACAGACACGCATCGGTACGATCGCGTCGAACTGTATTGGCGACACCGGCAGCACAATGGCGACTATTTCCCCCGACGAAACCCACACCAGCCGAGTGGTCCGCACGATCCGCGATCGGATCGAGGCGCGCACGCTCACCCCCGGCGCACGGCTCCCGTCGATCCGGGCGATGGCGGAGGCGAGCGGGGTCGCGCGCTCGACGGTGGTCGACGCCTATGACCGGCTGGCGGCCGAAGGCATGATCCGGTCGCGGCCGGGATCGGGCTTCTATGTCGCAGCACCACTGGCCCCGCTCGCGCTCGGCCGGATCGCCCCCGTATCGGAACGCGAGGTCGATCCGCTGTGGATGCTGCGCCAGTCGCTGGGCGAGCAGCGGCACGACCCGATGCCCGGCTGTGGCTGGCTGCCCGACGACTGGCTGGCGGGCGACGCGCTGCGCAAGGCGATGCGCGGTGCCGCGCGTGGTGGGGGCGACGGCGCGCTGGCGGGCTATGCCTCGCCGCTCGGCTCGCTCCCGCTGCGCGCGCTGCTGGCCCGGCGCATGGCCGATCAGGGGATCGAGGCCGGGCCCGACCGGATACTGCTGACCGACAGCGGCACCCACGCGCTCGATCTCGTCTGCCGCTTCCTGCTCCAGCCCGGCGATACGGTGATCGTCGACGATCCGTGCTATTTCAACTTCCTCGCGCTGCTGCGCGCGCACCGTGCCACGGTGATCGGCGTGCCGATGACCCCGACCGGGCCGGACGTCACCGCTTTCGCCGCCGCCGCCGCGACGCATCGACCGCGTTTCTACCTGACCAACTCGGGCGTGCATAACCCGACCGGGGCGACGCTCGGCGCGCCGACCGCGCACCGGCTGCTCAGGATCGCCGAAACCCACGACATGGTCATCGTCGAGGACGACATCTTCGCCGATTTCGAACATGCCCCGGCACCGCGCCTCGCGGCGTTCGATGGGCTCGACCGGACGATCCGTATCGGCAGTTTTTCAAAATCGCTGTCGGCGGCGGTGCGCTGCGGCCATATCGCGGCGCGACCCGACTGGATCGAGGGGCTGGCCGATCTGCGCATCGCCACCTCGGTGGCCGGCAGCCCGCTCACCGCCGACCTGCTGCATGCGGTGCTGACCGATGGCAGCTATCGCCGCCATGTCGAGGGGGTGCGTACCCGCCTCGCCCAAGCGACCGCACGAGTGGTCACGCGGTTGCGCGCGGTCGGCGTCGAGCCATGGATCGAACCGGCCGCCGGCATCTTCCTGTGGGCACGGTTGCCGGACGGGGTCGACGCCGTCGATCTCGCGCGGCGTGCGGTGGCGCAGGGGATCGTGCTGGCCCCGGGGCCGGTGTTCAGCACCGGCGGGGGATGGCGCGACCACATGCGCTTCAACGTTGCGCGCAGCGACGACGATCGCCTGTCCGCCGTCCTGCGCCAGACCGGGAGCAGCCATGCTCCCGGTCTGTAGACTGTTCAGAACGCCGCCGTGACGCCCAGCGAGAATATCCGCCCCTGATCGTAGCGGTTGATATACACCATGTTCCCGCCGTCGAACGTCTGCCCTTCGGTGAAGCGCGTTCCCGTCAGGTTGCGCGCTTCGGCCTTCACCTCCAGCTTGGCGCCGGCGATCTCGAAGCCCTGCCGACCGACGATGTCGAGGCGGATACCCGGACGCTCGATGATGTCGGGCTGGAAGCCGACGCCCGACAGGTTGGCCGGGCCACGGTTGGTCACGCGGTCGCTGGCATAGTTGAACAGCAGGGTGAGCTGCGAAAGCGTCGCCGTGTCCTCAAGGCCCAACTGGACGTTGACCAGATGGTCCGACTGGCCGGTCAGCGGTGCGCCGTCGCGGAACTGCAACTCCGCCGGACCGAAGCCCGCCGCGGTGCAGGGCGCGAGACGCTGGCCCAGCACGTTCGGCACGCAGGTCGCATCGGCGGTGATCGACGATTTGGTGTAGGTATAGTTCACCAGCACCAGCGCACGGCGCGTGGCGAAGAACCCGCCATCGATGAAATCGAGCGGGAAGTATTTCTGCACCTCGAACTCGCCGCCATACAGCGTCGCCTTGGGCAGATTGGTGAAGCCGGTCTGCAACCGGTCGTCCGACCCGGTGTAGAAGCCGACCTGCTCGATCGGATTGTCGATCCGCTTGTAGAAGCCGGCCAGCGTCAGCCGCTGGTCGCGACCGAAGAACCATTCGTACCGTGCTTCGCCGTTGTAGAGCTGGGTATCGGTCAGGAACGGGTTTCCGAAGAACAGGCGATCCGAATCGGGATCGCGGAACTGCTGCGCGGCAAGTTCGCGGAACTGGGGGCGTGAGATCGTCTTGGAGCCGCTCAGGCGAAGCTGCATGTTATTGGTGAAGTTGTAGGTCAGCGTGAGCGCCGGCAGCCAGTAATCATTGTCGAGCACGGTCGGCGCGACATCGACCGGCGTCACCGTTTCCTTCGCCGTTTCGTAGCGCACGCCGACGACGCCGCGCAGGCCATCGGCCAGTTCGGCCTCGCCCTGCACATAGCCGGCGTGGATCAGCAGCCCCGCGTCATAGGCATAGGCACCCAGCGGCGTGTTGAACTGCAACTCGATCGTGCAGCGCCCCGCGCCCTGCAACGGGCAGGCGTTGTAGAGCGAGTCGGGACCCAGCAGATAATCGGGCCGCAGCAGGTTGTTGGGGAAGCCCGGCGCGGTGCCCGCACCCTGGCTCGTCTGGTAATTGAACTGGAGACGGCGCGAGTTACGGCTGGTGTCCGAATAGAAATAGCCGGTCGACAGCGTGATCGGCCGGTCGGTCGGCAGCTTGTACGACAGGTCGGCTTGGCCGGTGTACAGGTCCTCGTTCAGCTCGCTGAACACGACGCTGGCGAACGGCGAGAAGCGCTGCGTCACCTGATACGCACCGTTGCAGTTGAACCGCGACGATACCGGCGCGCCCTGCGTGGTGATCGACAGGCCGTTGGTCGTGCGGTTCGAACACAGATAGTCGAACTGGCGCTCATACGGCGCATTGCGCTTCGAATTGGCAAAGGCACCGCGCGCGTCGAACTTCAGCGCGTCAGTCAGCTTGAACTCGCCGACCAACTGGGTTTCGATGAGCTGGCGTTCGAACCAGTTGGTGTTCTGCTGGACGCGCAGGCCGCTCGGGTTGTTATATTGTTCGGCGGCCGACAGGCGGCCCTGCTTCAGCGTGTCGTGGATATAGACATTGGTCCAGCGGACCGTGCTGTCGGCGAACTGATAGCCGACGCCGAGCAGCGCGTTGGCGACGACCCGGTTGTCGGTCAGCACCGTGCGGAAGTCGTTGCGGATGTTGCCGTTCTCGCTGACGGTGTCCTGCTGGATCGCGTCGCGGGTGCGGAACGTGTTCGACAGGCCGACCGACCCGATCAGGCCGAGGCGGTCGCTGCCGATGTCATAGACCGAGCCGCCCGAGATTTCGCCCGAGAAGTTGGCCGGCAACTGGTTGTTCTGTTGCAACAACGTGGTGCGGGCGTTCGACAGGCGGGCGACCTGATCGACCGGGATCAGGCCGGTGCCCTTGTCGGCGTTCCGGATGAAGTCCGGCACGCCGCGCGTGCCGTCGTCGAACCCGGTCCAGTCGGCCTTGCCGCCGGCATAGGTATAGCCCAGTTCGCTGGTCGTGACCGTGTCGGCGCTGATCGATCCGCCGATCGACACGAAATTCTTGGTCGGGATCGCCTTCGACGTCAGGTTGATGACGCCGCCGCCGAATTCGCCGGGGAAATTGACCGAGTACGTCTTCTGGACCATCGCCGATCCGACGATCGAGGTCGGAAAGATGTCGAGCGGGACCGAGCGGCGCAGCGGCTCGGGGCTGGGCAACGGCGATCCGTTGAGCAGCGACGACGAATAGCGATCGCCGAGGCCACGGACATAGACGAAACCGCCGCCGACGACCGACAGGCCGGTCACGCGGGTCAGCGCGCCGGCGATGTCGCCGTCGCCGGTGCGGGCAATGTCGGCTTCGGACAGGACCGAGACGACCTGCGGCGTGGCGCGCACGACGTTGGGGATGTTGCGGCCGACGACGACGATTTCCTCGGCCGTGTCCTGATCGAAGCCGGGCGAGGACACCTCGACTGCGGTTTCGGCACCGGTCGCCGGGTCGATCGTGGACCCCGGCTGGTTCGCATCGGGCTGCGTGCCGGTCTGCACCGGCGGTGCGGTCGCCGGTGCCGGGGCGGGTGCGCTGGGAGCGGCGGTCTGCGCCAGCACGGCCGGCGCGACCAACTGCGACGTCAGGAGAAGAAGGGTAGCATAGGCGCGACGGTGCTGCATGACCGGGGCTCCAACAAGGAATTCTTGAAAGACGAATGCCGGGGCGGGCGTAGTGGCCCGCCCCGGCATCGGCGTGTCATCGCTGGATAGCGACGCTCGGGCGGATCAGCGGCCCGAGCAGGCGAAATAGACCGAGCTGAACACCGGCGGGCCGGCATCCTGCTTGGTCGTGTCGGCGGCGCGGATCGTCGAACGGTCCGTCGCGCTGGTTTCGCCTGCGATCAGGTTGAGGCAGGGCACGCCCGACGGCGACTTCACGATGCCGTTGACATAGCGCATGTCCGACCCGCCCCGCTGACGGATGGCGGCTGGGGCCGATGCCGTCTGGATGAAGGTGAAGTTCGCATAGGTGCTGTAGGTACGCGGCAGCAGGTCTTCGTTGTTGTTCGAATCGATCTCGGTCGAGAACGAGTCGCTGGTCGCGCCCGAAGCGCGCTGCACCGCGATCATGAACTGCATGAAACCGCGATACCCGTTGTCGATGTCGAAGCCGTCGTCGTCGGCACCGGTGATCGCGATATACTTTGCATTGGTGGTGCCGCCGAAGATCTCGACGCCGTCATCGGCCGAATTGTGGCTCTGGATATGGTCGAGCACGGTGCCCGAGCCGGTGCCGCCCAGCGTCAGGCCCTGCAATTCGTTGCCGTCGCTGATCGCGATGCCCGAATAGCGGATCTGGACGTAGGACATCTGGCCCGAACTGTCGGTCGCGGTCGGGCCGCCGTAGAAGCGGCCGGTCACGCCCTCGATCGCCTGCTGGCAGGTCGTCGACGACCCGTCGGCGTTGTTCGGACCGGTGCCGGCGGCGCAGACGCCGGTCGCGGCGCGGCCGAGCAGGATGATGCCGCCCCACAACCCTTGCGAGCCGTCACCGAAGTTGTTGTTGCCGCCGATGTTAAACTGGCCCGAAAAGATGATCGGCAGCGCGCGGGTACCGACCGCGTTCAGGCGCGAACCGCGGTTGACGAGCAGCAGGTCGTTGGTCGCCTCGCTCGCGTCGTTCAGCACGACGACACCCGGTTCGATCGTCAGCGTCGCGCCGGTGCCGCCGGTCGAGCCGAGATCGGTGCCGACTTCGGTCTGGCCGCGCAGGCGATAGAAGACGCCGGGGACGCGAGTCAGGGTCAGGTTGCTGGTGATGGTCTGCGGAATACGGCATGCCTTGCGCGCCTGCACCAGACCGTCGTCGATCGTGCCGGTCGGGCAGACTGCGGCCGATGCCTCGGCCGAAGTGCCGATGTAGTTGGCGAGCGCGGTCGTCGACGAGCACGACGTGGCGCTGCCGCCGAAGTCGATGCCCGGCGCGTTGCAGGTCCAGCCCTGGAAGGCGGTGTCCGACGGGCCGTTGAGCGCGCCGACATAGTTGGTGCTGGTGAAGAAGCTGTTGATCGTCGACGGGTCGGTCGCGGTCGTCGCCGAGGCATTGGCGACCGGATACAGGCCATTCAGCACCGAACCGATGCCGCTGACGTTGTTGTTGGTGCCGGCGTTGACGATGGCGAGCTGTTCGTCGGGGGTGATGCTGATGCCGTTGACGGTCGTCGACGTCGCGAACTGCGCGGCGGTGATCGCCGACGGCGTTGCGGCGGGGGTCGGCGTCGGCGTGGGGGCCGGTGCCGGAACGGTGATGTTCACGCTGCCGGCACCCGGCGAGGCAACGCCGTCGGCGCCGCTGCACCCTGCCAGCGCGGCGCTGGCCGTCGTCGCCAAAAGAATAAAGCCGAAGCGCTTGCTGTTGGCCATCACCGTGAACTCCCGAAACGTGGTTGATCGTTGCTGCGGGCTCTTTGACCCGGCGATCGTCCAAGGTTTCCCCCTTTGGCCGACCCACGACCCGCCCGTTAGGCGCGGCGCATGACTCTTGCGTGCTGTTTCGATGACGGTTCGACGTAGAAATGATGGCGTAATTATTACAACCACCCGTGTCCGACCGGAAAGCGCACCGGAATCAGAAACGGCCGCCCCGCCCGCCGCCTTCGCTGGAAGGTCGTGCGGGCCGGACGGCCGTTGATCTGGTGGGCGCGACAGGGATTGAACCTGTGACCCCACCCGTGTGAAGGGTGTGCTCTACCGCTGAGCTACGCGCCCGGAAACCCGGAGGACGGCCCTCTAGGCCGACTGATAACCGCTGTCCAGCGCTTAATTCACCGAATCCTTGAGACCCTTGCCGGCCTTGAACTTCGGCTGCGACGATGCCTTGATCGTCATCGGTTCGCCAGTGCGCGGGTTGCGACCGGTCGATGCCTTGCGCCGCGACACCGAAAAGGTGCCGAACCCGACGAGGCGGACTTCATCGCCCTTTTTGAGCGCGGCGGAGATGACGTCGAACACGGCTTCGACCGCCTTCATCGCGTCGCCACGGGTCAGTCCCGAATGGTCGGCGACCTGTCCGATCAGCTCCTGCTTGTTCATCCCGACGAAACCCCTTGATTTAAAAATACCGGTACACTCGAACGCGGCAATAAGGCCGCTTCACCGCCGGGTGTCAAAGCAAAATGGCGGGAGTTTCGCAACCACCGGGAATGCAACGCAGTCACGGGCTGCCGAATGCGACGAACGGTGGCGGGGGATGCCGTCCCCGCCACCATCCGGCCGGTCAATGCGGCCGCGATTCGCCGATGCCGGGCACCGGCTGCGGCGGTTGCGCGGCCAGATCGTCGGCTTCGCTCCAATCTATCGCGACCAGCGGTTCGGTGAGCGCCAGCCGCAACACCTCGTCGACATGCGCGACCGGCACGATCTCCAGCCCGCGCAGGACATTCGCCGGAATCTCGGCCAGATCCTTCTCGTTCTCGGCCGGGATCAACACCGTCTTGATCCCGCCGCGCAGCGCCGCAAGCAGCTTCTCCTTCAAGCCGCCGATCGGCAGCACCCGTCCGCGCAGCGTCACCTCCCCGGTCATCGCGACCTCGCGCCGCACCGGCACGCCGGTCAAGGTCGAGACGATCGACGTAACGAGGCCGATGCCCGCCGACGGACCATCCTTCGGCACCGCCCCTTCGGGCAGATGGATATGCACGTCCTTGCGGTGGAACAGGCTGGGCTTGATGCCATAGCCGGGCGAGCGCGCCTTGACGTAGCTCCACGCCGCCTCGACCGATTCCTTCATCACGTCGCCGAGCTTGCCGGTCGTCTTGACCCCGCCCTTGCCCGGCACGGTCACGCTCTCGATCGTCAGCAGCTCGCCGCCGACCTCGGTCCATGCCAGCCCGGTGACGCCGCCGATCTGATGCTCCTCCTCACCCACGCCGAAGCGATACTTCCGCACCCCGGCGAACTCGGCGAGGTTGTCGGGCGTCACGGTGACCGACGTCGCCTTGCCTTCGAGGATGCGCCGCAGCGCCTTGCGCGCCAGCTTGGCGATCTCGCGCTCCAGCGTGCGGACACCGGCTTCGCGCGTGTAATAGCGCAACAGGTCGCGCAACGCCCCCTCGGTCAGCTCGAACTCGCCGGGTTTCAGACCATGGGCATCGATCTGCTTGGCGACCAGATGGCGTTCGGCGATCTCGACCTTCTCGTCCTCGGTGTAACCTTCCAGCCGGATGATCTCCATCCGGTCGAGCAGCGGCTGTGGCAGGTTCAGCGTGTTCGCGGTGCACACGAACATCACGTCCGACAGATCGATGTCGATTTCCAGATAATGATCGTTGAACTTCGCATTCTGTTCGGGATCGAGCACCTCGAGCAGCGCCGATGCCGGATCGCCACGGAAATCCTGACCCAGCTTGTCGATCTCGTCGAGCAGGAACAGCGGGTTGGACGCGCCGGCCTTCTTCAGATTGGTGACGATCTTGCCCGGGAGCGAACCGATATAGGTCCGGCGATGGCCGCGAATCTCGGCTTCGTCGCGGACGCCGCCCAGCGACTGGCGGATGAACTCGCGGCCCGTGGCCTTGGCGATCGACTTGCCCAGACTGGTCTTGCCGACGCCGGGCGGGCCGACGAGGCACAGGATCGGTCCCTTCAACTTATTGGTGCGCGCCTGCACCGCCAGATATTCGACGATCCGGTCCTTGACCTTTTCCAGCGCATAATGGTCCTCGTCGAGCACGCTCTGCGCGACGGCGATGTCCTTCTTGAGCTTCGACTTCTTGCCCCACGGCAATCCGAGCAACACGTCGAGATAGTTGCGCACGACGGTCGCCTCGGCACTCATGGGTGCCATGGTCTTGAGCTTCTTCAGCTCGGAGGTCGCCTTGCTCCGGGCTTCCTTGCTGAGCTTCAGCGTTGCGATCTTCTGCGTCAGTTCGGCGATCTCGTCGCCGTCGCCATCCTCGCCCTCGTTGCCGAGTTCGCGCTGGATCGCCTTCAACTGCTCGTTCAGATAATATTCGCGCTGGGTCTTCTCCATCTGCCGCTTCACGCGGCTGCGGATCTTCTTCTCGACCTGGAGCACGCCCAGTTCGCCTTCCATGAAGGCGAACACCATCTCCAGCCGCTTGTGCGGATCGGCCTCGACCAGCAGCGCCTGCTTGTCCGCCACCTTGACCGCGATGTTGCCCGCGACCGCATCGGCCAGCCGCGACGGGTCCTCCAACTCGGCCAGTTGCGTGGCGGTTTCTGCCGGAAGCTTTTTGTTGAGCTTGGCGTAATTCTCGAACTGATCGACGACCGAGCGCATCAGTGCCTTCAGCTCGGCACTCGGATTGGCGACGGCCGCTTCGACACGCTCGTCCACACCCTCGGCCGCGTCCTCCAGCGTCGTGTCATCGTCCGCGGCCAGATCGATCGTCGCGACCAGATGATTGTCGACCGTCTCCAACGAGGTCAGCGTTGCGCGGCGCTTTCCCGACACCAGCACCCGGACGGTGCCGTCGGGCAGCTTAAGCATCTGCATGACCTCGGCCGACACGCCGACATCGTACAGGTCCTCGCGCGCCGGATCGTCCTCGCCCGGATCGAGCTGGGCGACGAGGAAAATCTCCTTCGATCCCGCCATCGCCGCTTCGAGCGCAGCGACCGACTTGTCGCGACCGACGAACAACGGCACGATCATGTGCGGAAAGACGACGATGTCGCGCAGCGGCAACACCGGCAGCGTCAGTGATGGGGCAGGAACAGGATCGATCTCGGACATGCAGACTCCACGACCCGGCCACCCTGCCGGATCCATGACACTATATGGTGGCTTGGGCGACGCCATCAATCACCGAGACGTATCATGACGCCATCGCTCGCCGCATTGCTGCTGGCGGCACAGGCGCCGGCGTCCCTCCCCGCCCCTGTTCCACCGATGACGGCGCGGTCGGGCGGGGCGATCGCTCCCGAACGCGCGGCGCTCCGGCTGGAACAGGCCGACATCGCGATCGAGGCGCTGCCGGCCAAGCGACGGCTGTCCGGGCGGGCGACGCTGACGATCGTCGCCACGGCGGCGGTGCCACGGATCACGCTCGATCTCGACGGGGTGCTGACCGTCTCCGATGTTGCGCTGGGCAGCGTCCCGCTCCCGCGCGAGGCATGGCGGCAAGTGGATGGGCAGATACGGATCGATCGTCCGATCGCCGCCGGCGGAACGGCGGTGGTGCGCGTGACCTATGCCGGGCCGCCGCGCGTCGCCCGGCGCGCGCCATGGGACGACGGCTTCGTCTGGGCCGAATCGAACGGCAAGCCATGGTTCGCCAGCACCGCGCAGGGCATGGGGTGCGACCTGTGGTGGCCCTGCCTCGACTTTCCGCAGGGCGAGCCGGGCGGGGTCACGCTGCACCTGACCGTTCCGGCGGGACTGTCCGCGCCGGCCAACGGCGTGTTGACCGGTATCGATCAGCTGCGCGACGGGCGATCGACCTGGCATTGGAAATCGGGGCCGGTGAACCCCTATGCGCTCGCCATCTCGGTCGGGCCGTATCGCGAACTGACCGGCCGGTATCGCAGCCGCTACGGCAACGTCATTCCGCTGTCCTTCTGGTATCTGGAGGGGAACGACGCCAAGGCCGCGCGGCTGTTCGCCGAGTTTCCGCCGATGCTCGACTTCCTCGAAACCGCGATCGGTCCCTACCCCTTCGGCGCGGAGAAGATGGGCGTGGTGGAGACGCCGTATCTCGGCATGGAGCATCAGACGATCAACGCCTATGGCAATGGCTACAAGCCCGCGCCCGAGGGGTTCGACTGGCTGCTCCAGCATGAATTCAGCCACGAATGGTTCGGCAACCAGATGACGGCGGCCGACTGGGACGACTTCTGGCTGCACGAAGCCTTCGCTCAATATATGCAACCGCTCTATGCCCGGTGGCGCGAAGGCGATGCCCGCTACATCTCGATGCTGCTCACGCAGCAGCAGCGGATCGTGGCCAGGGCACCGCTGATCGCCGGCAAGCCGCAGTCGACCAGCGAGACGGCGGCGGGTCCGGGGGCGGATGTGTATTTCAAGGGTGCGTGGATGCTCCACACCCTGCGCCACCTGATCGGCGACCGGGCGTTCCTCGCGGCGACCCGGCGGCTGGTCTATGGCCGCCCCGATCCCCGGCCCGGCAACTTCCGCCCCCGGTTCGGCACGACGCAGGACTTCATCGCCGCCGTCGCGCAGGAAAGCGGCCGCGATCTCGGATGGTTCTTCGACGTCTATCTGCGCGAGGCGGCGCTGCCCGATCTGGTCGAGCGGCACGGCGGCAACACGCTGACGCTCCGCTGGGCGGTGCCGGGCAACCGTCCTTTCCCGCTGCCGGTCGAGATTGCCGTCGATGGCGTGGTGCAGCAGGTGCCGATGACCGGAGGCGTGGCGGTCCTGCCGGTGCCGGCGGGGGCGCATGTCGTCCTCGACCCCATGGCGCGGGTGCTGCGCCGATCGGCGGCGCTCGAACGGATGCAGGCACCATCACCTGCCACCGCGCGTTGAGGACGGATGCGTGATCTGTCCAAACGCGCGGCCGAAATGGCCGCCACCTTCATGATCGGCGACGGTCTGCTGGGCCTGCTCCAGCCGGAGCGCCACGTCGACCTGTGGCGCAGCGACGCCGGCGGGGCCGAACTGCTCGTCCGCCCGTTCGTGAACCGGCCGGGGCGACGGCGGCTGTATGCGATGGTCCAGATCGCTGCCGGGCTGGCGTTGGCCGCCCGGCAGCGCCGATAGCCGATCAGGGGATGACGGTGGTGAAGAGATAGGCGGCAAAGATCGTCAGATGGACGATCCCCGCCAGCACCGTCGTCCGCCCATTGCCCAGCGTCAACGTCGACACCAGCATCGACAGCGCGAACAGCACCATCGACTTCGCGTCGATCCCCAGCGACAGCGGCCAGCCCATCACCAGCGAGACGACCGCGACGCTCGGGATCGTCAACCCGATCGTGGCCAGCGCCGACCCCATGGCAAGATTGAGGCTCGTCTGGAGCCGGTCCTTGCGCGCGGCCTTGACCGCGGCGAGGCTTTCGGGTGCCAGCACCAGCCCGGCGATCAGGATGCCGACCACCGTCAGCGGCAACCCGGCGCCCAGCACCGCCGCCTCGATCGTCGGCGACAGGTCCTTGGCGAGCAACACCACGCCAACCAGAGCGACCAGCAACACGCCGAACGCGATCCACGCCGTCTTCACGCTCGGCGGTTCGGCATGGGCATCCTTGGGCAGCGCGCCATCGGCCGCCGGCAGGAAATAATCGCGGTGCCGCACTGTCTGGACCATCACGAAGGTCGCATAGAGGATCAGAGATACGATCGCCACGAACGTAAGCTGCGACGACGAGAGTGTCGGTCCCGGCACGGTCGAGGTATAGTTCGGCAGCACCAGCGACAGGACCGCCATCGCCGCCAGCACCGACAGCGCGGCACTCACCCCCCGCAACACGAACCGTTGTTCGTGATGGCGGATGCCGCCGACCAGCAGACAGATGCCGACGATGAAGTTCAGGATAATCATGATCGCCGCGAACACCGTGTCGCGCGCCAGCGTGGCGACGTCGCCCGACCCGGAGAGCATCAGCGAGACGATCAGCGACACCTCGATCACCGTCACCGCGACCGCCAGCACCAGCGTGCCGAACGGCTCGCCGACCTTGTGCGCGACGACCTCGGCATGGTGGACGGCGGCGATCACGCAACCGAACATGATGATCGCCGCGACGAGCACACCGATCCCGCTGGTTTTCGCCACATTGAGCAGGATGACGACTGGCCCCAGCGCCGGAATAATCAGCGACCACAACGGCAACGCCGCACGGTCGCGCAGCGCCCGTTTGGTGGCGGGAGTCACCACCACTTCTTCCCGTTCCGCCGCCAACGCTGCTTCCGGATCGGTCGCCCCTGCCATCATGCCCCCTTTGAATCGTTACGGTAAAGCAATGCACAGCAGTGCGCGATGTATCCGTCCCCGCCGGATTTTATACGATCGCGTCGATCCAGTCGGGTAGTTCGGCCAGATCGGCGAGTCGTCGAAAACGGGGATGATCGTCCGGCGCCGCTGCCGTCTCATGGTCCCATGCCCGTGGTTGCGGCACGAATGCTGCCCATGCCCCCGCCGCGAGTGCCGGCAACACATCGGAGCGCATCGAATCACCGGCCATGACCGCGCGGTAGGGAGCGACGCCGTAGCGCGCGAACAACCGGGTGAACGTCGCCTCGGTCTTGTCGCTGACGATCTCGATCCCGGCGAACCGGTCGCCCAGTCCCGACGCTGCCAGTTTCGCTTCCTGATGGAGCAGATCGCCCTTCGTCACCAGCACCAGCCGGCCACGCTGTGCCAGCCGGTCGAGCGTCACCTCAATATCATGCAGCAGTTCGACCGGATGCGCGAGCAGGCGGCGGCCGGCGGCGAGCAGATCGGCGACGACCGATCCGGGTAAATCCGGCCCGCCCAGTTGAATTGCGGTTTCGATCATCGACAGGGTGAATCCCTTGGCACCATAGCCATAGAGTTTCAGGTTCCGCGCTTCGCAGGCATCCAGCGTTTCGCGCGCCACCTGCGCCGCCGCGAACGGTTCGAGCATCGCGGTAAAGGCATCATGCGCCTCCTCGAAATGCCGCATATTGTGCCACAGCGTGTCGTCGGCATCGAGGCAGATGAGATCGATCGGCATGGCCGGTGGAATAGCGCGAGGGCGTCGATCGGAAAAGCCGTCCGCTTACCCGGCCTTGCGACGGACGAGCTACTCACAACGGAAAACGGGTGCCGGTTGCCCGACACCCGCCATTCATCCGTCAAATGCCGTAGTTACGCCGCGTCGCCGGCCTTCTTCTTCTCGGCATAGACGCGGACCGGTTCCTTGCGGCCGTCGATCACGTCCTTGTCGACCACGACCTCGTCCACACCGTCCATCGACGGCAGGTCGAACATCGTATCGAGCAGGATGCCCTCGAGGATCGAGCGAAGCCCGCGCGCGCCGGTCTTGCGTTCGATCGCCTTCTTCGAGACGGCAACCAGCGCCTCTTCGTTGAAGCCGAGCTTCACGCCCTCCATGTCGAACAGCTTCTGATATTGTTTGACGAGCGCGTTCTTCGGCTCGGTCAGGATCTTGATGAGCGCGGTGACGTCGAGATCCTCGAGCGTCGCGATCACCGGCAGACGACCGACGAATTCGGGGATCAGGCCGAACTTGAGCAGATCTTCCGGCTCGGTCTGGCGCAACACTTCGCCGGTACGACGTTCTTCGGGCGCCGCGACATAGGCACCGAAGCCGATCGACTTGCCCTGCAACCGATCGGCGATGATCTTCTCGAGGCCCGAGAACGCACCGCCGCAGATGAACAGGATGTTGGTCGTGTCGACCTGCAGGAACTCCTGCTGCGGATGCTTGCGTCCGCCCTGCGGCGGCACCGACGCGGTGGTGCCCTCCATCAGCTTGAGCAGCGCCTGCTGCACGCCTTCACCCGACACGTCACGGGTGATCGACGGATTTTCGGCCTTGCGGCTGATCTTGTCGATCTCGTCGATATAGACGATCCCGCGCTGCGCCCGCTCGACGTTATAGTCCGATGCCTGAAGCAGCTTGAGGATGATGTTCTCGACATCCTCGCCGACATAGCCAGCCTCGGTCAGCGTCGTCGCATCGGCCATGGTGAACGGCACGTCGAGGATTCGCGCCAGCGTCTGCGCC
Organism: Sphingomonas sp. Leaf4; assembly: GCF_920939515.1. NCBI lineage: Bacteria > Pseudomonadati > Pseudomonadota > Alphaproteobacteria > Sphingomonadales > Sphingomonadaceae > Sphingomonas > Sphingomonas sp. Leaf4. The sequence continues at coordinate 421,433 of NZ_CAKLBB010000002.1, read as the reverse complement.
AGCAGCGTCTTGCCGCAACCGGTCGGGCCGACCAGCAGGATGTTCGACTTCGCCAGTTCGACGTCGGCGCCCTTCTGGCCATGGTTCAACCGCTTGTAGTGGTTGTGGACCGCGACCGACAGCACGCGCTTCGCCTGCTTCTGCCCAATGACATAGTCGTCGAGCACGTTGCAGATTTCCTGCGGCGCCGGCACGCCGCCGTCCTTCTTGGCGACGAGTGCCGACTTCGTTTCCTCACGGATGATGTCGTTGCACAGTTCGACGCATTCGTCGCAGATGAACACGGTCGGTCCCGCGATCAGCTTGCGCACCTCGTGCTGCGACTTGCCGCAGAACGAGCAGTAGAGGGTGCTTTTGGAGTCGCCACCGCTCAGTTTCGTCATACCATATTCCCAGACGCCCCATGGGCTGAATCCCGTCCCGATCCGCATACACGCGATCGAGCCTTTGTACGCAATATGTCGACACCCCGCGCCCGAAACAAGTCGCCAACAGCGGAATGTGACGGCAACCCCACCCCGCTTGTCCCGCCATTCCCGGCCCGGTACGGATTTCGACGGCCCCGAAGTACGACAAGAGGAGCGTCCGTGATCGTTGCCTACCTGATTTTATGCCATGCCGATCCCGCGCAACTCGCCCGGCTGGTTGCGGCACTGCCGGCCACGTCGCCCGTGTTGACGCGCGGACGCCGAGGGCGACGTACGACGCAATGGTCGCGTCGATCGGAGAGCGGCCCCGGACCAGCTTCGTCCGCCGTCGGCGCTGCTTCTGGAGCGGAATCGGTATCGTCCGTGCGACGATGGAACTGATCTACGCGGCGGAAAGGTCGGACATTCGGTTCGATCGCGCGACACTGTTGTCGGGCGCCGACTATCCCATCAAATCCGCAGCGGAGATCGCCGCAATTCTCGATGCGAACCCGACGGCGGAGTTCATCGAGGCGTTTGCGATGAAAGCCCCCAACCGTTGGAGTGAGCAGGAAGGAGTCTACCGCGCGCCCGGTCGGGTGGAACGCTTCCATTTCCGGTTTCGCTCGCGTGCCATCGCGATACCCGGATGGCGTCGCAAGCTTCCCTACAACCATGTCGCCCATGGCGGCGGGCAATGGTGGACGCTGACGCATGCCGCGCTCCGGCATATCGCCGATACGGGACGCAGCAAACCATGGCTCCTCCGCTTCTATGCCAACACCATGTTGCCGGACGAGGGATTTATCCAGACCATCCTCGCCAACTCGCCCTTTGGGGCTGCGATCGCGAACGACGACCTGCGGCTGACGATCTGGAACCGTCCGGAGCCGCCGTATCCCGCGTTGCTCGGCCCGACAGATTTCGACGTCATCGCGAAGAGCCCGGCGCTGTTCGCGCGGAAGCTCAGCCTTGCGCGGTTCCCGGCGCTGTACGATCGTATCGATGCCGAGCTATTGCATTCCGATAGAATATCGCCGGAAACCCGCGTCTGAACGCTGTCGCGATGCCGCGAGGTCCTCGCCACCCGTCGCTTGACCGGCTTCCCGTTGCCGCGATAGGCAAATAGCCAAACCGGGGGGAAATATGCAGGACGCCACGCCGATCGCCTGGTGGCAGACGCAACGCGCGACGGTGTTGCTGGCGGTCGCAGCGGCGGTTCCGCTCTGCTGGACAACGATACCGTGGTTGACCGACGTCCCGGCGCATGTCGCCCGGTTTCACATCCAGCAGACGATCGGACAGTCGCCCGAACTGGCCGGGCATTTCGATTTCACGTGGCGACTCATTCCCAATCTGGGCGTGGACCTGCTCGTCGTTCCGCTTGGCAAGCTGTTCGGGTTGTTGCCGGCGGTGACGATCGTAACCGCGCTGATCCCGGCGCTTACCGTTCTCGGCATATTCGCGGTCGTACGCGCGGTTCATGGCCGTATCACGACGATCAGCCTGTTCGCGCTGCCGCTTGCGCATTCCTATCCGTTCCAGTTCGGCTTTCTGAATTCTTGCCTGTCGGTGGCGCTGGCGTTGCTGGTATTCGCGCTGTGGCTACGGTCCGGCCAGGGGCGGCGCATAGCTGTTGCCGCCGTCGCCGCGCCGCTGCTCATCGTTACCCATGCGATCGGATGGGGCGTGCTCGGTGTGCTGATCGGTGGCGCGACGATCGCCACGCTATGGCAGGAACGCGCACGTCCTGCGGCATGGGTGAGGCAAGGCGGAGGCACCGTCCTGCCGCTGCTCTGGCCGCTGGCGATCCTGATCGCGTGGCGCGGCGACAGCCACAATGCCATCGGACTGTGGTTCGACTGGAGGAACGATCTGATCTGGCTGGCCGGTATGCTGCGGGACCGGTGGATCGCGCTGGACGTGACCGCGACCATCACGGTCCTTGCAGCCGCGACCCTGCCGGTCTGGCGATCGCGCCGCTTTGCCTATGTGCCGGTCATCGTCGTGCCGGCGGCAATATTGGCTATACTGTCGCTCGCGATGCCGAACGAACTGCTCGGGTCGATGTTCGCCGCGACCCGGCTGATCCCCGTCGCGGTCATGCTGGCGATCCTCGCCGTATGCGAAATGCGCCCGCTTCCCCGCTGGATCAGCTGGATCGCGCTGGCGCTGTTCGCCGCGCGGCTGATTTCCGTCACCACGTCGCAACTGGCGGCCGAACATACCGCGCAGACACAGATCGCCGCGCTCGATCGCCTGCCGCGCGGCGCCCGGGTCATGGCGCTCGTGCGCGAACATTGCGAGCAGCGTTGGCAGTTGCCACGGCTCTGGCATCTGCCGAGCGTCGCCACGATCCGCCGGGACGCGCTGGTGAACGATCTGTTCGCGGCTCCGGGCCAGTTGCTCTCGGTTCGCGACCGGACCGGGTCGAACTGGTGGACCCTGCAAGGGCAGGCCGTGCCGCGCCAGGGGTGCCGGCGCGGACAATGGCCGGTGTTCGACGATTTGCTGACGCGGGTGCCGTGGCGCGACATCGACTATCTCTGGATCCTGAACAGCGACCGCGACCGGATACGGCGGGATCATCCGGTGACATTGGTCTGGAACAATGGCCGCACCCAACTCTACCGGGTCGATCATCGCGGTGACGCATCCGTGGTTCGGCAGAGGTGATCCCGCCCCGCCCCCGCCATCAATATGCGGCATTGGACGCGCTCCGGGGTGTCGCTGCGTTCGCGGTCCTGCTCTACCATGCCCAGCCGTGGTTCGGGTCGGGATGGTGGTTCGCGCACGGCTATGTTGCCGTCGACTTCTTCTTCGTCCTGAGCGGGTTCGTGATCGCCCATGCCTATGGCGATCGACTGGTCGGGTCCGGCACGCTGCCGGCGTTCGTGCGGGATCGGGCGATCCGCCTGTACCCGATGATCGTCGCCGGTGCCGGCATCGGCATCGTCGCCTATGTCGTCCGTCTCAGGGCCAATGGCCTGCCGATCGGAACGGGCGAGGTTGCCGCCATGGCCGCCGCGATCGTGCCATGGCCCGCGACATGGGTGGCCGGAGACCCGTGGCCAGTCAATCCGCCGATCTGGTCGATCTTCTGGGAACTGGTGGTCAACCTGATCTTCGCACGGACGGTACGATGGTGGACGATACGGAACCTCATAATCTTCACCGGGGTAGCGTTCGCGGTGCTGGCGATCCTGGGTTGGCAGCTCGGCGGGTTCGGACCGATGGGGCCGGCCCGCGAAAGCTGGGCACTGGGCGGCTTGCGAACATCGGCAGTGTTTGCGGCCGGTGTCCTGTCGCTCCACGCGCATCGTGCCGGCTGGTTGACCCGTGGCGGCCGGCGACCGTGGATCATCGCAGCGCTGGCATTGTCGATCACGATCCTGCCGCAGCCTTGGCTCGATCCGCGCTGGTATGATTTCGTACTGACCGCTGGGGTCTTTCCGCTGCTGGTGCTGGCGGCGGCCGGGAGCAGGATGAACATGCCGAGGATGACGCGCTTCGGCGCGGAACTGTCCTATCCGCTTTATGCCATGCATGCGCCGCTGCTGTTGCTGTTCGGCGGCGCGTGGGCGCGGGTCGGCCTCAAAGGATCGGCGTGGACGCCGATTGGCGGGCTGTTCGTGGTAGGCGGCTGTATCGCCGCCGCCTGGGCAGTCTATCGCTGGTGGGACATTCCGGTCCGCGCCCGCCTGAAGGCACGCTACCGATAGCAGGGCCGGCACTATGCCGGCCCTGCTCGATCTTAGGCCGACGTCGCGTCTTCCGATACGCCCGGGCGCTTGTCGAACACCTGATCGACCAGCCCGAATACCTTTGCCTCATCGGCTTCGAGGAAGGTGTCGCGGTCCATCGCCCGTTCGATCTCCTCCAGCGGCTTGCCGGTGTACTTCGCGTAGAGGTCGTTCATCCGGCGACGGATGCGCAGGATTTCCTTCGCCTGGATCTCGATGTCCGATGCCATTCCCTGCGCGCCGCCCGACGGCTGGTGAACCATGATGCGCGCGTTGGTGAGCGCGACACGCATGCCCGGCTCGCCCGATGCCAGCAGGAAGCTGCCCATCGACGCGGCCTGGCCGATGCAGACGGTGCCGACGCGGGGACGGATGTACTGCATGGTATCGTGGATCGCCATGCCCGCCGTGACGACGCCGCCCGGCGAGTTGATGTACATCCAGATGTCCTTCTTCGGATTTTCCGATTCGAGGAACAGCAACTGCGCGGTGATGAGCGAGGCCATATGGTCCTCGACGCCGCCGGTGACGAAGATGATGCGCTCGCGCAGCAGGCGCGAATAAATGTCGAAGCTGCGCTCGCCACGGCTCGACTGTTCGATGACCATGGGGACGAGGCCGTCGTGAATATCCTGCATTGGGTTCCCGCTCAGTAGGTTTCGGTGCCCTACATCGGCGCTGCGCGAAGGCGGCGCAAGGGGCGAAGCGTGGCGTCCGCCGCCGTCGCATCGACTGGCCGCCCCATATGTTCGTCGAGCGCTGTTCCGCGATCGATTCCCGTAACAATCCGTCGAGCGCTGGATCGTCGCCCGTCCAGCCGACGATACGCTAACGCTATCTCGTCCAGACCGTCGCCGCCTCTCCGGCGGTCCCGCCCCTATACCCTGCCGGGCGCCGGATAGGCCAGATAGGCAAGGCGGCGTACCTCGCGGCGACCGCGCACCACCGTGTCGAGAATCAGCCCGCTGAACAGGCATAGCGAGGCGAGGATCACGAGCCCGGTCGCAAGGATCGCGGTCGGGAACCGCGGCACCAGCCCGGTGTTCGCATAGGTAATCACCAGCGGTATCGCGAGGATCAGCGCGGTCAGCGCCAGCACCAGCCCGATCGCACCGAAGAACCACAGCGGTCGCTCGATCCGGTACAGGGTCGCGATCGTTCGCGCGATACGGAAGCCATCCCCATAGGTCGACAGCTTCGACGCCGACCCTTCCGGCCGCGCGAAATAGCGCGTCGTGACTTCCGCGACCGGCATGCGCAGTTCAAGCGCGTGGACGCTGATCTCGGTTTCGATCTCGAACCCGGCGGACAGCGACGGAAAGCTCTTCACGAACCGGCGCGAAAAGACGCGGTAGCCCGACAGAATATCGGTAAAACTCCGCCCGAACAGCCGCGCCAGCATGCCCGTCAGCATCGCATTGCCGAACCGGTGCCCGCGCCGATAGGCGAGCACCGCCTCGCTCACCCGCTGTCCGACCACCATGTCGAGTTGCTCGTCGAACAATCGCGCGACCAGCGCGGGCGCGGCCTCGGCGTCATAGGTCGCATCGCCATCGGCCATGACATAGACGTCGGCATCGATGTCGGCGAACATCCGCCGCACCACCGCGCCCTTGCCCTGGATACGTTCGCTGCGGACCATCGCGCCGGCCGCCCGCGCGACCTCGATCGTGCGGTCGGTCGAGTTGTTGTCGTACACATAGACCGTCGCATCGGGCAACGCGGCACGAAACCCCGCCACCGTGGCGGCGATCGCCGCTTCCTCGTTGTAACAGGGCAGCAGGACGGCGATGCGGGAGGAATGCTCGGTCACGCGCATCCGCTATTCGGATTCGGCATGGCGGAAAAGCGGAAAGCGTTCCGCGCCGCCCCACAACGAAGGGGCGGCACCGACCGCAAGATCGATACCGCCCCTTCGTCGTCGCAACCGATCGAACGGATCAGCCCTCGGCAGTCTCGTCCGAAGCGGCCTCGACCTTCTTCTTGGCGCGCGGCTTCTTCGGCGCGGCCTCGGCAGCGTCCGCTACCTCGCCCTCTGCCGGCGCATCGCCTTCGGCGGCCTTCTTCGCCGGGGCCTTGCGCGTCGCGGCCTTCTTCTTGGGCGCTTCGGCCTCGGCCGGGGCGTCGGCAGCCGCCGGCTCCACGTCCTTGTCGCTCACCGGCGTCGCATGGTCCTGTGCGTGGTCGTGCCCATGGTCATGATCGTGGTTGCAGTCGGGGCCATGAACGTGCGGCACCGCACCTTCCTCGCTCTCGATCTCGGCTTCGAGTTCCTCACGCGTCACTTCGCGATCGGTGATCTCGGCTTTGCCGAACAGGAAGTCGACGACCTTGTCCTCGTACAGCGGTGCGCGAAGCTGCGCCGCCGCCATCGGCTCCTGCTGGACATACTGCATGAAGCGCTGGCGGTCTTCCGGGCCGTACTGCTGCGCGGCCTGCATGATGAGGCGCTGCATTTCCTGCTGCGTCACCTCGATGCCGTTGGCCTGGCCGATTTCCGACAGGAGCAGGCCGAGGCGGACGCGGCGGACCGCGATCTGGCGATAGTCGTCACGCTCGGCTTCCAGCTCGGCACGCGCCGCTTCGGGGTCCGATTCGTGGCCGGCTTCATGCTGGAGCTGCGCCCAGATCTGCTCAAATTCGGCTTCGACCATCGACGGCGGCACGTCGAAATCATGCCCGGCGGCGAGCTGATCGAGCAGCTTGCGCTTCATATGGGTGCGGGTCAGGCCGTTCAGTTCCTGCTCGACCTGCCCCTTGATGAGTCCACGAAGCTGCTCGAGGCTTTCGAGGCCCAGCGACTTGGCGAACTCGTCGTCCGGGCCGCCTTCGGCCGGGATTTTCACGGCGGTGATCTTCAGGTCGAAGGTCGCGGCCTTGCCCTTCAGATTCTCGGCCTGATAATCGTCGGGGAAGGTGACGTTGATCGTCTTCTCGTCGCCCTGCTTCACGCCGACCAACTGGTCCTCGAAACCGGGGATCAGGCGACCCGAACCGATCTCGACCGACATGCGCTCGCCGGTGCCGCCGTCGAATGCGACATCGTCGACCTTGCCGACGAAATCCATCACGACCAGATCGCCGGTCGCGGCTTCATGCCCCTCGGGCGCGTCGTCGTGACGCTTGTTGCTGGCGGCGAGCTGCTCCACCTGTGCGTCGACCACCGACTCGTCGGCGGGAACGGTGAGCCGTTCGAGCTTCAATCCGTCGATCGCCGGGGCCGGCACGTCGGGCAGCACTTCGAGCGACACCGTGACCGCTGCGTCCTGACCACGAGCATAGTCGCCTTCCAGCGACACCTGCGGCGCGGTCGCCGGACGCAGCTTCTGCTCGGCGAGCAGCGACTGGATGCCGTCCTGGATCGAGCTGTTCAGCGCGTCCTGCGACAGCGCGTCGCCGTGCATCTTGCGGATCAGGTTCGCGGGAACCTTGCCGGGGCGGAAACCGGGCATCTTCACCGTCGGCGCAACGCGCTTCACCTCGACATCGACCTTCGCGTCGATCTCGGCGGCGGTGATGGTCAGCGTGTAGGCGCGCTTGAGGCCCTCGTTCAACGTCTCGACAGTCTGCATTCTCGAAGCTTTCGTCAAAGGAATCGATTCGGGGCGGCTCCAGCCTCGACCGGGCGGCGGCGTCACTGGTGCGGGCGAAGGGAGTCGAACCCCCACATCTTTCGATACTGGAACCTAAATCCAGCGCGTCTACCAGTTCCGCCACGCCCGCCGAGCGGACGCCGCCGGCACGGGCGCGTCTATAGCAGCCATGCACGCCGGGGCAAGTCGCCACGCTTCGCAGATCGTAACGATAGCCGCAACCCTGCCCTCGCCGTCGCGTTGAGCCATGCGAAGGAGACTGATGCCATGCCCGTCGAGCCCCCGATCCCCGCCGAGACGCCCGCCCCCGATCCCGGCGTCGCGCCGATCACGCCGCCGCCCGAATATCCGGTGCCGCAGACCGAACCGGGCCAACCCGTCGCACCGCCGCCCGAGATCGACGTGCCCGGTCCCGATATTGACGTGCCAAGCCCGATGCCCGGTGGCGATCCCGGCGTAACGCCGGTACCCGGCCAACCCGTGATGGAGTATTGAGATGAGCGACCGCGACCGCAGCCCGCACCCAGACAGCGCGCCGCAGGACGACACCGACCGTCGCAGCGACATCGAAAAAGCGGTCGACACCGCCAATGGCGATGTCGAACGTGGCGACACCACGGTCGGCCAGACCTCGCCCACCGAACCCACCGTGTCACCCGACACCGCCGGCGGATCGGGCGGTGTTGTCCGCAATCAGGACGCCGACGCGCAGTAAGCGTCAGCCAGTCGTGACCCGCCGTGCTGTCAGGACCTTGACCGGCGCGGCGGGCATTTCCCCCCTGAACGCGCCGCTGGTGGATTTGGCGGGATCGACCGGTGTGTCGAGAATCTTCAACAGCACATCACGCCCGCCGACGATCCTTGCGAACGCGGCATAGCCCTGCCCGTCCGCCGGGACGCCCGGCGCGGCATCCAGCGCGCGACGCTGATCGCCGACCGAGATGGTGAACTCGCCACGCGCCGTCCCAAGGCCCAGTCGCGCGATCGAGAGCGTGCCGTCGGTGTGCGACAGGCCCGTCTGACTGGTCGATTCGTGCTTGATCGGCGGCAAATATTTCTTCGCATCGGTATGCGGGCCGAACTGGACGAAACCAAATTCCGGCCCGACCTTGACGATCCGGTAGAAGCTGACGCCGTCCAGTCGCTTCTGGTCGACGTAACGCAGGAAATTCGCCGCGCTGATTGGCGCGCGTTTCGTCTCCACCTCGACGGTCAGCGTGCCTGCCGTCGTGACGATCGCGACATGAGGCAGCGGCGGCTCCGGCGTCTGCGAGAAACCCGGCACGCTCGCCACGGCGACCAGCGCCGCCAGCACCATCCGCCGCGTGAGACGCATCAGCCGAGCGCTTTTTTCAGCAGGTCGTTGACGACGCCGGGGTTGGCCTTGCCGCCCATCGCCTTCATCGTCTGTCCGACGAAGAAGCCGAACAGCTTGTCCTTGCCGCCGCGATAATCGGCGACCTTGTCCGCGTTCTTCGCCATGACGTCGGCGATCACCGCCTCGATCGCGCCGGTGTCGCTGGTCTGCTTGAGCCCGCGCTCCTCGACAATGGCGTTCGCCCCCTGGCCGGTTTCGAGCATGATCTCGAACACCTGCTTGGACAGCGTGCCCGACAGCGTGCCATCGGCGACGAGCCGCAGCAATTCGGCCCCCTGCGCGGGCGACACCGGGCTGTCGGTAACGCTTTTGCCAAGGCGGTTGAGCGCACCGAACAGGTCGGAAATCAACCAGTTGGCGGCCGACTTTGCCGACACGTCTGAACCACCTTCACCCAGCAGCGCCTCGAACCAGCGAGCCGTTTCCACCTCGGCGGTGAGCACCGCCGCATTGTAGCGCGACAGCCCGAGCTCATTCTCGTACCGCGCCCGCTTGGCATCGGGCAGTTCGGGCAGCGACGCGCGACATTCGTCCAGAAACGCATCGTCAAGTTCGAGCGGAAGCAGATCGGGATCAGGGAAATAGCGATAGTCGTGCGCGTCTTCCTTCGATCGCATCGACCGGGTCACGCCCTTGTCGGGATCGAACAGCCGCGTTTCCTGAACGATGCGGCCGCCATCCTCCAGCACCGCGACCTGCCGGTTCGCTTCATGTTCGATCGCCGCCATCACGAAGCGGACCGAATTGACGTTCTTCGTCTCGGTCCGCGTCCCCAGTTCCTCGCCCGGCCGCCGGACCGAGACGTTGACGTCGGCGCGCATCGACCCCTGGTCCATATTGCCGTCGCACGACCCGACATAGCGCAGGACCGACCGCAGCTTCGACAGATAGGCTCCGGCCTCGGCGGGCGAGCGCATGTCGGGGCGGCTGACGATCTCCATCAACGCCACGCCCGACCGGTTGAGATCGACATAGGACCGCGTCGGGTGCTGATCGTGCATCAGCTTGCCGGCGTCCTGCTCGACGTGAATACGCTCGACGCCGATCGTCTTGACCGGGCTGTTCGGGTCCTTCTCGTCAAGGACGATCGTGACCGAGCCTTCCCCCACCAGCGGATGATAGAGCTGGCTGATCTGATAGCCCTGCGGCAGGTCGGCGTAGAAATAATTCTTGCGGTCGAACCGCGACCATTTGTTGATGACCGCGTCGATCGCCATGCCGGTGCGGACCGCCTGACGGATGCACTCGCGGTTCGGCGTCGGCAGCATGCCCGGCATCGCCGCATCGACCAGACTGACCTGCGTGTTCGGCTCGGCGCCGAACGCGGTCGCCGCGCCGGAGAACAGCTTGGCGTTCGACGTGATCTGGGCATGGACCTCAAGGCCGATCACGACCTCCCAGTCGCCGGTCGCGCCACGGATGCGATAGGTGGATTCAGTCATTCTCGTTCAATCCGTGCTTCGGGCGACGTAGCAACGTGTGACGTACGTGCCGCTTCGTTTTTACCGACCCGGTCTTCTGGCCGATCCGACGACGCTTGGCAGGACGATCACCCTGCCGCTTGTTCGACCCGCCAAAATCAAACGGCAACAAGTCGCCGAGAAATTCCAGCAGGTCGAACAGGTCTACCACCACTTGTCCGCGCGCGCGACGAACCCGGCCCGCTGCTCGATCGCAAGACCTGCGTTCAGCACGCCCTGCTCATCGAGCGGCCTGCCGATGATCTGCAACCCCAGCGGCAACCCGTCCTTGTCGACGCCGCCCGGCACGCTCATCGCCGGCAGGCCCGCCAGCGACGACGGCACGGTGAACACGTCGTTGAGATACATCGCGATCGGATCGGCCGACTTCTCACCGAGCGCGAACGCCGCCGACGGTGCGGTCGGGGTCAGCAACACGTCGCAACTCTCCCACGCCTGCTCGAAATCGCATGCGATCAGCGTTCGTACCTTCTGCGCCTGGGTATAATAGGCGTCATAGAAGCCCGCCGACAGCACATAGGTGCCGATCAGGATGCGCCGCTTCACCTCGTCGCCGAACCCGGCGGCGCGCGTGGCCGCATACATGTCCTGCAGTCCCGCCCCGTCGGGCAGCACCCGCTGGCCATAGCGCACGCCGTCATAGCGCGCGAGGTTCGACGACGCTTCGGCGGGGGCGATGATATAATAGGCCGGCAGCGCATAACGGGTATGCGGCAGCGACACTTCGACGATCTCCGCCCCCGCATCGCGCAGCCAGTCGATCCCCTGCTGCCACAACGCCTCGATCTCCGCCGGCATACCATCGACGCGATACTCTCTCGGAATACCCACGCGCTTGCCGCGAAGATCGGCATTCAGGCCCGCTTCCCAAGCCGGAACCGGCAGGTCGAGCGAGGTCGCGTCCTTCGGGTCGAACCCGGCCATCGCCTCCAGCATGATCGCGCAATCGCGGGTATCGCGCGCCATCGGCCCCGCCTGATCGAGCGACGAGGCGAAGGCGACGACACCGTAGCGCGAGCAGCGGCCATAGGTCGGCTTGATCCCGGTGATGCCGGTGAACGCCGCCGGCTGACGGATCGACCCCCCGGTGTCGGTCCCGGTCGCCGCCGGGCACAGCCGCGCCGCGATCGCCGACGACGATCCGCCCGACGATCCGCCCGGGGCCATCGGCGCGGTATCGCCCGGCCGCCGCCACGGCGAGACGACGTTGCCGAACGCACTGGTTTCGTTCGACGATCCCATCGCGAACTGGTCGAGGTTCAGCTTGCCGAGCATCCCCGCGCCCGCCGCCCACAGCTTGCCCGAGACGGTCGATTCATACTGCGGCACGAAGCCCTTCAGGATACCGCTCGCCGCGGTCGTCTCGACGCCCTTCGTGCAAAACAGGTCCTTCATGCCGATCGGCACGCCGGCCAGCGGCTTCGGCGTCTCGCCCGCCGCGCGCGCGGCATCGGCGGCATCGGCGGCGGCGCGCGCATGGTCGGGCGTTTCGACGAGAAAGGCGTTGAGCGGCTTGGCGGCGGCTACGGCACCTACGAACGCATCGGCGACGTCGCGCGCGGAAAAGCTGCCGTCGCGCACGCCGTCACGGATCGCGGCGACGCCAAGGTCGGTAAGGTCGGTCATTCGGCAATCCTTGCGCGGCAGGTCGGGTCGGTCGGGATACGGCGACGGATCATTCGATGACCTTGGGCACGGTGAAGAAGCCATGTTCGGCCTGCGGCGCATTCGCCAGCACCCGGTCGCGCACGTCGCCGTCGGTGACGGCATCGGCACGCAGGCGCAGATGGTTGGGAATCACCGCCGTCATCGGCGCGACGCCGCTGGTATCGACTTCGCCCAGTTGCTCGATCCAGCCAAGGATATTGCCCAGTTCGGGGGCGAGCCGATCGGCTTCGGCGTCGGTGATCGCGATCCGGGCAAGGCCGGCCACGCGCTTTACGGTGTGAGGTTCGACGGACATGAACGATCGGCTAGCATCCCGCCTGCCCCTCGACAAGCGTCCCGGTTCAGGCGTCGACATCCCCGGCATGGATCGTGCGGACCGCGCCGCCGCCCTGCGCCAGCAGCAGCGCCCCGGCCGGGTCCAGACCGGCAAACGTCCCTTCGGTCCGGGTCCCGTCGGGCAACGATACCCGAAGTGACGCCCCGACCGGATGCGCTGCCCGCATCCACGCATCGCCAATGCCGCCAACTCCGGCACGACGCCATTCGGCCAGCCAATGGGCGAACGATGCACGCAACCGGTCGAGCATGTCGTCCGGGGCCATCCGCACCCCCTGATCGGCAAGGCAGATCGTCCGTCGACCGGGTAGGACCGGTGCCATGGCAAGGTTCACCCCGAAGCCGACCACGACCGCCTCGCCACTACGTTCGAGCAGGATGCCGGACAGTTTCGCTCCGTCGATCATCAGGTCGTTCGGCCATTTGATCGCGGCGCGCCCCGGCAGGACGCTATCGATCGCGGCGTGCAGCGCAACCGCTGCGACCAGCGCCAGCGACGGTGCGACCGGATCGTCCGGCCGCAGGCGAACGATGGTACTGGCGAACAGATTGCCGGTCGCGTCGGCCCAGGTGCGGCCCATGCGACCACGTCCGGCAGTCTGCCGCTCCGCCCTGAGCCATGCGCCCTCGAGTGCGCCCTCGGTCGCCGCCGCCAGCAGGTCGGCGTTGGTCGACCCGGTTTCGGCGACGGTGCGGACGCTCAGAACAGCGCTCGCGCCGCCGTCATCGTCCACCCGGTCAGCGCCGGGATCAGGAACATGCCAACCGGCGAGATCACGACCGCCGCCGCCGCGATCAGACCACCTTCGATGAGGGCCGGTTCCCGCGAGAACGCCGGGGCCGGATCGTCGAAGTACATCGTCTTGACGACGCGCAGGTAATAATAGGCACCGATGACCGATGCGGCGATACCGATCACCGCCAGCGGGAACAGCCCGGCCTGCACCGCGGCATCAAACACCGCGTACTTGGCCCAGAAGCCGAACAGCGGCGGGATACCGGCCAGCGCGAACATGAAGATCGCCAGCGCCAGCGCCAGTGCCGGCCGCGTGCGCGACAGACCGGCAAGGCTCGCGACGCTCTCGACCGGCTGCCCGTCTTCGCCACGCATCTGGAGCACGATCAGGAACGAACCGAGCGTCATGACGATGTAGATGGCGAGATAGAACAGCACGCCCGCGACACCCGCCTGCGTGCCCGCCGCCAGACCGATCAGCGCGAAGCCGACGTTGTTGATCGACGAATAGGCGAGCAGCCGCTTGATATTACCCTGCCCGATCGCGCCGACCGCGCCGAGCACGATCGAGGCGAGCGCGGCGAATACCACGATCTGCCGCCACTGGTCGACCGCCGGCCCCATCGCCTCGATCGCCACGCGCAATGCCATCGCCATCGCCGCAACCTTGGGTGCCGATGCGAAGAACGCGGTCACCGGGGTCGGCGCGCCTTCGTACACGTCGGGCGTCCACATATGGAACGGCACCGCCGCCAGCTTGAACGCGATCCCCGCGAACACGAACACCAGCCCGAACAGCAGCCCGGTGTTGGTCCCGGCGGCATAGGCGACGGCAATATCGTCGAACAGCGTCGTGCCGGAGAAGCCATAGACCAGGCTGATACCATAGAGCAGAATGCCCGAGGCCAGCGCGCCCAGCACGAAATATTTGAGGCCCGCTTCGGCCGAGCGCGTATCGCGCCGCATGAAGCTGGCGAGGACATAGGCCGCAAGGCTCTGCAATTCGAGCCCGACGTAGAGCAGCAGCAGGTCCGACGCCGACACCATCATGCCCATGCCGCACGCCGACAACAGGATAAGAATCGGATATTCGGGCTTGAGGTCGTCACCCGTGGTCCGCGCGAAGAAGCGCGGCGCGACGATGATCGCGACCGCCGAGGCGAGGAAGATCAGTATCTTGGCGAAACCGGCGAAGGCATCGGCGCGGTACATGCCGCCGAACGCGGTGCCGCCCGACGATCCGTTGCCGACGAGCGCGACCGACGCACCGGCGAGGATCACCACCGCCGCGATGCTGACGCCGCGCGTCGCCGCCTGCTTGCCCCATGCCGCGACCAGCATGAGCACGATCGCCCCCACCGCGAGCACCAGCTCGGGCAGCGTCATCGTCAATTGTTGGGCGTAGCTCATCAGTGCGATTCCCCGTGCGCCGCTTCGCCGCCGCTCGTGTGATGTTGCGCGGCCGCAGCCGCCGGATTGCCGGCCGTCGGACGCGAATCCGACCCCGGGTTCGCCCGCTCGATCCGTTCGATCAGCAGCGCGACGTCGCCGCGCATGGGTTTCAGGAAGCTTTCGGGATACACGCCCATCCACAGCACCACCGCCGCGATCGGCGCCAGCAGGAGCAGTTCGCGCGGATTGACGTCCTGCATCGCCTTCACATCGTCATGCACCAGATCGCCGAGCGCGATGCGACGATAGAGATAGAGCGAATACGCCGCGCCGAGGATGATGCCGGTGGTGCAGATCAGCGCCGCCCACGTCGACACCTGATAGGTGCCGGCAAGGCTCAGGAACTCGCCGACGAACCCCGACGTACCTGGCAGGCCGATCGACGCCATGGTGAACAGCAGGAAGAACACCGCATAGCGCGGCATGTTGATCGCCAGACCGCCGTAGCGCGAGATTTCGCGGGTGTGCAGCCGGTCGTAGATGATGCCGACGCACAGGAACAGCGCACCTGATACCAGCCCGTGGCTGAGCATCACGATCATCGCGCCTTCGATACCCTGCTGGTTGAAGGCGAACAGGCCGATCGTCACGATGGCCATATGCGCGACCGACGAATAGGCGATCAGCTTCTTCATGTCGCTCTGCACCAGCGCGACGAGCGAGGTATAGACCACCGCGACCGCCGACAGCGCGAAGATCAGCCAGGTGAACTCGCCGGTCGCTTCGGGGAACATCGGGATCGAGAAGCGCAGGAAGCCGTAGCCGCCGAGCTTCAGCAACACGCCGGCAAGGATGACCGACCCTGCGGTTGGTGCCTGGACGTGCGCGTCGGGCAACCAGGTGTGGACCGGCCACATCGGCATCTTGACCGCGAACGACGCGAAGAACGCGAGCCACAGCCATGTCTGGACATGCGCCGGGAAATCATACGCCATCAGCGTCGGAATGTCCGACGTGCCCGCGACATTGACCATGTAGATCATCGCGATCAGCATCAGCACCGAGCCGAGCAGCGTGTACAGGAAGAACTTGTACGAAGCGTAGATGCGGTTCGCCCCGCCCCAGATGCCGATGATGAGGTACATCGGAATCAGGCCGCCTTCGAAGAAGACATAGAACAGCAGCAGGTCCTGCGCCGAGAAGGTGCCGATCATCAGCACTTCGACGCCGAGGAACAGCGCCATATATTCGGGCACGCGGGTTGTCACCGAACTCCACGACGCGCCGATGCAGATCGGCATCAGGAACACGCTGAGCATGATGAGCATCAGCGCGAACCCGTCGATGCCGAGCGCCCATGCGAAGCGGCCGAACACATCGGCATGTTCGACGAACTGCCACTGCGCGCCGCCCACGTCGAAACTGGTCCACAGCACGATGCCGAGCGCGAAGTCGATCAGCGTGGCGATCAGTGCGGTCCAGCGTGCGGCGTTGGCCGACACGAACAGGCACAATACCGCCGCGACCGCCGGTACGACCAGCATCGCCGACAGGATCGGGAAGCCGTTCACTTGTTATTCCCCCGAACCATTTGCTTCGAACCGCGCATCACGACGCGATCACCCAGGTAACAGCCGCCGTCAGGCCGATGAGCATGACGAAAGCATAGGTATAAAGATAACCGGTCTGCATCCGCACCGCCAAGCGGCTCGACAGGCCGACCAGCGCCGCCGACCCGTCGGGGCCGAAGCGGTTGATCGTCTGCTCGTCGCCGCGCTTCCAGAAGAAACGTCCCAGCGCGAAGGAGGGCCGGATGAAGAGCAGATGATACAGCTCGTCGAAATACCACTTCTTGAGCAGGAAGCGGTGCAGCACGCGGAATGTCTCCGCGATTGCCGCCGCCGTGCCCGGCCGGGCGATATAGACGTAGAACGCGCTCACGAACCCGATCAGCATCACGATCGTTGCGGCCAGCTTCACCATCAACGGCACCTCGTGCATCGCGTGCATCAGATGCTCATTGAAGAACAGGCTGCCCTTCCAGAACGTCTCGCCCGCCTCCGGCTCGATGAACCAGTGATGGAAGACATAACCCGCAGCGACCGCACCAACCGTCAGCACGATCAACGGGATCAGCATCGGCAACGGGCTTTCGTGCGGATGATAGCCCGCCGTGCCTTCGACAACGTCGGTAGCATGCGCGTCGTGCGTCGACGGCGCATGGCCGGCATCTTCCGCCGCCGGATGCGCTTCCTGATCGTGACCATGATGAGCGTGGTCGTCATGACCGTGGTGGCCATGCGCGTCATGCACCGCATGCTGGATATGCTCCGACCCGGCCCATCGTGGTTTGCCGAAGAAGGTCAGGAACATCAGCCGCCACGAATAGAAGCTGGTCAGCAGCGCGGCGAACGTACCGACATAGAAGGCGCCATAGCCGTTCGGACCCGACGCCCATGCCGCTTCGAGGATCGCATCCTTCGAGTGATAGCCCGCGAAGCCGCCAATGCCGTAAATACCGACACCGGTGATCGCCAGCGTACCCGCCATCATCGCCCAGAAGGTGAGCGGGATATGCTTCCGCAGGCCACCGTAATAGCGCATGTCCTGTTCGTGGTGCATCGCATGGATGACCGAGCCGGCCCCCAGGAACAGCAACGCCTTGAAGAAGGCGTGGGTGAACAGGTGGAACATCGCCGCGCCATAGGCACCGACGCCCGCCGCGAAGAACATATAGCCAAGCTGCGAACAGGTCGAATAGGCGATGACCCGCTTGATATCGGTCTGCACGAGGCCGATCGTGGCGGCGAACAGGCAGGTCGCGGCACCGACGGCGGTCACGACCGACAGCGCGGTCGGCGACACTTCGAACATTGGCGAGAGGCGGCACACCATGAACACGCCCGCCGTCACCATCGTCGCGGCGTGGATCAGCGCCGACACCGGGGTCGGGCCTTCCATCGCGTCCGGCAACCACGTGTGGAGGCCGAGCTGCGCCGACTTGCCCATCGCGCCGATGAACAGCAGCAGACACAACACCGTCATCGTGTCGGCGCGGAACCACAGGAAGCCGATCGTCGAACCGGCCATCGACGGCGCAGCTTCGAGGATCGCGGGGATCGAGATCGTCCCGAACACCAGATAGGTTCCGAAGATGCCGAGCATAAAGCCCAGATCACCGACGCGGTTGACGACGAACGCCTTGATCGCGGCGGCATTGGCCGATGGCTTGCGGAACCAGAAACCGATCAGCAGGTACGACGCCAGACCGACGCCTTCCCAGCCGAAGAACATCTGGACGAGGTTGTTGGCCGTCACCAGCATCAGCATGGCGAAGGTGAACAGCGACAGATAGGCGAAGAACCGCGGCTGATCGGGGTCCTCGCTCATATAGCCCCAGCTATAGAGGTGAACGAGCGCCGAGACGCTGGTGATGACGACCAGCATGACCGCGGTCAGCGCATCGACCCGCAGCTCCCATGCGATGTCCATCCCGCCCGACACGATCCACGTCGATACCGGCGCGACGCCAGCGGTCGCGGTTCCGGCGAGGAACGGCACGAAGATGCTCCACGACAGCGCGGCGGCGACTAGCAGTCCCGCCGTCGTCACGATCTTCGGGAACGCGATGCCGAACGCCCGGTTCGACAGCCCCGCGACGACCGACGCCAGCAGCGGCAGGAACACGACGATATGGATGGCGCTCATGCGAACGCCTCCGAAATCCCAATCACCGGCATCACCCCTTCATCCGGTTGACGTCGTCGACCGCGATGGAACCGCGACCACGGAAATAGATGACCATGATGGCCAGCCCGATCGCGCTCTCGCCGGCGGCGACCGCCAGCACGAACATCGCGAAAATCTGACCGACCAGATCGCCAAGCTGCGCCGAGAAGGCGACGAAATTGATGTTCACCGCCAGCAGGATCAGCTCGATCGACATCAGGATGACGATCAGGTTCTTCCGGTTGAGGAAGATGCCGAGCACGCCCAGCGTGAACAGGATCGCCGCGACGACCAGATAATGGGTGATCCCGATCACAGCTCGACCCCCTGCCCGATGGGCTGATTGACGTTGCGCGTGGCATCCTTGGACCGGCGGCTGACCTGGCGATGGATGTTCTGCCGCCGTGAGTCGACCCGCACGCGCTGGGTCAGCACGATCGCCCCGATCATCGCGACCAGCAGGACGAGGCCGACGCCCTCGAACACATAGAGATAGCGGGTATAGAGCAGCCGCCCGATCGCCTCGATATTCGGCACCGCGACATCGACCGGCGCGACCCGCCGCGCCAGATCGATCCGTCCGGCGGTCCATGCGTACGCGCCGATGATGAGCTCGACCGCGAGCAGCACCGCGAGCGCGAGGCCGGCCGGCAGGTAACGGACGAAACCGGCGCGCATCTCGGTGAAGTCGATGTTCAGCATCATGACGACGAACAGGAACAGCACCGCGACCGCACCGACATAGACGATGACGAGCAGCATCGCGATGAACTCGGCACCGGCCAGCACCATCAGCCCGGCGGCATTGAAGAAGGCGAGGATCAGCCACAGCACCGAATGGACCGGGTTGCGCGACGTGATCGTCAACGCAGCCGATGCCACCACGATCGTGGCGAACAGATAGAAGGCGAGTGTCTGGATCACGAGCGCTGCTCTTCCCCCTGTTCGCCCCGCTGGCTGCGGGACGATACGCTTGTCATTAGATCGGCGGAGTGGAACACCCGGTCCCCACCGTTACGGAACACCGGCGCCCTTACCGATAGGGCGCGTCGCTCGCAAGGTTCGCGGCGATGGCGCGTTCCCAGCGGTCGCCGTTCGCGAGCAACTTGTCCTTGTGATAGATCAGCTCCTCGCGCGTTTCGGTCGCGAATTCGAAATTCGGCCCCTCGACGATCGCATCGACCGGGCATGCTTCCTGGCACAGCCCGCAATAGATGCACTTCGTCATGTCGATGTCGTAGCGCGTCGTGCGACGGCTGCCGTCCTGACGCGGCTCGGCCTCGATCGTGATCGCCAGCGCCGGACACACTGCCTCGCACAGCTTGCACGCGATGCAGCGTTCTTCCCCGTTGGGATAGCGGCGCAACGCATGTTCACCGCGGAAGCGCGGGCTGATCGGATTCTTCTCGTACGGGTAGTTGATCGTCGCCTTGGGCTTGAAAAAATACCGCAGCGTCAGCGCGTGCGCCTTCACGAACTCCCACAGGGTGAACGATCGGATGGTCTGGGCGATACTCATGCGGGCACTCCCACGCGCTGGATCATCAGCCAGCCCGAGACGAGGAAGACGAAGATCAGCGACATCGGCAGGAACACCTTCCAGCCCAGCCGCATCAACTGGTCATAACGGTAACGCGGCACCGTCGCCTTGATCCAGCTAAAGACGAAGAAGAAGAAGAACGTCTTGCCGAGGAACCAGATAATACCGGGGACATAATAAAGCGGTGCCCAGTCGACCGGCGGCAACCAGCCACCCCAGAACAGCAGCGCGTTGAGCGCGCACATCAGGATAACGTTGGCATATTCACCAAGCCAGAACAGCGCGAAGGCCATCGACGAATATTCGGTCTGATAGCCGGCGACCAGTTCCGACTCCGCTTCGGTCAGATCGAACGGCGCACGCGCGGTTTCGGCGAGCGACGAGATCAGGAACACCACCGCCATCGGGAACAGCAGCGGATTGAAGCCGAAACCATTGATGAAGCCGAAGATATGCCCGCGCTGTTCGAGGACGATCGTCGTCAGGTTGAATGACCCGGCCCACAGCACGACGGCGATGAGGACGAACCCGATCGCGACTTCGTAACTCACCATCTGCGCGGCGGCACGCAGCGCCGAGTAGAAGGGATATTTCGAGTTCGACGCCCAGCCCGAAATGATGACGCCATATACTCCGAGCGACGATGCCGCGAGGATATAGAGCAGCCCGACGTTGATGTCCGCCACGACCATGCCGACGTCGAACGGGATCACCGCCCAGACAATCAGCGCGACGGTGAAGGTGATGATCGGCGCCAACAGGAACAGCCCGCGATTGGCAGACGACGGGATGATCGTTTCCTGTAGGAACACCTTCAACCCGTCGGCGAACGACTGGAGCAGGCCGAACGGCCCGACCACGTTCGGTCCGCGGCGCAGCGCCATCGCCGCCCAGATCTTGCGATCGGCGTAGATTATCATCGCCACCGCCAGCATCAGCGGCAGCGCGATGATGAGGATGCCGATCAGCGTGGCGAGAGTCCACGCCACGCTCGGGTTCATACCCCAACCGACCATCGCGGTCGTCGGGCTGGAAAAGAAGCTCACTCGGCGGCCTCCGCGAAATCCTGGCCATGGACAAGTTCGGCCGAACAACGCTGCATCGTCGGGCTGGCCCGGCAGATGGCGTTGGTCAGATAGAAGTCGGCGACCGGATAGGTCACCGTGCCCGACGCCTTAGCGTCGAGTGCCGGCGGGTTCCAGTCATACCGAACCAAAGCTTCACGGCCGAGGTCGGGAACCGCCGCCGCCATCGCCGCACGCAATCCGGCGAAATCGTCGAACGGCAACGTCACGCCGAGGAATTCGCCAAGCGCCCGCAGGATGGTCCAGTCGTCGCGCGCATCACCCGGTGCAAAGACCGCGCGGTCGCCGCGCTGCACCCGGCCCTCCATGTTGACATAGGTGCCGGGCTTCTCGGCATAGCTGGCCCCCGGCAGGACGATGTCGGCCGCCGCCGCGCCCTTGTCGCCATGATGACCGATATAGACCTTGGTGCTGTTCGCGAACTGGGCGAAGTCGACTTCGTCCGCGCCAAGAAAAAACACGAGTTTCGGGTTCGCCGCGACAATATCGGCGATACCCCCCGCCTGCGCATAGCCGAGCATCAGCGCGCCCATGCGTGCGGCGGCCAGATGAACGACGTTGAAGCCGTTCCACGACGTGCCGTCCTCCAGCGTGCGGACGAGATTGCCGTCCTGCGCCAGCTTGAGCGCGGCACCATGGCCCTTCTTCAGCGCGCCCGGCCCGACGATGACCATCGGGCGCTTGGCAGCATCGAGCGCCTCGGCGGCACGATCGGGCAGACCGTTCAGCAGGCCGAGATCGTCGCCAAGCCATTCGGCCTTGTAGGTCAGATCGACTTCCGGCCCGATCGAGAAGACGCGCGCGCCCTTCTTGATCGCCTTGCGGACGCGGGTGTTGATGAGCGGCGCCTCGTGGCGCAGGTCGCTGCCGATGAGCAGGATCGCGTCGGCGTCCTCGACCCCGGCGATCGTCGTGTTGAACGCGACCGCGCCGAGGTTGGTGACGTCATACGCCATACCCGTCTGCCGCCCCTCGAGCAGCGACGATCCCAGCGCGTTTACCAGCGCCTTGGCAGCAAACATCGTTTCGCAGTCGAGCAGGTCGCCCGCAATCGCCGCGACCGACGACCCGGCGTTGACCGCCGCAATCGCCGCGAACGCCTCGTCCCACTCCGCCGCGACCAGCTTGCCGCCCTTGCGGACATAGGGCTTGTCGAGACGACGACGCACGAGCCCGTCTACGGCGTGGCGCGTCTTGTCGTGCGCCCACTCCTCGTTCACGTCCTCGTTGATGCGCGGTACGCAGCGCAGCACCTGCCGCCCGCGCGCGTCGAGGCGGATATTGGTGCCGACCGCATCCATCACGTCGATCGCGAGCGTCTTTTTCAGCTCCCACGGCCGTGCCTCGAACGCATAGGGCTTCGACGTCAGCGCACCGACCGGACACAGATCGACGACGTTGCCCGACAATTCGCTCGTCACCGCCTGTTCGAGATAGCTGGTGATCTGCATGTTCTCGCCGCGATAGATCGCGCCGATCTCCTCGACGCCCGCGACCTCTTCGGCAAAGCGGATGCAGCGGGTGCATTGGATACAGCGGGTCATGACCGTCTTGACGATCGGACCCATGTACTTTTCGGTGACGGCGCGCTTGTTCTCGTCATAGCGCGAATGGCCACGGCCATAGGCAACCGACTGGTCCTGCAGATCGCATTCGCCGCCCTGGTCGCAGATCGGGCAGTCGAGCGGATGGTTGATGAGCAGGAATTCCATCACGCCTTCGCGCGCGGCCTTCACCATCGCGCTGTCGGTGCGGATTTCCTGATTGTCGGCCGCGGGCAGCGCGCACGATGCTTGTGGCTTGGGCGGCCCCGGCTTCACCTCGACCAGACACATCCGGCAATTACCGGCGATCGACAGCCGTTCGTGATAGCAGAAGCGCGGGATTTCCTTGCCCGCCGCTTCGCATGCCTGGAGGACGGTGGCACCCTGCGGCACCTCGACCTCGACCCCGTCTACCTTGACCTTAGGCATTATTCCGCCGCTTCCTGCATCGGCAGCGAACCACCGCCGCGCTTCTCGTTGATCCGCCGCTCCAGTTCGGGGCGGAAGTTCTTGATGAGGCCCTGGATCGGCCACGCCGCCGCGTCGCCGAGCGCGCAGATGGTGTGGCCCTCGACCTGCTTCGTCACCTGGTGCAGCGTGTCGATCTCGGACAGGTCGGCATCGCCGGTGCGCAGCCGCTCCATCACCCGCCACATCCAGCCTGTGCCTTCGCGGCACGGCGTGCACTGGCCGCAGCTCTCGTGCTTGTAGAAGTACGAGAGCCGGCTGATCGCGCGCACGACGTCGGTCGACTTGTCCATGACGATGATCGCCGCCGTGCCGAGTCCCGATCCGACCGCCTTCAGCCCGTCGAAGTCCATCGGCGCATCGATGATGTGCTCGGCCTTCACCAGCGGCACCGACGATCCGCCGGGGATGACGCACAGCAGATTATCCCAGCCACCCCGGATGCCGCCGCAATGCTTCTCGATCAGCTCGCGGAACGGGATGCTCATCGCTTCCTCGACCACGCACGGACGGTTCACATGGCCGCTGATCTGGAACAGCTTGGTGCCGCGATTATTCTCCGCGCCGAAGCTCGAGAACCACTCCGCGCCGCGCCGCAGGATCGTCGGCACGACCGCGATCGATTCGACGTTGTTGACCGTCGTCGGGCAGCCATACAGGCCCGCGCCCGCCGGGAACGGCGGCTTGAGCCGGGGCTGGCCCTTCTTGCCTTCGAGCGATTCGAGCATCGCGGTTTCTTCACCGCAGATGTACGCGCCGGCACCGCGGTGGGCGAACACGTCGAAGTCATAGCCCGACCCGCAGGCATTCTTGCCGAGCAAGCCCTTGGCATAGGCCTCGGCGATCGCCGCGAACAGCACCTCGGCCTCGCGGATATATTCGCCGCGAATGTAAATGTACGCCGCCCGCGCACGCATCGCGAAACCGGCGACCAGCGCGCCTTCGATCAGCTTGTGCGGATCGTGGCGGATGATCTCGCGGTCCTTGCACGAACCGGGTTCGGATTCATCTGCGTTGATGACGAGGAAGTTCGGCCGGTCGGGCTTGGGCGCCTTGGGCATGAACGACCATTTGGTGCCGGTCGGGAAGCCTGCTCCACCGCGTCCGCGCAGGCCAGACGCCTTGATGCGGTCGATGATGTTGTCCTGCCCCAGCGCCAGCAGCGCCTTCGTATTGTCCCAGTCACCCCGCTTCTGCGCGGCGTCGAGGTTCCATGGCTGGAACCCGTAGACGTTGGTGAAGATGCGATCCTTGTCGGCCAGCATCCTTATCGTCCCTTCCCGATCGCCTTCTCGGCGATGAAATACATGGCAACCATCGCGCCGATGCCGATCGCGATGCCGAGCAGCTTGAGCGCGCCGACGAACAGTTCGAGCGCGATCCACAACACGACGATCCCGACAAGGATCGCCAGCAACAGGCTGCCCAGCGCCTTCATGCCACAGGCCCTTGGCCATTGCCCCATTCGGGCCGGTAATCATGGTTTCCGGCCATCATCGCGGCAAGGTTGGTCGGCTCGCCGACCGGCTCGACGGTGTGGCGGCCGGGCTCCTGCGTGCCGGGCTTCGGCGTCTCGCCCTTCGCCAGCGCCTCGATGATCGCGGTGGTGCGATCGTAATCGAGGTCTTCGTAATTATCGTCGTTGATCTGGACCATCGGCGCGGAAGCGCAATTGCCCATGCACTCGACCTCGGTCAGCGTGAACAGGCCATCGGGCGTCGTCTTGCCCTTGACCAGTCCACGGTTCTTGCACGCGGCGAACACGTCGTCCGACCCGCGCAGCATGCACGGCGTCGTTCCGCATACCTGAACGTGATAACGACCGACCGGCGCGAGGTTGAACATCGTGTAGAAGGTCGCGACCTCGTAGACGCGCATGTAGGGCATGCCCAGTTCGCGGGCGATATATTCGATCACCGGAACCGGCAGCCACCCTTGCGTCTGCGTCTCCGCGCCGACTTGCCGCTGGGCGAGGTCGAGGAACGGAATGGTGCAGGACTGCTGGCGACCGGCGGGATAGCGACCGACGATCTCCCGCGCCTTTTCGGCGTTCGCCGGGTTCCAGGCGAACGAACTCCAGCGGGCGCGGACTTCGGCCTCATCGGGAATGGTGGGGGCGTCGGCCATCAGCGAATAAACTCCACGCGGTCGACCTTGTCGCCGCTGAACGAATAGACGGTCATCACGTCGAACGGGGTGGCATCGGGCGAACGGCGGACCCGCTCGTGCAGCACGACACGCTCGCCCAGTTCGAACGACTGCAACACTTCGGCATGGTTCTGCGGAAACTCGGCGAACACCGCCGCCATGCCGCTCTCGACGCCCTCGCGACCATCGCGCACCACGTCACCACGATACAATGCCTCGCAGCCATCGTCGGCAAAGAACGCGGCATATCCCGCCGCGTCGCGCGCGTTGTAGCGCTCCATCATCGCCGTTACCGTATCGATCCGGCTCACCGGTCGCACTCCCCGAACACGATGTCCATCGCACCCAGAATGGCGGTGATGTCGGCAAGCATATGGCCCTTCGACATGAAGTCCATCGCCTGCAGGTGGCTGAACGCCGTTGGGCGGATCTTCACGCGGTACGGCTTGTTGCTGCCGTCCGACACCATGTAGATGCCGAATTCGCCCTTGGGGCTTTCGGTCGCGACATAGACCTCGCCCGCCGGAACGTGATAGCCCTCGGTGTACAGCTTGAAGTGATGGATCAGCGCTTCCATCGACTGCTTCATCTCGCCGCGCTTGGGCGGGACGACCTTGCGATCGAGGCTGCCAACCGGTCCCTCGGGCATCTGCGCGAGACACTGTTTCATGATGCGCGCCGACTGATACACTTCCTCGACGCGGACCATGAACCGGTCGTAACAGTCGCCGCGCGTGCCGACCGGCACGTCGAAGTCGACCTTGTCATAGGCGTCGTACGGCTGCGCCTTGCGAATATCCCACGGGATGCCCGCACCACGGATCATCGGGCCGGAAAAGCCCCAGCGCACCGCATCCTCGCGGCTGACGATTGCGATGTCGACGTTGCGCTGCTTGAAGATGCGGTTCTCGGCGACGAGGCTGATCGCATCGCCGAACAGACGCGGCAGACGGGTGTCGAGCCACTCGGCAATATCGGTCAGCAGCTTGAGCGGCACGTCCTGCCGCACGCCACCCACGCGCAGGAAATTCGCGTGCATCCGCGCACCCGACGCCCGCTCGTAGAAGTTCATCGTGTCTTCGCGCAGCTCGAACATCCACAGGTTCGGCGTCATCGCGCCCACGTCCATGACATGCGAACCGAGGTTCAGCATGTGGTTCATGATGCGGGTCAATTCGGCGAAGAACACACGCAGATACTGGGCGCGCAGCGGCACCTCGATGTCGAGCAGCTTTTCGACCGCGAGGACATAGCTATGTTCCATGCACATCGGCGAGCAGTAATCGAGCCGGTCCATGTACGGCAGCGCCTGCGCGTACGTCTTGTACTCGATCAGCTTTTCGGTGCCGCGGTGGAGCAGGCCGACGTGCGGATCGATCCGTTCGATGATCTCGCCGTCCAGTTCGGTGACGAGCCGCAACACGCCGTGCGCCGCAGGATGCTGCGGCCCGAAATTGATCGTGTAGTTCTGGATCTCGACATCGCCGGGGGTCGGATTGGCGGCGTCGATCTGGTGATCGTAATCAGCCATCACTTGTTCTCCGCCGACGAAGTCGCCGCATCGGGCGACGGCACGTCGGGATCGACGGGCTTGCTGTCGGGCCGGTTGCCGGGATGCGGTTTGCCCGCACCGGTATCGGCCACGCTTTCGGTCACTTTCGGCTTGTCGACTTGCGGCGTCGCATCCTTGGCCCGTTCGTCGGCGCGCTTCACCTGATCGGCGGTCGCGGGCGACTGCGCGCCGGGCGCCTGCCCGACGGCGGGCTTGGGCGCGGCGGCCTTTTCGTCGCCCGGCAGGACGTATTCCGCCCCTTCCCACGGGCTCATGAAATCGAACGTGCGGAAATCCTGCGCCAGTTGCACCGGCTCATAGACCACGCGCTTGGCCTCTTCCGAATAGCGCATCTCGACATAGCCGGTCAGCGGGAAGTCCTTGCGCAGCGGATGGCCGCGAAAGCCATAATCGGTCAGGATGCGGCGCAGATCGGCATTGCCGGTGAAGAGCACGCCGTACATGTCGTACACTTCGCGCTCGAGCCAGCCGGCGTTGTACCAGATTGCCGTCACCGACGGCACCGGATGATCCTCGTCGGTCGTCACCCGGATGCGGATGCGATGGTTCCGCGTCATCGACAGCAAATGGTAGACGACGTCGAACCGCTCAGGCCGCTCGGGGTAGTCGACGCCGGCGATCTCGGCCAGCATCTCGTACTTGAGGCCCGGCGTCTCGCGCAGCAATTCCATCGCCATGACGAGGCGGTCGCGGTCGACGGTCAGCGACACTTCGCCGACGAGGTCCTGTGCCTCGACGAGCAGATCGCCGAGCACCGCCTTCGCCGTATCGATCACGCCGTCGTTGGCGGCATAACGGGGTGCGGGTGCCCTCACCGTTCGATGCTCCCCGAACGGCGGATCTTCCGCTGCAACTGCATGACGCCGTACAGCAGCGCCTCGGCGGTCGGCGGGCAGCCGGGGACGTAGATGTCGACCGGCACCACCCGGTCGCATCCGCGCACGACACTGTAGCTATAGTGGTAATAGCCGCCACCGTTGGCGCAGCTTCCCATCGAGATGACGTATTTCGGCTCCGACATCTGGTCATAGACGCGGCGCAGCGCCGGGGCCATCTTGTTGCACAGCGTGCCAGCGACGATCATAACGTCCGACTGGCGCGGGGACGCGCGCGGCGCGGCGCCGAACCGCTCCATGTCATAGCGCGGCATGTTGACGTGGATCATCTCGACCGCGCAGCACGCCAGCCCGAACGTCATCCACCACAGCGAACCGGTCCGCGCCCAGGTGAACAGGTCTTCGGTCGAGGTAACGAGGAAGCCCTTGTCGGTGAGTTCGCCGTTCAGGTCGTTGAAGAAACCCTGATCGGGGGCCTGCGCCGGCACGCCAGCGGCATTGCCCGCGCCGAAGCCGTGCGGCGGCGTCGTGAGTTCTACTCCCATTCGAGAGCTCCCATCTTCCAAGCATATACAAGGCCCAGCGCCAGTTCGCCGATGAAGATCATCATCGAGAACCATGCGGTCCAGCCGAGGTCGAAAACCGAGACTGCCCAAGGATATAGGAAGGCCGCTTCGAGATCGAAGATGATGAACAGGATCGCCACCAGATAAAAGCGCACGTCATACTGGCTGCGCGAATCCTCGAACGCGGGGAAGCCGCATTCATATTCGCTGAGCTTTTCCGGCGTGGGCTTGTGCGAGCCGGTGAAGCGCGAAGCCACCATCGGCAGGACGACGAACGCCGTCGACAGCACCAGGGCTATGCCCAGGAACATCAGGATCGGCAGATATTGCGACAGGTCGACCAAGGCAGGGTCTCTCGCGGTTGCGGTAAGGATTGCGCCCGGCTTTAGGCCGATGGGCGCGGGGCATCAAGGGCGGAACAGGGTGAGAATCATTCGCAGTTCAACCCGCCGCCAGCACGGCCGCCGTCCTCCCGCAAACGCAGGGCGACGGTCGGCGACGATGACGACAACCAGCGGTTAGCGCAGCGCGCCGGCGACCAGCTTGTGCAGGCGGGTCTGCATCTGCTCGTTGCTCGCCAGCACCTCACCCTTTTCATAGGCGCGGTCAGCGCCGCGATAGTCGGTGACGAAACCACCCGCCTCGCGCACCAGCAGCATGCCGGCGGCGATGTCCCACTTGCTCAGACCCGACTCCCAGAAACCGTCGAACCGACCGGCGGCAACATAGGCAAGATCGAGCGCCGCCGAACCGAAGCGGCGGATGCCGGCGACCTCGGGCGCGACCGCGCCAAAGATGCGGGTCCATTCGGCGAAATTGCCATGGCCGAGGAACGGGATGCCGGTGGCGATCAGCGCTTCGGACAGGTCGCGGCGCGACGAGACGCGCAACCGCTGCCCCTGCAACCATGCCCCCCGGCCCTTCTCCGCCCAGAAGCCCTCGTCGGTGATCGGGTTATAGACCATCGCGCAGGTGATCTCGGGCTTGCCGCCCGCACCGTTCGGCTCCTCGACCGCGACCGAGATCGCGAAATGGGGCAGGCCGTGGAGGAAGTTGGTGGTGCCGTCGAGCGGATCGACGATCCAGCGCGGCTTGGTGGGATCGCCCTGAATCTCGCCACCTTCCTCCAGCAGCATGCCCCAGTCGGGCCGGGCCTTGCGCAGTTCCTCGACCAGCGTTTCCTCGGCGCGCTTGTCGGCGATCGAGACGAAGTCCGCCGGCCCCTTGCGGCTGACCTGGAGATGCTGGACCTCGCCGAAATCGCGGCGCAGGCGCGGGCCGGTCTTGCGGACGGCGCGTTCGATGACGGTGATGAGGCCGGATTGGGCGGACATGATCTTACTTCCCGTGGAATACTGGTCGCGCCGCGGGCCAAGCCCGCGTCGTCGGTCGCGCTACGCGCGCCGGCCGAGCCGGCGGAGCGGCGGAATAGCGCTCGCTATTCCGTCCGTCCGCTCGGCTCAATCCGCCCGCCTCACATATGTCTGCTCGTACACATCGACCACGATGCGCGTGCCCGACGAGATATGCGGCGGCACCATCACGCGCACGCCGTTGTCGAGCACGGCGGGCTTGTACGACGACGATGCCGTCTGGCCCTTCACCACCGCATCGGCCTCGACGATCGTCGCCTCGATCGTGTCGGGCAACTGGACGCTGATCGCTTCCTCGTCGTACATTTCCATGACGACATCCATGCCGTCCTGCAGGAACGCGGCGGCATCGCCCAGCAGGTCGCGCGGCAGCGACACCTGATCGTAGGTGATCTTGTCCATGAACACCAGCATGTCGCCTTCGGGATACAGGAACTGGAAATCCTTGGTATCGAGGCGGATACGCTCGACGCTTTCGGCGGAGCGGAAGCGGACATTGTTCTTGCGGCCATCGCGCAGGTTCTTCAATTCGACCTGCATATAGGCGCCACCCTTGCCCGGCTGGGTGTGCTGGATCTTCACCGCACGCCAGATGCCGCCTTCATATTCGATGATGTTGCCGGGGCGAATGTCGACGCCGCTGATCTTCATGGAGAACCATACCTGTTGGAAAAAGCGAAGCCGCGCCCTTACTCCGAGCGCCGGCCACGGGCAAGCAGCGGATAGGGATCGATCGCCTGCCCGCGATACCATGGCTGGGCAGGGTCGATCCGTTCGATCCCGAAGTGCAGATGGGTGTTGCCACGCCCGGCGTTGCCGCTGTCGCCGACATAGCCGATCACCTGTCCGGCACGGATACGCGCGCCCTCCGCGATGCCCGCCGCATACCCCGCCAGATGCGCGTAATAATAGGACAGCCGCCGGTCGGGGGAGCGCAGGTACAGCGTGATCCCGCCGCCGCCGGGGCTGAAGAACCGCTTCTCCACCACGCCGTCGGCCGCCGCCAGCACCGGAGTTCCGCTCGGCGCCATGATGTCGGTGCCGGTATGGCCGCGCGTACCGTCGCCGCGCGCTTCGCCCCAGCTATCGCGGATCGCCCGCCATGGCGCGCCCTCCACCGGGACGGTGAGCACGCCGGCGGGCAAAGGGGCGGCAGGGGCGACGACGGCGGGCGCGGCGAACGCCGGCGGACGTTCGTCGTCGGTGTCGATCAGAAACGCCGCCAGCAGGATGGCCACGCCGAAGAAGCCGAGGAAGGCCCAGCCGATCCGGTTCATACCGCCCCTCCCCTACCCTTATGGCTGGAAGACTGCCGGGGTGCCCGGCTTGACCATCAGCGACAGCCGGGCGGCGTCCCAGTTGGTCAGGCGGATGCAGCCGTTGCTCTCAGTCTTGCCGATGTTCTGCGGTTCGGGGGTGCCGTGGATGCCGTAATGCTCCTTCGACAGATCGATCCAGACGACGCCGACCGGATTGTTCGGCCCCGGCGGCACGATCTGCTTGGAGTCCGACTTGTCGGCGGTGCGCAGGATCGCCGGGTTATACTGCCAGTCGGGATTGGCGGCGACGCCCTTGATCGTCCATTCGCCGATCGGCAGCGGATCGTGCGCCGATCCCATCGTCGCCGGGAACTGGGCAAGGATGCGGTCGCCGGCATAGGCACGCAACCACCCTTCGGACTTATCGACCACCACCCGGTCGGCCTGTGGCTGGGTGGCGTCGACGTTCAGCGTCGCCAGCGTCTGGCGAAATTGGTCGGACAGGTCGCCGGGATAGCTGCGCGACGCGGGCAGGACGTTGGGGAATACCACCCGCGTGCCCGGCCGCAGCGGCGTTTCGCGGCTGTTGAGCGCGACCAGCGTTTCGGGCGTAGTGTGGAACATTTCCGCCAGCTTTTCGAGCGGCGAGCGATAGCC
The DNA here is from genome assembly GCF_920939515.1 of Sphingomonas sp. Leaf4. Taxonomy (NCBI): domain Bacteria; kingdom Pseudomonadati; phylum Pseudomonadota; class Alphaproteobacteria; order Sphingomonadales; family Sphingomonadaceae; genus Sphingomonas; species Sphingomonas sp. Leaf4. The sequence goes on along the minus strand of NZ_CAKLBB010000002.1, from coordinate 389,921 downwards.
GATCGTCGTCAGCTTCGCCTGGTCGGCATACTCCTTGGGAATCGGATTGGTATAGGGGCCGGCCAGCGCGCGCTCGGACAGGGTCAGCGTCACCGTGGCGGGGCGCATCGCCGGATTGAGCGCAGCGGTGGTGCGCGCGTCGAGCTTGCCGGTGACGGGCAGGCCCTTCGCCGTCTGAAACCCGCGCAGCGCCTTGGCGAAGGCGGCGTTGGCCTTCCCCTCGATCACGCCGGTGGGAAAGCCGTGACGGTCGAGCAGCACCTCGGCATGCAGGACGTTCGGATCGAACGCGGGCTTGGGCGCAGGGGCCTGCGCCACGGCTGCCCCGCCAAGGAGGATCGCCGCCAGTGCCAATCGCTTCATACGCTGCCCCAAACCATTTTCGTTGAGGCAGGATAACGATCGACGACCGCCGCGGTTTCGTCAGCGCGCCAGCGCCTCGCCGAAAGCACGGATCGCGGCAGCCTCGTCACCGTTCCACACCGCACCCGACACGGCGAGGAAATCGGCCCCCGCCGTCACCAGCGGGCGGGCATTGGCCGGGGTGATGCCGCCGATCGCGACGCACGGCAGTTCGAACACCGCCGACCACCAGGACAGGAGGACCGGTTCGGCGACATGGCGCACCGCCTTCGTGGTGGTCGGGTAGAAGGCACCGAAGGCGACATAATCCGCCCCCGCCTCCCCCGCTTCCATCGCGAGGTGGCGGCTGTCGTGGACGGTGACGCCGATCTGCGCGTTCGGCCCCAGCACGTCGCGGGCCTCGCGCGGATCGCCGTCGTCCTGCCCCAGATGGACGCCGTCCGCACCGAGCCGCTTGGTCAGGCTGATGCTGTCGTTGACCAGAAAGGCGACGTCATGATCGGCGCAGATGCGCTGGAGCGGTTCGGCGAGCCGCGCGGCGGCATGCTGGTCGACATCCTTCACCCGGAACTGGAAGGCGGCGACCGGGCCGGCATCCAATGCGCTGCGCAGCCGATCGGGGAAGGTGCCGGTCACGTCGAGCGGCGAGACGAGGTAGAGCTGGCACGGCGGACGGCGCACGTCGCGGACGAACTGTTGCGCGAAATCGGGGGAAAGCGCGCCGAGCGGATCTTCGTCTTGGGTCATCATGCTTCCCTGCCCCGGCGGCGGCGCGGAGGGAAGCGGGAAATCAGTCGAACGGCGGCAGGCGTCGGTGCGACAGCTCGACCTTCAGGTCGGCGGCGATCGCCGCATCGTCCACATCGCCGGTGGCATTCAGCGCTGCAACCCGCGCCTCCATCGCCTTGCGCTGCTTCGGCTTGGGCAGGGCGGCGATGGCGACATATTCGCGCACCGCCTTCGCCCAGAGCGCGTCCGGGCCAGTGACATCCTCCGCATCGCGCGAGAACGACGACCGATAGGGCACCAGCTTGCCCGCATCGTCACGCTTCAGGAACAGCAGCAACCGGGCATCGGTCGGAAAGATATAGCGGACGCATCCGCCGATCAGTGCGCCGGGATTAGGGCGGCGCAACTCGCGCGGATCGTTGCGGAAAACCATGTCCGGGCTGTCGGACAGATGCGCACCGTCAATCTCTATTCTCGGCGGGAGCACCGCCCCTTTGAGCAACGTCACCGGTGTGGCCAGCACCACGCCGCCAAAGGCGTCCTCGCCCTTCTGCTCGCCATCGACTTGCGCGATGACGATCGTATCGGCCGTTGCCGCCAGTTCGAGGTTGGTCGGCACCTTGTACCCACGCATCATCGAACAGGCGGCGGCCGGGCGGACCGAGATCGTCGCCAGCAGCAGCGCCGCCATGGTGATCCCGGCCCGCATCGCGATCACGCCGCGACCAGCGTCTTTTCGGTCGAGGCGCAGTGAATCTCGTCGATCGCTTCGCCCAGTGCCGCGTCGAACTCCGCGTCGGTCATCGGCGCGCGCAGGTCGGAGAGGAGCGCGCGGCTGAAGCTGGCGATGATGCCGGGGTTCTTCGCCAGTTCGGCGCAAGCCTCGGTGCGGGCGAACCCGCCCGACAGCGCCACGACACGCAGCACGCGGGGATGGTCGACCAGCGGCTGGAACAGGCCGGCCTGTTCGGGCAGCGACAGTTTCAGCATCACCCTGTCGTCGCCGTCCAGCGCATCGAGCGCCTTCACCAGTTCGGCGAGCAGAATCGCGTCGGCGGCGGCGCGCTCGGGGCTCTTGATGTTCACTTCGGGTTCGATGATCGGCATCAGGCCGTGAGCGATGACCTGCTGCGCCACCTCGAACTGCTGCCTGACGATCGCGGCGATACCGGCTTCGTTGGCGAGATTGACGACCGAGCGTTCCTTGGTGCCGAAGATGCCGAGCGTCGCAGCGCGGGCGAGCAGCGTGTCGAGTTCGGGCATTGGCTTCATCAACTGGACGCCGTTCGCCTCATCCTCCAGCCCCTTGTCGATCTTGAGGAAGGGTACGACACCCTTGTCCGCCAGCGCCTGCGGTACGGGCTTGCCGCCCGCCTGCCCGTCCATCGTGCGTTCGAACAGGATCGCGCCGATCACCTTGTCACCGGTGAAGGCGTCGGAGGTGATGATGCGGGCGCGCATGTCATGGATCAGGCCGAACATCTGTTCGTCGGTTTCCCATGCACCATCCTCGACGCCGTACCCTTTCAGCGCCTTGGGTGTCGATCCGCCGCTCTGGTCGAGCGCGGCGATGAAGCCCTGTCCGTCGGCAATCTTCGCGGTCATTTCGGCCGTGTTCATGTCGGTCCCCTTGTTTTAGAGGGCCAGCCAGCGCCGCAGCGCCTGGTCGACCTGTTCCATGGATGTGGCGGTCGCCTGCCCCAGCACGCGCACGATGCGGCTGCGGCGCAGCGTCTTGATCTTGTCGACCTGCGCCTCGCTCTCGACGGTGATGCCGGTCGTGTCGGAGGGCGCAAAGGGCACGCGGAACAGCGTTTCGCCACCGGTGAGACTCGTCATCGGGACCAGCGTCACCGAGGCATGGGCCTCGTTGAACAGGTCTGACTGGACGACGAGGAACGGGCGGCGCTTGATCGCCAGCGCCTCGGGCCCCTCGACCAGCACGATCATGCCGCGTCTTATTTCCACCGGCCGTCCTCCGCTTCCACCCGGTCGAAAAAGGCCCAGTCGGCGCCGTCGTCGCGCGCGGCGGCGCGTTCGGACTGGCGGCGGGCTTCGGCGCGGAACGCCTCGTCATGCAGTTCGACGTAGCGGCGCACCGCGTCGCGGGCGATGTCGCTCTTCGAGCGGCCCTGCGAGCGGGCGACATTCGCCAGCCGTTCTTCCAGTTCGGTATCGAGTCGTACGCCGAGCACGCGGGGGCCGCCTTCCGTTTAACGTGTTGAACGGGTAGCGGGGGTTGGCGGGGGGATCAAGCGGATTGTTGGGGGGTGCGGGGGCTTTGAAGAAGGAGTTGTTCGCGCAGAGGCGCGGAGGCGCGGAGGCGCAGAGTGGGTGCGCTTCGGGGCGGGCGGTTCGAGAGAAAGGATATGGGGTTCACGCGGAGACGCGGAGGCGCGGAGGAGGTTCGTTCCGGGCGCGTGGTGCGCGATCGGGAGACGCCGCGTCCGGTTGCCACGGACGTTGAAGTCGCTGGCGCGGGGGGCGTCACCGCTGGCGCAACTCCTCCGCGCCTCCGCATGAACCAAATTTCTTGGTTTTCAGATAGTTCGGATAGTGGTCTTAGCCGAGTCTGAACGGCTGGAGGCGCTACGTCAGCGTGTATGGATTCCGGCCTGCGCCGGAATGACGTTAGGCCGCGTCTGCATTTATCGTAGCCAGATCATGGCGCATGCGAGGTGGACGAAGCCCATGAAGGCGGTGATGGTTTTCTCGCAGCGCAGGGCGATACGACGGAAGCGCTTGAGCTTGTTGAAGAAGCACTCGACCTGATGGCGTTCCTTGTAGAGGCGCCAGTCGATGGCCGGCCTAGCGATTCGGTTGGGATGGGCCTTTATGTGTGCGCTCGCGCCAAGATCGTCGGCGATGAAGGCGCGTAGCGCGTCGGCATCATAAGCGGCATCGGCAATGACGGGACTTACGCCGTTCAAGCCTGCCAGCAATGTCTCGGCCTGGGGACGATCGGCCCATTGCCCGGGTGTCGGATGAATGCGGATCGGCAGGCCGATGGCGTCGACCGCAGCGTGCAGCTTGGTCGTCAGCCCACCACGCGACCGGCCGATCGCGGCAGCTTCAGCCCCCCTTTTGCCCCACTGGCATCGGCGTGGGCTTTCGAGATGGTGCTGTCGATCAGGACGTATTCGAAGTCCGGCGTGTCGGCCAGGCTGTGGAAAAGCCGTTCCCAGACACCGGCATGCGACCAGCGCCGGAAGCGGGCGTGCACCCCGGTCCACTTCCCGAATACCTCCGGCAGGTCTCGCCAGCGTGCCGCGTTCCCAGCCATCCACAGGATCGCATCCACGAACAGCCGGTTGTCCACGCCGCTGCGCCCTCGCGTCCCCTCACGTCCAGGAAGATACCCCGCAATCCGATCCCATTGCTCGTCCGTCAGCGTCCGTCTGCTCAAGGCTTGCCTCCTTCGCCAGCCTTGAATCAGAACTACCGGCGATTGAAAATCCTGCAAATGCAGACACCGGCTAGTGGGTGGCCGGGAGAGCCGCCAAGGCTGACGGGGTGTTCAGCCTTGGCAGTCAGCCTCAGCGGGCCAGCGCCGCCACGCCGGGGAGTTCCTTGCCTTCCATCCATTCGAGGAAGGCGCCGCCTGCCGTCGAGATGAAGCTGAACTGCCCCGAGACGCCCGCCTGGTTAAGCGCGGCGACGGTATCGCCGCCGCCAGCAACCGACACCAGCGAACCGTCGGTGGTCAGCGCCGCCGCCGTGCGGGCGAGCGCGACCGTCGCGACGTCGAACGGCGGCGTCTCGAAAGCGCCCATCGGGCCGTTCCATACCAGCGTGCGACAGTTCTTCAGCACATCGCCCAGCGCCTCGGTGGCGGCGGGACCAACGTCGAGGATCATCTCGTCGGCGGCGACTTCGTGGACGTTGACGGTGCGGGTTGCAGGGTTCGGCCGGAACTCGGTCGCGACCACCACGTCATAGGGCAGGTGGATGGTGCAGCCGGCCTTTTCCGCCGCGTCGAAGATCTCGTCCGCCGTGCCCGTCAGGTCATGCTCGCACAGCGACTTGCCGACATCGACGCCGCGCGCCGCGAGGAAGGTGTTGGCCATGCCGCCACCGATGATGAGGTGATCGACCTGCCCGACCAGATGCTTCAGCACGTCGAGCTTCGACGATACCTTGGCGCCACCGACGACCGCCGCGACCGGGTGCTGCGGATTGCCCAGCGCCTTGTCGAGCGCGTCCAACTCGGCTTCCATCTGCCGCCCGGCGAAGGCGGGGAGCCGGTGCGCCAGCCCCTCGGTCGAGGCATGGGCGCGGTGCGCCGCCGAAAAGGCGTCGTTGACGTAATAGTCGCCGATCGCTGCCATCTTCTCAACGAGTTGCGCGTCATTCTTCTCCTCGCCGGCGAAGAAGCGGGTGTTTTCCAGCACGGCGATGTCACCGCTTTGCATCGTCGCGATCGCGTCCGCCGCGCCGTCCCAGTCGACGAAGCGGACTTCGCGACCCAGCACCTCCGCCAGTGGCTTCGTGACCGGGGCGAGTGACATGGTAGGGTTCGGCTGCCCCTTGGGCCGGCCGAAATGGGCGAGGATCAGCACGATCGCGCCGCGATCGGCCAGTTCGCCGACGGTGCCAACGGTCGCGCGCAGGCGGGTGTCGTCGCTGACCGCGCCATCGGCCATCGGCACGTTCAGGTCTTCGCGGACCAGCACGCGCTTGCCCGTCAGGTCGCCCATGTCGTCGAGCGTCTTGAAATTCCGGCTCATGTTATCGCTCCCGGGCGCTGCCCTGACGGGGTTGTTCCAGTTCGATCGCGTCGCCGACGGCGATGGTGCCGCCCTCGACCACCTGCGCCAGCGCACCACCGCGCCAGTCGGGGGTGAGCGCGGCGCGCAGGCCTTCGGCGATCGTCTCCATGCGGCTGCACGGATCGCATTCCTTGGTGATTTCGAGCAGCACCGCGCCGACGCGGATGCGCGCGCCCAGCGTCTGCGGCAGGTCGAACCCCTCGACCAGCAGGTTGGCGCGGCGTTCCCACCACGGCAGGTCGTGGCCGATCAGCGTCATCGCCTGCGCCCAGTCGCCGACTTCCATCAGCGACACCTGCCGCTTGTTGCGGCCGGGTTTCAGGCTGCCGCGAAAATCGCCGTCGAGCCCGCCCTCGCGGGTCACGCGGACCGACGGGACAAGCTCGATCGGCCCGCGCGAGAAGGCGTGGCGGGCGATGCCCTTGAGGATACCGCCCGCCATCGGACTCAGCCGAGCTTCGCCATCGCGGTCGCGGTGTCGACCATGCGGTTCGAGAAGCCCCATTCATTGTCGTACCACGACACGACGCGGACCAGCTTGCCGTCAAGCACGGCGGTTTCAAGGCTGTCGACCGTCGACGAGGCGGGGGTGTGGACGATGTCGGCCGACACCAGCGGGTCGGTCGAATATTCCAGCACGCCCTTGAGCGCACCCTCGGCGGCGTCCTTGAGCAACTGGTTGACCTCTTCCTTCGTCGTGTCGCGCTTCGGCGTGAAGGTCAGGTCGATGAGGCTACCGGTCGGCACCGGCACGCGCACCGCCGAACCGTCGAGCTTGCCCTTGAGTTCGGGCAGCACTTCGCCGACCGCGCGGGCGGCGCCGGTGGTCGTCGGGATGATCGAGAGTGCCGCAGCGCGGGCGCGGCGCAGATCGGGGTGGATCTGGTCGAGGATCTTCTGGTCGTTGGTATAGGCGTGGACCGTGGTCATCAGCCCGCGTTCGATGCCGATGCTGTCGTTCAGCACCTTGGCGACGGGTGCCAGGCAGTTGGTGGTGCACGAAGCGTTCGACACGATCGTGTGGCCGGCCTCCAGCTTGTCGTGGTTGACGCCGTAGACGACGGTCAGGTCGACGTTCTTGCCCGGCGCCGAGATCAGCACGCGGCGCGCGCCGGCGTCGATATGCTTCTGGCACGATGCGCGATCGGTGAAGAAGCCGGTGCATTCGAGCACCAGTTCGACGCCCAGTTCGCCGTGCGGCAGGTTGGCGGGATCACGCTCGGCGGTCACGCGGATGCGCTTGCCGTCGACGACCAGATCGTCACCGTCGGCCGACACCTCGCCCGGATATTTGCCGTGGATCGAATCGCGGCTGAACAGCCAAGCGTTCGACGTGGCGTCGGCCAAATCGTTGATCGCCACCAGGTCGAGGCCGCTGTCGGGGCGCTCGAGGATCGCGCGCGCCACCAGACGGCCGATGCGTCCGAACCCGTTGATCGCTACCTTCGTCATATCCTCGTCTCCCTCAGTTCGCGAGCCGCGCCAGCACCTTTGCGGTGATGGCATCGGCGGTAAGGCCGAAATAATCGTAGAGCTTGTCCGCCGGGGCCGATGCGCCGAACCGGTCGATGCCGAAGCGCAGGCCGTCGACCATCGTGTAGCGTTCCCAGCCGATCGTCGTTCCCGCCTCGATCGAGACGCGGAGGATTTCGCTCGGGCGGGCGTGGGGCAGCACGTCCTCGCGATAGGCGGCGTCCTGCGCGTCGAAGCGCGACCAGCAGGGCATCGACACGACATCGGCCCCGATCCCCTGCGCTTCGAGGGCGGCGGCGACGTTGGTCGCGATCTCGACCTCCGAACCGCTGGCGATCAGGATGACGCGGCGGTCGGCCTGCGCGGCCTTCAGACGGTACGCGCCCTTCGCCGAGCGGTTCTCGCTCGCTTCGTCCCGCAGTTGCGGCAGGTTCTGACGCGACAGCGCGAGAAGCGACGGACCGTCGCGGCGCTGCACCGCCAGTTCCCAGCATTCCGCCGTCTCGACCGCATCGGCCGGGCGGTACACGTCGAGGCCGGGAATGAGGCGCAGGCTCATCACATGCTCGATCGGCTGGTGGGTCGGACCGTCCTCGCCCAGACCGATCGAGTCGTGCGTCATGACATAAACGACGCCGGCATTCTGGAGCGCCGACAGGCGGATCGCGGGGCGGGCGTAGTCGGCGAACACGAGGAAGGTACCGCCATAGGGCAGCACGCCACCGTGCAGCGCCATGCCGTTCATCGCCGCCGACATGCCGAATTCGCGGATGCCGTAATGGATGTAACGGCCCGCATAATCGGTTGCGGTCAGCGGTACGAGCGCCTTGGTCTGGGTGTTGTTCGACGGGGTCAGGTCGGCCGAGCCGCCGATGGTTTCGGGCAGCGCGGCGTTGATCGCTTCGAGTGCCAGCGACGAGGCGACGCGGGTGGCGATCTTCTTCGGCTCGGCGATCAGCGACGCGACATGATCGCGCAAGGACCAGCCTTCGGGCAGGCGGTTGGCCATGCGACGTTCGAATTCGGCACGATCCGAATGGCTTGCCAGCCGATCGTTCCATGCCGCATGAAGGCCCTGCCCCTGCGCGCCGATTGCCTTCCACGCATCGGTCAGCGGCTCGGGCAGATGGAAGGGTTCATGTTCCCACAGCAAGGCGGCGCGGGTCGCCAGAATTTCCTCGGCCCCCAGCGGCGAACCATGGACCTTGTGACTGCCCCCCTTGTTCGGCGCGCCCTTGCCAATGACCGTGCGGCAGGCGACCAGCGACGGGCGCGGATCGACCAGCGCCTCGGCCAGCGCGCGTTCGATATCGGCGAAGTCGTGGCCGTCGCACGATACCACATGCCAGCCGGTCGCGGCGTAGCGCGCGGGAATATCCTCGCTGGTCGACAGGTCGGTCGACCCGTCGATGGTGATGCGGTTGTCGTCCCACAGCACGTTCAGCCGGCCGAGGCCGAGATGCCCGGCAAGGCCGATCGCTTCGTGGTTGATGCCTTCCATCAGGCAGCCGTCGCCGGCCACCACCCACGTGCGGTGATCGACGAGGTCATCGCCGAACACGGTGTTGAGGTGGCGTTCGGCGGTCGCCATGCCGACCGCCATCGCGAGGCCCTGCCCCAGCGGGCCGGTAGTGCATTCGATGCCGGGCAGCTCGAAATTCTCCGGGTGGCCGGCGCACGGGCTGCCGAGCTGGCGGAACGAAGCGATGTCGCCGATCGTCGGCCGGGCATAGCCGGTCAGGTGGAGCAACGAGTAGATCAGCATCGATCCATGCCCCGCCGACAGGACGAACCGGTCGCGGTCGGCCCAATGCGGGTCGGCGGGATCGAATTTCAGGAATTTCGACCACAGGACCGTCGCGACGTCGGCCATGCCCATCGGCATGCCGGGATGCCCCGAATTGGCGGCTTCGACGCCGTCCATCGACAGGATGCGGATGGCGTTGGCGAGTTCGAGCTGGGAAATGGTCACGCGCACTCCTGTTGGGCGCTGGAAACAACGGTGTCGCGCGAGCCTTTGGAACCGTGGCGACGATCCGTCAACCGGCAAGGTACCATCTTGTTTAACATGTTTAGCAATCCCAGCTTCCTGGTATGACCGACGATCCCCACACCGCCGCGATCGAGCGGATCGAACGTGCGCTGGCGCGCATCGAGCGCGCCGGGCAGGTGCGTGCCTTCGCCACCGATTCGCTCGAACGGCGCCATACGATGCTGAAGGCGCGGATGGCCGATGCGATCGTCGCGATCGACGCGCTGATCGCCAGGGAAGCGGGAGCGGACTGATGGCGCAGGTGACGTTGACGGTCGCTGGGCGGCCGCATCTGGTAGCATGTCGCGATGGCGAGGAATCGTCGCTGCGTGCGCTGGGCGCGATGCTGGAACGGCATGCCGCCACCGCGCAGCGCGCGTCGGGCGGATCGTCCGAGCGGACCTTGCTGTATATCGCGCTGATGCTGGCGGACCAATTGTCGGAGCGCGAGGCGAACCCGGCGGCGGGACTGCCCCCGGCGGTGCTGGAGCGAATCGCCGAACGGCTGGAAGCGGTGGCGGCGGCGCTGGAGGAGCCGGCAGAGGATTGAGGCTGGGCCATGCCGCCCTCTCCCCGGATCGGGGAGAGGGATACCGGAGCTAGCCAGCTTGCTGGCTAGCGGAGGTTGGGAGAGGGGCGAAGCGCGCCGAGGGCGCGCGCGCTCGCTTGTGCGAGCGCTTACCCCTCTCCCAGCTTCGACTAAGCATTTGCTTCGCAAACGCCAAGTCTGCGCATCCCTCTCCCCTTTCAGGGGCGAGGGAGAGCTATACACACGCCATTGCCCTGCCCCGCCGCGCGTCCTACATAGGGGTCGGCGGGTACTGCCCGGTGCGAGCCTTGAACTATCCCTGAGGCTATCTCTTCATCCAAGGGGGTTGTCCCTGCGCAGATCCTGGTCTGACGTACATGATCCCCACCTGACGTACTGTGCGTCGGTGGATACTCCGGCAAACGGCCCATGGTGGTCCCGCCACCCCATGCGATCATGAACGACAAACGTGCCCTGCGCGCGCGGTTGCGTGGCTTGCGCGATACGTTCGTTGCCGGTGGTGGCGGGGCGATCCTGCCCCCTGCCCTGTTCCTCGATGCGCTGCGGCCCGGGCTGGTCGTCGCCAGCTATGTGCCGATCGCGAGCGAGGCCGATCCGGCGGCGTTCGACGATGCGGTGCGGGCGGCCAGCGCTACGCTGGCGCTGCCGGTGGTGATCGGCCGCACCTCGCCAATCCGGTTCGCGGTGGCCGCGACCCTGGTCGCCGGTCCGTTCGGTCTGCGCCAGCCGCCGGCCGATGCGGCAAGCGTGATGCCCGACATCATCCTGACGCCGCTGGTCGGGTTCGACGCGGTCGGCAACCGGCTGGGCCAAGGAGCGGGGCATTACGACCGGGCATTCGCCGAATATCCGCACGCGCGGCGAATCGGTATCGCGTGGGAGGTGCAGGAGGTGGCGGTGTTACCGGCCGATCCGTGGGACGTGCCGCTGCACGCGATCGTCACCGAACGCGACGTTCGGATTTTTGGAGATATATTGTGAACGAGCCGAGTTGGCGCAAACCGGTGGGCGTGCTCGCCATTCTCGTCCTGCTGATACTGTGGGCGGTGGCGGTGGCGATGCTGTCCGGCACGATCGGCGGCTGGCACTGGCTGGTGCAGCTTGGCTTCTATCTTGTCGCCGGGATCGCGTGGTTGTGGGTGCTGCCGATGCGGGCAATGCTGCGCTGGATGGAAACCGGTCGCTGGCGGTAGGCGCCGTTCCCATGAGGGGAATGGCGCGAGTGACGGGGCTCGAACCCGCGACCTCCGGCGTGACAGGCCGGCGCTCTAACCAACTGAGCTACACCCGCTCTCTAGCGAGGAGGCGGGCTTTAGAAGCGCCGTTCCGGCCTGTCAACGACCTGCTTGCAGAAAGTTGGGACCCGTAGCGCTGCAGCTCGATCCAGCCGCCGGCAAGCGTCGCTACAGCGAAGGCTGGAGCCTCAAGCGGCACTTGCCTCGTGCTGTCACCGGGAGATCCCAGCTTTCGCTGGGATGACGTGTTTAGGCGTGCGTCCGAGACATCGACGGTAACGATCTGGAACTTCGCGAAGGGCCACCGCGTCCAAAGGATGCGCAATGGCGCGAGTGACGGGGCTCGAACCCGCGACCTCCGGCGTGACAGGCCGGCGCTCTAACCAACTGAGCTACACCCGCTCTCTAGCGAGGAGGCGGGCTTTACGGAGCCGTTCCCGGGCTGTCAACGCCGGTGTTGCCGTTCGCGGTATTTCTTTGCGGCGGCGGAATATCCTGGATCAGCGTGCCGTGTTCGAACAGGAAGCCGGCGATGTCGGGCTTGCCCGCGCCTTTCAGCACCGTCTGGATAATAATGAGCAGCGGCACCGCCAGCAGCGCGCCGGGCGTGCCCCAGACCCAGCCCCAGAAGCTCAGGGTAATGAGGATCATCAGCGGATTGATCGTCAGGCGGTGGCCGACGACCAGCGGGGTGATGACGTTCGCCTCGACCAGATGCGCGCCGACCATGATCGCGGCCGGCAGCAACGCCCACCAGATGTCGGTAAAGGTCATCAGCCCGCCCAGCGCCAGCAGCAGCGCGGCGAAGATCGGCCCGAGATAGGGTACGTAATTGAGCAGCGCGACGATGCCGCCCCACATCAAGGGCGTCGGCATGCCGATATACCACAGCGCGATCGCGACGATGACGCCGAGCATCAGGTTGATGAGCGTGATGGTGCCGAGATAGGCCGAGGTGTCGTCGACGACGTTCTGGATCACCCGCGCGGTCGCCATCGCCCCGCCGAAGCTGGTCCGCTTGGTGATCGCCGCGCGGCGCAGGTTGGTCCAGCCGGCGAGGAAGAAATAGATCACGAGGATCGCGAAGAACATCTCCAGCAGCGCCGACGGGGCCGAGGTGGCGAACAGGTCGAGCAGCGATTGCGGCGGGGCGACGGCGGTGGTCGTCTGCCGCGTGGGCGCGCTGGCGACGTTGGTGATGAGGCCGTTCACGAATTTTTCGAGGGATGCGTAGAAATCGATCAGCGGCGCGACGTTCGCCTGAACCCGGTCGATCCGTTCAGGCAATATCTGTGCCCAGCCCCATGCCGGCACGACGATCGAGGCCAGCGCGCCATTGGCGATGATGAGGAACAACAGCACGCAGAACAGCGCGGCGAGTGGTGCCGGAACGCGGTGACGCTCCTGCCATTCGAGCAGCGGCACCAGCGCGATGGCGATGACGATCGCGGCGGTGAGCGGCAGGAAGAAGCGCGCGCCCGCCTGAAGCGCGAAGGGCAGCGCGAGCAGCAGGCCGACCCCGGCGATCAGCGTGAGCGAGGCAAGCAGCCGGTCGCGGCGCAGTTCCTCGGTCGGGGCGTCGACCACCGCGTCGACCGGATCGGACGGCGGCTGCGCGGCGGTGCCGGTCGCTCCCGCACGTCGCACGGAAGTTTCGGGATCGTTCGGGATCGGGGTGCCGTCTGCCATGATCGCAACCTAGCCGGTCCTGCGGGGCGACGCCATCGCGCGCGCATGGATTTGCACGCTTGTCCGTCAGCCGATATGCGCCGGCGACCGTGACCGTGACTACTCCCTTTCCCGCCCTGCTGCGGCCCCATGCCGACGATCTCGACCGGCTGGCGGCGATCGGACGGCGGCGGCGGCTGATGCCGATTGCCGGCGTCGATTTCGCGTCGAACGATTATCTGGGGCTGGCCGGATCGGCGCGGCTGGCGGGGGCGGTGCGCGATGCGCTGGCGCGCGGCGTGGCGGTCGGCGCGGGCGGATCGCGGTTGTTGCGCGGCAATCATGCCGAGCATGACGCGCTGGAGGCGGAGGCCGCCGCCTTCTTCGGCAGCGAATCGGCGCTGTGGTTTTCGAGCGGGTTCGCCGCCAATGCCGCGCTGCTGGCGACGCTGCCGCAGAAGGGCGACCTGATCGTCCACGACGCGCTGGTCCATGCCAGCGCGCATGAAGGCATGCGGCTGGCGCGGGCGCCCGCCGTGAAGGCGGCGCACAATGATGCCGATGCGGTGGAGGACGCGATCCGGGCATGGCGTGGCGATGGCGGCACGGGGACGCCGTGGATCGCAGTCGAGAGTCTCTACAGCATGGATGGCGACCGGGCACCGCTGGACGCGCTGGCGGCGGTCGCCGAGCGGCACGACGCGATGCTGCTGATCGACGAGGCGCATGCAACCGGGGTGTTCGGTCCCGACGGACGTGGCCTCGCGCATGCGCTGGAGGGACAGGCGAACGTCGTGACGCTGCGCACCTGCGGCAAGGCGCTGGGCAGCGAGGGCGCGCTGGTATGCGGCCCGGCGGTGGTGCGCGAGTTCCTTGTCAACCGCGCGCGCGGGTTCATCTTTTCAACCGCGCCCTCGCCGCTGATGGCGGCGGCGGTGCGCGAAGGGTTGCGGATGCTGGCCGACGAGCCGGAGCGGCGCGCGCGGTTGGCCGCGTTGATCGACGCGGCGGCGCTGCTGCTGGCGCCGCTGGGCGTGAAGGCGACCGGATCGCAGATCCTGCCGCTGATCGTCGGCGAGGACGTGGCGGCGATGCGGCTGGCCGAGGGGCTTCAGGCCGCCGGATTCGACGTGCGCGGCATCCGCCCGCCGACCGTCGCGGTGGGGACGGCGCGGCTGCGGATTTCGCTGACGCTGAACGTGACGCTCGACGATGTCGCGGCGCTGGCCGGGGTGCTGGGGCGGTTGCAGTGAGCGTGATCGTCGTCACCGGGACCGATACCGATGTCGGCAAGACGGTGTTCGCCGCCGGATTGGCCGGGGCGATCGGCGCGTCCTACTGGAAACCGGTGCAGGCGGGGACCGACGACGGGACCGACCGCGAGCGGGTGGCGCGGCTGTTGGGCCTGCCGGGCGATCGCATCCTGCCCGAAGCCTATGCGCTTGCCACCCCCTGTTCGCCGCACCGCGCCGCCGCGATCGACGGGGTGACGATCGACCTCGACCGGCTGGCATTGCCGCAGGTGGCCGGGCCGCTGGTGGTGGAAGGGGCCGGCGGCGTGCTGGTGCCGATCGTCGGCACCACGACGTTCGCCGATCTGTTCGCGCGCTGGGGGGTGCCGGTGGTGCTGGTCGCGCGGACCGCGCTCGGCACGATCAACCACAGCCTGTTGTCGATCGAGGCGTTGCGCGCGCGCGGGGTGGCGGTGCGCGGCATCGCCTTCGTTGGCGAGAGCGTGCCCGACAGCGAGGCGACGATCGTCCGGCTGGGGGGCGTCCGGCGGCTGGGGCGGCTGCCGCATCTCGATCGACTGGATGCCGTGACGCTGGCAGCGGCGTTCGCCGACCATTTCGACCGGAACGATTTCCTGTGAGCGACTCGCCGATCTGGCACCCCTTTACCCAGCATGGTCTGGGCGAGCCGATCCCGCGCGTCGTGCGCGGCGATGGCGCGGCGTTGTGGACCGACGACGGGCGGCGGATCGTCGATGCGATTTCGTCGTGGTGGGTGACGACGCACGGCCACAATCATCCGCGCATCGCCGCCGCCATCGCGAGCCAGGCGCAGACGCTCGACCAGATCATCTTTGCCGGATGGACCCATGAACCGGCCGAGACACTGGCGGCGGGGCTGCGCGCGATCTTGCCGGAAGCGCTGACGCGGGTGTTCTTTTCCGATTCGGGATCGACCAGCGTCGAGGTCGCGTTGAAGATGGCGCTGGGATACTGGCGCAACCGGGGCGAGGACCGGCATCGCATCCTCGTGCTCGAACACGGTTATCACGGCGATACGATCGGGGCGATGTCGGTGGGCGCGCGGGGGGTGTTCAACCGGGCCTATGCGCCGTTGCTGTTCGATGTCGGCACCATCCCCTTCCCTGTCGAGGGGCGCGAACAGGCGAGTTACGATGCGCTCGACGCGGCATGCAGGGCGGGTGCGGCGGCGTTCATCGTCGAGCCGCTGGTGCTGGGTGCCGGCGGCATGATGATGTATCCGCCCGCCGTGCTGGCCGAGATGGCGGCGATCTGTCGCATGCACGGCGTGCTGTTCATCGCCGACGAGGTGATGACCGGATGGGGCCGCACCGGCACGCTCACCGCCTGCGAACAGGCCGGGGTAGTGCCCGACATATTGTGTCTGTCGAAAGGGTTGACCGGGGGCGCGATCCCGCTGGCGGTGACGATGGCCAGTGAAGCGATCTATCAGGCGCATCACGGGCCGGACCGGGCGACGATGTTCTTTCATTCGTCGAGCTACACCGCCAATCCGGTCGCCTGCGCCGCCGCCAACGCCAACCTCGCCATCTGGCGCGAGGAGCCGGTCGTCGAGCGGATCGCGCTGCTGGCGCAGCGGCAGGCGGAGCGGCTGGCGCGACTGGCGCGGCATCCCCGGGTCACGGCGGCGCGGCGGATCGGCACGATCGCCGCGTTGGATCTGGGCGGGGCGGAGGGGTATCTCTCGCCGATCGTGCCGCATCTGACCGCGCGGTTCCGCGATGCGGGCGTGTTGCTCCGGCCGCTCGGCAACACGCTCTACGTCATGCCGCCCTATTGCATCGGTGCGGACGACCTCGACCTCGTCTATGCCGTACTGGAAGCGGCCTGCGACGACGCCTGAGCTGGCGTCCCGGTCAGGTGTCGGCGGTCCGGCGGCGGGTTTCCCACCCTTTCTTCGCCGCCGCCGAACGATCGGCGGCGGAGCGCCCGGCCGATGCCTTGCCGCCGGCGCGGGCCGAGGCATGGCTGTCGGGCTTGCCGCGTCCTGAGCCGGACTTGTTGCCGCCGCCCGAGTCCTTGTTGACCGTCGCCCATGCGCGGCCCGCCGCTTCTTCTTCGGGAAGCCCGCGCGCTTCGTAGCTTTCCTCGATATGCGCGGCCTTGCGCTTCTGCTTGTCGGTATAGCTGCTCTTGTCGCCGCGTGGCATCGGCCCTCTCCGTTCGGATTGCAAAGACCTTAACAAACAGCGCCTTACGCCGGTTTCATCGGCCAAGGATCGAGCGATACAAGGCGTGATAGCGCTCAGCCATCGCCTCGACCGAGAAGCGTTCGGCGACGCGCGCGCGGCAGGCGGCCCGGTCGATCTCGCCCGCCCGGCCGATCGCGGCGATGGCTTCGTCGAGCGTGTCGACAAGAAAGCCGTTGACCCCGTCCTCGATCAGTTCGGGCATCGATCCCCGGTTATAGGCGACGACCGGCGTGCCACAGGCCATCGCCTCGATCACCGACAGGCCGAAGGGCTCGTCGAAGCCGATCAGGTGGAGCAGCGCATTCGCCTGCCCCAGCATGTCGGTGCGCCGTTTGCCGCCGACCGCGCCGTGATAGACGACACGCTCGCCATCGACATGCGGCTCGACCTCCTCGTGCCAATAGCGGTCGTCCTGCACGATGCCGGCGAGGTGGAGGCGCTTGCCGACCGCTTTCGCAGCGGCGATGGCGGCGGCGGCACCCTTGTCGGGGTGCATCCGGCCGAAGAACAGCAGATCGTCGCTGCCCACCGCATCGAACGGGAAGTCGCCGAGCGGAATGCCGTGGTGGATCGTCGCAGCATACTTGAGCGACGGATGCCGGTCGGCGTCGCTGATCGCGACATAGCGAACGCGGTCCTGATAGGGCGCGTACATCGGCAGGATGCGGTCGGACGAAAAGCCGTGGATCGTCGTGACCATCGGCGTGTCGACGAGGCCCGAAAAGGCATGGGCGGGGAAATCGGCCTGGTTGTGGATCAGGTCGAACTCGCCGGCGCGTTCGAACACATGGGCGAGATGGGCGAATTCCCAAACCTTGGCATCGATCGCCGGGTCCTCGCTATAGGGCGCGGGCACCACCCCGGCGAGCGTCGCCGAAGTGAGGCTGTCCTGCGTGGCGAACAGCGTCACGTCGAGGCCGCGCGCGACCAGCGCCTCGGTCAACAGGCTGGTGACGAGTTCCCACGGACCATAGTGGCGCGGCGGCGTGCGCCACGCGATGGGGGCGAGCATGGCGATACGCATCAGGAGACTTTCACGATAACGCCCTCGGCGGGGCGCAGGAGATGGGGATCGGCGGTGCCCGACGGGTCGGTGGTGAGGACCGCCCCTACCGTCCCGACCGGGACCGGGACCGGGACCGGGACCGGGGTGTCGCCGAGGTTGAGCAGGATGCGATAGCGGGTCGTGCCGTCGCTGCGGTCGTAGCGCAGGACATCGCCGCTCGCCGTCACCGTGTCGATTGCGCCGGTGGCCAGCGGCGGAGTGGCGCGGCGCAGCGCCAGCAAGCGGCGGTAGAGCGCGAGCATCGATGCCGGGTCGGCGGCCTGCGCCGCGACGTTCAGCGGCAGGTGCGCCGGATCGACCGGCAGCCACGGCTCGCCGATGGTAAAGCCGCCCGCCGCGTCCCATGGGAGCGGCGTGCGGACCGGATCGCGGCCGAGGCCCAGCCCCGGCTCGCGCAGCTCGCGCGGGTCCTGCACGCGGTCGGTGGGGATGCGGGCGTCGGGCAGGCCCAGTTCGTCGCCCTGATACAGCGTCGGCGTGCCGCGCAGCGTCAGCAGCAGCATCGCCGCGACCCTCGCCTGTGCCGGCCCGACGCGGGTGGCGATGCGCGGGCGATCGTGATTGCCCAGCACCCAGTTGGGCCAGCCGCCCGGCGGCAACGCTGCTTCATATTCGACGATGCGCGCGGCGAGGTCGGCGGCGTTCCACCGTGCCTCGATCAACTGGAAATTGAACGGCAGGTGGACGCCGGGCAGGTCGGCGCTGCCGTAATAAGTCATCAGCTTCGGCACCGGCAGGTAGATTTCGCCGACCAGTACCGCGCCGTAGCGGTCGGCCAGTTCGCGCATCTCGGCGGCGATCACATGGACTTCGGGCTGGTCGGTCGAATGGAGCTGGTGGACGCGGTGCATCTCGCCCATGCCAGGGTGATAGTCTGGGTTGGGCGGGTTGTCGGGGAAACCGGCGTGCTTGACGATATGCCACAGCACATCGAGCCGGAAACCATCGACGCCGCGATCGAACCAGAAGCGCATCGCGTCCAGCATCGCCGCGCGCACCGCCGGGTTGCGCCAGTTCAGGTCGGGTTGTTCGGGCAGGAACGCGCGCGAATAATATTGACCGGTCGCCGCGTCATAGGTCCATGCCGGACTGCCGAAATCGCTGATCCAGTTGTTGGGCGGGCCGCCGTCCGGGGCAGGATCGCGCCAGATGTACCAGTCGCGCTTCGGATCGTCGCGCGAGGTCCGGCTTTGCTGGAACCACGCATGCTGGTTCGAACTATGGTTGGGCACGAAATCGAGCAGGATGCGCAGGCCGCGCGCATGTGCCTTCGCCAGCAGCGCGTCGAAATCGGCGAGCGTGCCGAAGCGCGGATCGATGCCGGTGTAGTCGGCGACGTCATAGCCGAAGTCGGCCATCGGCGAGGGGAAGATCGGCGAGATCCAGATCGTGTCGATGCCGAGGTCGACCAGATAGTCGAGCCGGTCCGCGATACCGTTCAGGTCGCCCACGCCGTCACCATTGGCATCGGCGAAGGATCGCGGATAGATTTGATAGATGGTGGCGGCTTGCCACCATGGTTGCGCGGATGAAACGATCGTCACCCGCCCGATAAGCACCGGGCGGGCAAAGGGTTCCGCGCGCGTCGTGTTTTGGGGTGCAGCCCGTTCAGAGCCGACGTCATTCCAGCGAAGGCTGGGATCTCCCGGTGATGGCGCACAGCAGGAGCCGCTTGAGACCCCAGCCTTCGCTGGGGTGACGGTTTCAGCGGTAACGGTCGAACGGGATGGTCCCCTACCCCTCGAACTCCATGATGACCGCGTCGACCGCGAGGCTGTCGCCCGGCGCATGGGCGATGCGCGCGACGGTGCCGGGGCGTTCGGCGCGCAGGATGTTCTCCATCTTCATCGCCTCGACCACCGCCAGCGGCTGGCCCGCCTCGACCCGGTCGCCCTCGGCTACCTCGACGCGGGTCAGCAGCCCCGGCATCGGGCAGAGCAGGAAGCGCGACAGGTCGGGCGGGACCTTGGCGATCATATGCCGGGTGAGTGCGGCGACATGCGGCGGCAGGACGGCGACGTCATGCACGCGCCCGCGCGTCGTCAGCCGCCAGCCGGTGATGGTGCGGGCAATGCGCACGGTCAGCGGATCGCCGTCGATCCGCGCGGTCACGACCCGGTCGGCGGGCCGCCAGTGCATCGTGATGTCGAGCGGCGCTTCGTCGTCGATGTTGACCAGCAGCCCGCCCGAATGACCATCGACGCTCACCTCGAACCGGTGATCGCCGATCGTCACCACCCGCTGCGTCGATCCGATGATCCGGTCGCCGAGTTGGCCATCGATACCGGCGGCACGGTCGCTGCGGTCGAGATCAGCGGCGACCGCGATCCCGACAAGCTTGCGTAGCAACGCTGCATCGGCCGGGGCGCCGTGGAAGCCTTGCGGATATTCCTCGGCGATGAAGCCGGTGGTGAGCGCGCCTTCGCGGAAGCGCGGATGCTGCATGATCGCCGACAGGAAATCGATGTTGTTGCCCACGCCCGCGACCTCGAAAGCGTCGAGCGCGGCGATCTGCGCATCAATCGCAGTCTCGCGGGTCGGTGCCCAGGTAACGAGCTTGGCGATCATCGGGTCGTAGAACATGCTAATCTCGCCCCCTTCCACCACGCCGTCGTCAACGCGGACTTTGGACTGACCCGCCCCCGGCCCCTTCCCTGAAGGAGAGGGAGGATTGTAGCGGGTCAGGCGGCCGGTGCTGGGGAGGAAGCAACGGTACGGGTCCTCGGCGTAGACGCGGTTCTCGATCGACCAGCCGGTCAGCTTGACGTCGTCCTGCGTGAAACCGAGCGGTTCGCCCGCCGCGACGCGCAGCATCTGTTCGACGAGGTCGAGGCCGGTGATCTCCTCCGTCACCGGATGCTCGACCTGAAGCCGGGTGTTCATTTCGAGGAAGTAGAAGCCCTCGTCGCTGGTGTCCGCACCCGACACGATCAGTTCGACCGTGCCCGCCGAATGATAGCCGACCGCGCGGGCGAGCGCGACCGCCTGTTCACCCATCGCCTTGCGCATCGCCGGGGTGACGAAGGGTGAGGGTGCTTCCTCGACGACCTTCTGGTGGCGGCGCTGGATCGAGCATTCGCGCTCGCCGAGATAGACCATGTTGCCGTGGCGGTCGCCCAGCACCTGGATTTCGATATGGCGCGGGGATTCGATGAACTTTTCGATGAACACGCGGTCGTCG
Source organism: Sphingomonas sp. Leaf4 (assembly GCF_920939515.1). Taxonomy (NCBI): domain Bacteria; kingdom Pseudomonadati; phylum Pseudomonadota; class Alphaproteobacteria; order Sphingomonadales; family Sphingomonadaceae; genus Sphingomonas; species Sphingomonas sp. Leaf4. The sequence continues at coordinate 369,389 of NZ_CAKLBB010000002.1, read as the reverse complement.
CCGAAGCTTGCCAGCCCCTCGCGTTTGGTCGCCTCGAAGCCTTCGCGGACGTCCTGTTCGCTCCACGCGAGGCGCATGCCCTTGCCGCCGCCTCCCGCCGACGCCTTCATCATCACCGGATAGCCGATGTCGGCGGCGATCCGCACCGCCTCGTCGGTGTCGGCGATCTCGCCGAGATAGCCGGGGACGACATTGACCCCGGCTCCTCGCGCCAGCTTTTTCGATTCGATCTTGTCGCCCATCGCCGCGATGGCACCCGGCGGCGGGCCGACAAAGGTGACACCGGCATCGGCGCAGGCGCGCGCGAAACTCTCGCGCTCCGACAGGAAGCCATAGCCCGGATGGATGCAGTCCGCGCCGGTGGCCTTCGCGGCTGCGAGGATCCGTTCGGGGTCGAGATAGCTTTGCGCGGCGGGCGCCGGACCCAGCCGGACGCTCTCGTCGGCCATCAGCACATGCGGCGCACGGGCATCGGCATCGGAATAGACCGCGACGGTCGCGATCCCCATCCGCCGCGCGGTGCGCATGACGCGGCAGGCGATTTCGCCCCGGTTGGCGACCAGAATCTTCTTGAACACGTCACTCTCCTCATCCGCCCCGTTTGCCGGGGTCAGCATCAACCGCCGCGCAGATGGCGCAATGCCTGCGTCCGCGCGATCGTCATGCGCTCCATGCACGAAAAGCGCACCAACGGCCGTGCGTCGCCGCCGTCGACGCTGCGACCATCGACACCGGCTTCGAGCACGCATTGCGTGTCGCGAAATTTCAGCCACGCGCGCTGGCTCTCCAGCAGCGCCGCGCCATAGCCGAACCCGCCGCCGCGCGTCGTATCGCGCGCGTCGCGCGCCAGCATCGCCGCGCGCGCGACGCCCCATTCGCGGGTCATGTCGGCGTCGGCCACCCGCCAGCCCGAGGCCGCGCAATCGTTCGCCGCCGCCTGCGTCGGCGCCTTGGCGCAATTGCCGCCCACCGCATCGGCGAGGAACAGCAGCGTTAGCAGCATGCGGACTTCCGCATCGGTTCCTCGGCCACCATCGGTGTCAGCCCGAGTTTCGCCAGCAGCGTCGCGTCGGCATCGTCGCCGGCGTTGCCGGTGGTCAACAGCCGGTCGCCGGTGAAGATCGAGTTCGCGCCGGCCATGAAGCACAGCGCCTGTGTCGCATCGCCCATGCTCTCGCGGCCCGCCGACAGGCGGACCATGCTCAGCGGCATGGCGATCCGCGCGACCGCGACGGTGCGGACGAATTCGATGTCGTCGATCTTCGCCAACGGCGTGTCGGCGAGCATGTTGCCTAGCACGGTGCCCTTCACCGGCACCAGCGCGTTGACCGGAACGCTTTCGGGATGGCGCGGCAGCGTGGCCAGCGCATGGACGAAGCCGACGCGGTCGGCGCGAGTCTCACCCAGCCCGACGATCCCGCCGCTGCACACGTTGATCCCGGCCGCGCGGACATGCGCCAGTGTGTCGAGCCGGTCCTCGAAGCTGCGCGTCGAGATGATGTTGGCGTAATTCTCAGGCGAGGTGTCGATATTGTGGTTGTAATAATCGAGCCCGGCATCGGCCAGCCGCTGCGCCTGCTGGGGCGTCAGCATGCCCAGCGTCATGCAGCTTTCCATGCCCATCGCGCGGACCCCCTCGACCATCGCGATCACCGCGTCCATGTCGCGGTCCTTGGGGTTGCGCCATGCCGCGCCCATGCAGAACCGCTGCGACCCCGCCGCCTTCGCCTCGGCGGCGCTGGCGAGCACCGCCTGCACCTCCATCAGCTTTTCGGCCTTCAACTTCGTGTCGGCGCTGGACGATTGCGAGCAATAGCCGCAATCCTCGGGGCAGCCGCCGGTCTTGATCGACAGCAACGTGCAGAGTTGCACCTGCCCCACCGCATGGTTCGCGCGGTGGACGGTCTGCGCGCGGTACATCAGTTCGTCGAACGGCAGGTCGAACAGGTCGGCGATTTCCGCGCGGGTCCAGTTGTGCCGAACCTGTTCGGCGCACTCCCGCGCAGGCGGGAGCCCAGAATCCAAAGCGTCACGTCCGTTACCCTGGGCCCCCGCCTGCGCGGGGGTACGTCCATCGACCGGGGCAACCGGAGCAGTCATCACATTCATTCCACAGTCTCTCCAACCGGCGGCAAATTGTGGCCGAGCAGCCGCAACACTTCCGCCGCCGCATGGACCAGATTGGTGCCCGGTCCGAAAATCGCCGCCACCCCGGCCTCGCGGAGCAGCGCATAATCTTGCGGCGGGATGACCCCGCCGGCAATGACGCGAATATCACTACGCCCGGCGTCGCCCAAGCGCGCGATGAGTTCGGGAATCAGCGTATTGTGCCCCGCCGCGAGGCTGGATGCGCCTACCACGTCGACGCCGCGTCCGATCGCAAGGTCGGCGGTTTCCTGCGGGGTCTGGAACAACGGTCCCGACACGATCTCGAACCCCAGATCGGCAAAGGCACTGGCGACGACGTTCGCGCCGCGATCATGGCCGTCCTGCCCCATCTTGGCGACCAGCATCCGCGGCTTGCGCCCGAGCCGCCGCTCGACCGCCGCCACGCCCTCGCCGGCGCGAAGCCAGCCGCTATCGTCGGCATGCGCCGGGCCATAGATGCCCTTGACCGGCGTGACCTGCACCGCATGGCGGCCGAAAGTGACTTCCATCGCCGCCGACATTTCGCCCAGCGTACAGCGCGCACGCGCCGCCGCGACGCACAGCGCCAGCAGATTGGCCTTGCGCGCCGCCCCTTCGCGCAGCCGAGTCAGGCAGTCCTGCGCCGCAGCCTCGTCGCGGCCGGCGCGGACCGCCTGGATACGGCGGATCTGGTCGGTGCGGACCTTGGCATTGTCGATCGACAGGATGTCGATTGGGTCCTCCTGCGCCAGCCGGTATTTGTTCACGCCGACGATCACGTCCTCGGCCCGGTCGACCCGCGCCTGTCGCGCGGCGGCGGCGCGTTCGATATGTTCCTTGGGCAGCCCCGAGTTGACGGCATCGATCATGCCGCCGGCCGCCTCGACCTCCTCGATCAGCGCCCATGCCTTGTCGGCCAGTTCCTTCGTCAGCGCCTCGACATAATAGCTGCCGCCCAAGGGATCGGCGACATGGGTCATTCCCGTCTCTTCCTGAAGGATCAACTGCGTGTTGCGCGCGATCCGGGCGGAGAAGTCGGTCGGAAGGGCGACCGCTTCGTCGAGGCTGTTGGTGTGGAGCGACTGGGTCCCGCCGAAGGTCGCCGCCATCGCCTCCACGGTGGTGCGGATGACGTTGTTGTACGGGTCCTGCTCAGTCAGCGAGACGCCGCTGGTCTGGCAATGGGTGCGCAGCATCTGGCTGCGGGCGTTGCCGCCGAAACCGGCGATGATCCGGCTCCACAGCGTCCGCGCGGCGCGAAGCTTGGCGATCTCCATGAAGAAGTTCATGCCGATGCCGAAGAAGAACGACAGCCGCCCGGCAAACGCATCGATGTCCAGCCCGCGCTCCATCGCCGCACGGACATAGGCCATGCCATCGGCCAGCGTGAACGCCAGTTCCTGCACGGCGGTCGCCCCGGCTTCGTGCATGTGATAGCCGCTGATCGAGATGCTGTTGAAGCGCGGCATATGCTCGGCGGTATAGGCGATGATGTCCGACACGATCCGCATCGAGGGTTCGGGCGGATAGATGTAGGTGTTGCGGACCATGAACTCCTTCAGAATATCGTTCTGAATAGTGCCCGACAGTTTTTCGGGGCCGACGCCCTGTTCCTCCGCCGCGACGATGTAGAAGGCGAGGCAGGGCAGCACCGCGCCGTTCATCGTCATGCTGACCGACATGGTGTCGAGCGGAATGCCGTCGAACAGGATCTTCATGTCGTCGATCGTGTCGATCGCGACCCCGGCCTTGCCGACATCGCCCGCCACACGCGGATGATCGCTGTCGTAGCCGCGATGCGTCGCCAGATCGAACGCGACCGACAGCCCCTTCTGCCCCGCCGCCAGATTGCGACGATAGAAGGCGTTCGATTCTCCGGCGGTCGAGAACCCGGCATATTGGCGGATGGTCCATGGCCGGCCGGCATACATCGACGCCTTTACCCCGCGGGTGAACGGCGCAAAGCCGGGCAGCCCCGGATCGGGCGCGTCGGCGGCGGTATAGAGCGGCTTGACCGTGATCCCTTCGGGCGTGGTCCAGGTGAGGTCCGCGCCCTTCACCTCGCGCGCGGCGAGTTTCTGCCAGTCGTCGATCGTCGGGCCGGTCATCATGCAGTTCCTTGGGCCATGCGGGCCGTGAAGTCGAGGTTTGCCATCAACGCCCGAGAAAGCGGGGGTTTCGTTTGGCGACGAACGCACCAGCCCCTTCAATAGCGTCGGCGGTGTCGCGCGCGGTACGCTGCGCCTCGGCCTCGCGCGCCATCGCGTCCGGGTAACTGCTGTCGAGTGCGTGGGTCAGGTTGCGGCGGGCAAGGCCGATCGCCACAGTCGGCCCCGCCGCCAGCCGGTGGGCGAGCGCCAGCGCCTCCGCCTCCAGCATATCGTCGGGCACGACCGCATGGATCATGCCCCAGTCGAGCGCGGTCGCGGCATCGATCCGTTCGCCCAGCAGCATCATCCGCGCCGCCCGCGCCCGCCCGATCAGGCGCGGCAGCATCCAGCTCGCCCCGCCGTCGGGGACGAGGCCGATGTTGATGAACGCCTGCAGGAAATAGGCGCGCTCCGATGCGACGCAGAAATCAGCGGCGAGCGCGAGGCTGCACCCGATACCCGCCGCCGCGCCGCGCACCGCGCTGACGACCGGCACGTCCAGGTCGGCGATCGCCTGCAACGTCGGGTGATAGTGATCGGTCAGCGCTACATAGGGATCCGCAAGGCCGGCGGCGGCGGCAATGTCCGCTCCCGAGCAAAAGGCGCGCCCTTCGCCGCACAGCAGGACGGCACGCGCGCCGTCCAGATCGCCCAGACATTCGCGGATCGCATCGAACAGTGCCGGGGGCGCGGCGTTCAGCCGGTCGGGCCGGTCGAGCGTCAGGCGCAGCACGTCGCCGTCGCGCATCACGCGCAGATCATCCGCCATCGAATCGCTCTCCCGTATCTTTTGTTACGGTTTTGCGGAAAGGCGGCGGCGAACGCCAGCAATAACGTGCCGCGACGGTCGGTTACGACCATCGCGGCACGGCAGGATCACCAGAAGATGTCGTATTCCACGTCGACCACCCGGCCGGTCCGCACGTCGACCAGCAGCGCGTCGTTGTAATAGCGCACCCAGCGATAGGCCCCGTACGCTTCGGGCAGACGATAATAATAGGGGTCGTTGATCCAGTAGTTCGATCCGAACAGGAACGAATTGAGCGTCACGCCGATGCCGAAGCGACGATAGCCATAGCCATAGCCTTGCGGTGCATAATAGCGCGGCAGGCGGTACAGCCCACGATTGGAGTCGCGATAGCGGTTCCAGTCGTAGCGGCGATCAGCGCGCCACCCACGGTTCCACTGGCTGCGATCGTTCCGGTCGTTCTGATAGCGGCCGTTGTCGCGCCAGTCGCCGTCGCTGCGGCTCCAGCCGCCGTCACGACGGTCGCGGTTACGCTGCCAGTCGCCGCGCTGCTGGTCGCGCTGCCACTGGTCACGCTGTTGATCGCGTTGCCATTGGTCGCGCTGTTGCTGGCCACGCTGCTGATCGCGCTGCCATTCGCCGCGACGGCCGTCCTGCCATTGCCGGCGCAGCGCGTCGCGATCGACCTGACCCTGTCCATCGCGCGGGAACTCGCGCCGATCGACGCCTTCGGGGCGGGCGGGACGATCCGGGCGCGGCTGCCAGCCGGCACCGGCACCGGCACCGGCACCGGCACCGGCGTCGGGACGGTCGCCACGATCGGGTCGGCCCTGCCAGCGGTTGCCGTCGCCACGCTCGCCACGATCCGGACGGTCGGGCCGCGCATTGCCGCCGTCGCCGCGATCGCCCCGGTCGGGCCGCCCCTGCCAACGTGGGCCGGCGTCGCTCTGCGGACGCTCGACACGGGCTTCGGGAGCCTCGACCCGTACCGCGGTGTTGAACTCGGCACGCGCGCCCGGCGCTTCGCCGCCACCTTGCCGTTCGATCCGCTCGCGGCCGCGCGGGCCGGGACGGTCGGGCGCATCCTGCGCCATCGCGGTTGCCGGGATCAGGGTTGTCGCACCCAGCAGTGCCAGCAGGAAACGGGACTTCATGATGCTTCCTCCACCGCCGGAGACATCGCCGGCTTCGATGCTGCCGTTATGCCCGACAAGCGATCAACCGTTGCTGAATGGCGATGACAGGCGATTGAAAGGATTCGTTCGTATGGAACCGGTCACTCCGGCGGGGTGAGCGCCGGCACCTCGCGTGCGGCCTCGGCGCGATCGATGCCGGGGCGCGGGGGTGGTTCGAGCACGGTGTCGCCGCGCTGCGCCGCCGCCGCCCGGCGCACCGCATCGATCAGCCGGGGATAGATGCCGCAGCGGCACAGATGATCGAGCGCCTGCGCGATCTCCGCTTCTCCGGGATCGCGGTTCTGGCGCAGCAGCGCGGCGGCAGCCATCACGAACCCCGGCACGCAATAGCCGCATTGCACGACCTGCGCCGCGAGAAACGCCGCCTGCACCGGATGGCTGCGATCACGCGACAGCCCCTCGATCGTGGTGACGAACGTGCCTTCGAGGCTGCCGATCGATACTTGGCACGATTTGACCGCGCGCCCATCGACATCGACCACGCATGCCCCGCAATGCCCGGTGCCGCAGCCATATTTGGTGCCGGTCAGGTTCGACACGTCGCGCAGCGCCCACAGCAACGGCGTGTCGGGATCGATTCGGTATTCGACCGGATTGTTGTTGACGGTCAGGCGGCTCATGCCGACCCCTTGTAGGGCGGTCGGCGGCGCGACGCCAAGCGAAACGGGTCGTTTCCTTGCGAGCACCTTGTCGCGGGGCGGCGATGGGACGACGTTCGGGGCATGACGCTCCCTACCCTTTTCCTCCCGCACGGCGGCGGCCCGTGCTTTTTCCTCAACCCCGGTGCGGCCCCCGATCCGATGTGGCGACCGATGGAAGCGTATCTGGCAGGCCTCCTCGCCTCGTTGCCGGAACGACCACGGGCGATCCTGATGGTGTCGGGCCATTGGGAAGCGCCGGTGCCGACCGTCCATGTCGGCGAACGGCCGGGCCTGTTGTTCGACTATTACGGCTTTCCCGAACACACCTATCACCTGCGCTGGAATGCGCCCGGATCGCCCGCGCTCCCGCGGCGGACGGCGGCGTTGCTCGCGGCGGCCGGGTTCGTGACCGCCGGGGAAGCCACGCGCGGCTGGGACCATGGCGTGTTCGTGCCGATGATGGTCGCGGTGCCCGGGGCGGACATTCCGCTCGTGCAACTCTCGCTGATCGACAGCCTCGATCCCGCGGCGCATGTCGCGCTTGGCCGCGCGCTGGCGCCGCTACGCGACGAAGGCGTGCTGATCGTCGGGTCGGGGATGAGCTTCCACAACCTGCGCGCACGCGGACCGCAGGTGACGCCGGTCGCCACCGAATGGGACACAGCACTCACCGCCGCCGTCACCGATCCCGATCCTGCGGCGCGGGCGCAGCGGGTGATCGATTGGGAAACGCTGCCGCATGCCCGCTTCGCCCACCCGGAGGCCGAGCATCTGTTACCGCTGATGGTGGCGCTGGGCGCAGGCGGCGACGGGCCGGCGGTGTGCGATTATCGCGATACGGTGATGGGCTGGGTCGTCTCGGGCTATCGCTTCGGCTGACGCAAGAATGTTGCGCTCGGGGCGTGCTTGCTGGCAAGAGGGGGGCAAGACCCGCAGCAAGCGGCCAAGGAGAGACGATGCTCGAAGCACTCGAAGCGCTGGAGAAACGGCGTGCAGGCGCGCGCGCCGGCGGCGGCGAGAAGCGAGTCGCGGCCCAGCATGCCAAGGGCAAGCTGACCGCCCGCGAACGGCTGGAGGTGTTGCTCGACCCGGAGTCGTTCGAGGAACTCGACATGTATGTCGAGCACAACTGCGTCGACTTCGGCATGCCGGATCAGGTGATTCCCGGCGATGGCGTCGTCACCGGATCGGGCACGGTCAACGGTCGGCTGGTGTATGTGTTCAGTCAGGATTTCACCGTGTTCGGCGGATCGCTGTCCGAACGGCATGCGCAAAAGATCTGCAAGATCATGGATATGGCGCTGAAGGTCGGTGCGCCGGTCATCGGCCTCAACGATTCCGGCGGCGCGCGGATTCAGGAGGGCGTCGCCAGCCTCGGCGGCTATGCCGAGGTGTTCCAGCGCAACGTGCTGGCATCGGGCGTCGTGCCGCAGTTGTCGCTCATCATGGGGCCGTGCGCAGGGGGTGCGGTGTATTCGCCGGCGATGACCGACTTCATCTTCATGGTGAAGGATTCGAGCTACATGTTCGTCACCGGCCCCGACGTGGTCCGCACGGTGACGAACGAGGTGGTCACGCAGGAGGAACTGGGCGGCGCGATCACCCACACCACCAAATCCTCGGTCGCCGATTGCGCGTTCGAGAATGATATCGAGGCGCTGCTGGCGGCGCGCGACTTCATCGACTTCCTGCCCGCCTCCAACCGGACCGGCGTGCCCGCGCGGCCGTCCGACGATCCGTGGGACCGGATCGAGCCGAGCCTCGACACGCTGATCCCGCCGAGCGCCAACCAGCCCTATGACATGCACGAGCTGATCGTGCGGACGGTCGACGACGGCAGCTTCTTCGAGCTGCAACCGGGCCATGCCGGCAACATCCTGATCGGGTTCGGCCGGATCGAGGGGCGGACCGTCGGCATCGTCGCCAACCAGCCGATGGTGCTGGCCGGGTGCCTCGACATCAATTCGTCGAAGAAGGCGGCGCGGTTCGTGCGCTTTTGCGATGCGTTCGACATCCCGATCGTGACCTTCGTCGACGTGCCGGGCTTCCTGCCGGGCGTGGGACAGGAGCATTCGGGGATCATCAAGCACGGCGCGAAACTGCTGTTCGCCTATGCCGAGGCGACGGTCCCGAAGATCACGGTCATCACCCGCAAGGCCTATGGCGGGGCGTATGACGTGATGGCGTCGAAGCACCTGCGCGGCGATTTGAACTATGCGTGGCCGACCGCCGAGATCGCGGTGATGGGCGCGAAGGGCGCGGTGGAGATCATCTTCCGGTCGAAGGACCCGGCCGAGGTCGCGGCGCGGACGGCCGAATATGAGACCCGCTTCGCCAACCCGTTCGTGGCGGCGAGCAAGGGGTTCATCGACGAGGTGATCCTGCCGCATTCGACGCGGCGGCGGGTGGCGCTGGGGCTCAGGAAGCTCAGGAACAAGCGCCTCGAAAATCCGTGGAAGAAGCACGACAATATTCCGCTGTGAGCCGGCTGCTCCGCCTCGCGCTGATCGTGGTCGTGCTGGCGGTGGCCGGGTTCGCGGCGGTGCGGCTGTTCGTCGACCATCGACCCGCCGGCCCTGCCCCCGCCGCATCGCCGACGCCCAAGCCCTCGCCGAGTGGCCTGACGCTGGCGGCGGCGCAGCGTTCGGCGTTTCCCGATGGCATGGAGGCCCGCACGCCCGAGGGGTCGCGGATGGTCTATGCCGATGGGCAACTGGTCGACACGCCGTTCGGCCCGGTGCTGGTCAACCCCGGCACGATCCCCGACGCGGCGCATGTCGAGGGGGGTGCCGTCGCGATCCATTATCTACGACAGGACACAGGCGGCGTCCACGTCACCCGCGCGCTGCCGTTCGCGGTACGATCGGGCAGCAGCGGCAGCATTTCCGAATGGAGCGTATCGCGCACGATCGGCGACCTACCGGTCGTCTATACCGAGGGCGGCGGCACGTGGCAGGGCTATAGCTGTTCGTTCGCGACGTTGACCGAACTGCGCCCGGCCGGCCCCGCCGAACTCGCCACGATCCAGGTGATGGCGAGCGACGACGGCGCGGTGCCGAGCGAACAGGCCAAGACGACGGTCGGCAAGATCGTCGACGTGGTGCCCAACCGGTCGTTCGTCGTCCGCTTCACCGGCGCGCGCAATTTCGACGCCCACTACGTGCGGCGCGGCGGGCGCTATGTTCCCGAAGGCGGCGAGCGCGACACGCTTGGCGGATGTTAGGAGATACCACCATGACCCTCGGCCGCCTCAACCATGTCGGGATCGCCACGCCGTCGATCGCGGCGTCGATCGACATGTATTGCAGCCTGCTCGGCGCGGAGGCGATCGGGGAGCCGTTCGATCTGCCGGCGCAGGGGGTGAAGGTGTGTTTCATCGATGCGCCCAATAGCCAGATCGAGCTGATCGAGCCGTATAACGACACCTCGCCAATCGCGGGGTTTCTGGCGAAGAACCCGGGCGGCGGGCAGCATCACCTGTGCTTCGAGGTGGCGGACATCCATGCCGCGATCGCCGAGCTGACCGCCAAGGGTGCGCGGGTGCTGGGGCATCCGAGGATCGGGGCGCATGGGACGTTGATCGTGTTCGTTCATCCGCGCGACATGGGCGGGGTGCTGGTGGAGTTGATGGAGACGCCGGTGGGGCATTGATGCTTCTCCGTCATTCCGGCGAAGGCCGGAATCCATGGATACGGGCGGTATCGATGGAGCCGTGGCCTCCCGACACAATGGATTCCGGCCTTCGCCGAAATGACGATCAAAAACGCCTTCCCCTCGACACCATGCTCCCGATTTGATTGAACGCAGCCATGACCACCGCCCTTCGCAAGCCGCCCGGCACCCCCTCCCCCGTCCGGGCCGATTTCGGCCGGGAGGTCGAGGAAAACCTGTCGACCGTCCCCGGCATCCGCCGCGCCAAGACCGATGCCGCGGTCCTCTTCGCGCTGCCGGGCTTCCTGTCGGACGAGGAATGCACGCTGCTGATCGCGACGATCGACAATGGGCGGCGCAAGTCGACGCTGCTGACCAGCACCAACGACCCCAATTTCCGCACCAGCGACAGTTGCGATCTCGACCGCTGGCACCCACTGCTGCAACCGATCGACGAGAAGATCGCACATCTGCTGGGCCTGCCGCCCGAACATGGCGAGACGATGCAGGGACAGCGCTATGCGCCGGGGCAGCAATTCCGCGCGCACAATGATTATTTCAACGAGAACGAACCCTATTGGGCGTCGATGGCGGTGCAGGGCGGGCAGCGAACGTGGACGGCGATGGTCTATCTCAACGAGGTCGAACAGGGCGGCGCGACGTGGTTTCCGCAGGCCGGGGTGCGGTTCAATCCGCGTCCCGGCATGCTGGTCGCGTGGGACAATATGAACCCCGACGGCAGCCCCAACCTCGCCACGCTGCACGAAGGAATGGCGGTGGTCGAGGGGACGAAATACATCATCACCAAATGGTTTCGCGAACGCCCGTGGACGCCGACGATCGAGCCGTAATTCCCCCCAAAGTTTACAAAGTTTACACTAACCACGACATCGCGCGACAGGCGGACCGGGCGATATGTCGACGACAGAGAAAGAGCAGGAGAAGCGGTATCGCCTCCCCTGCCCGATCTATCGTTCGACGGCGGTGTAGGACAGCGACCGCGCGCTCAATCCACGCGGATGCGGGTGCCCGTCTCGAACCCGTCGGCGAGCAGTGCGACGATCGCATCGGCCACCCGCTCGGGCGGTTTCACGCTCTGCGGGTCCTCGCCCGGATAAGCGCGTTCGCGCATCTTCGTGCGGGTAGCACCCGGATCGACGATCGCGGTGCGGACCGGCGAGATGTTCGCCATTTCGAGGCCATAACTGGCGACGAGATTGTCGAACGCCGCCTTCGACGCGCCGTACATCCCCCAATAGGCGCGCGGCACGGCCCCGACCGACGAGGTGACGCCGACCACCCGCCCGGCGCGCGCAAGGCGCAGCATCGGCGAGAAGGCGGCGATCAGCGCGGCGTTGGCGGTGACGTTCAGCGCCATCACCTTGTCGAATTCCTTCAGGTCGAACGACGGCACCGGCCCCAGCGTGCCAAGCGCACCGGCGTTCAGCACCAGCGCGTCGAGCGCCCGCCACCGCTCGGCGATCGCCGAGACGAGGCGAGGAATCGCGGTCAGGTCATAGAGGTCGACCGGGGCGATCGTCGCCGATCCGCCGGCGGCATAGATCGCGTCCTCGACCTCCTCCAGCCCGCCCGCCGTGCGCGCGACGAGGACGACATGCGCCCCCTCCCCGGCGAGGGCAATCGCGGTCGCCGCCCCGATGCCACGGCTGGCACCGGTGACGAGGACCAACTGCCCCTTCAACCGCTCGCTCATCCGACCCGTTCGGCCAGCATGGCGAGCTGATCGACCGAGCTGGTTTCGTCCTGATCGGTCAATGGCGTCGGATAGTCGCCGGTAAAGCAGGCGTCGCAATAGCGCGGGCGGACGGCGGTGCGCGCCGCTTCGCCCAGTGCGCGGTACAGCCCGTCGATCGATACGAAAGCGAGGCTGTCGGCCTGGATATAATCGGTCATCCCGCCGAGATCGAGCTTGGCGGCGAGCAGCTTGGCGCGTTCGGGCGTGTCGACGCCGTAGAAGCAGCTATGCCGCGTCGGCGGGCTGGCGATGCGCATATGGACTTCGGCCGCGCCGGCATCGCGCATCATCTGCACGATCTTGAGGCTGGTCGTGCCGCGCACGATCGAATCGTCGATCAGGACGATCTTGCGGCCCTCGATCAGCTTGCGGTTGGCGTTGTGCTTGAGCTTGACGCCGAGATGGCGGACCTTGTCGCCCGGCTGGATGAAAGTGCGCCCGACATAGTGCGAGCGGATGATGCCGAGTTCGAAGGGAATGCCCGATGCCTGGGCATAGCCGATCGCGGCGGGAACGCCCGAATCGGGCACCGGGATCACCAGATCGGCATCGACCGGATTTTCGGACGCCAGTTCGGCGCCGATCGCCTTGCGCACCGAATAGATCGATCGATCGTCGCTGATCGAATCGGGCCGCGAGAAATAGACCCATTCGAAGATGCACGGACGCGGGCTGAGCGGCGCGAACGGGCGGATCGAGCGCAGTTCGCCGTTCTTGACGATGACCAGCTCGCCCGGATCGACCTCGCGGACGAATTCCGCGCCGACCACGTCGAGTGCCACGGTTTCTGACGCGAAGATATAGGCACCGTCGCCCAGACGGCCCATCACCAGCGGCCGGATGCCCAGCGGATCGCGGCAGGCGATCATCCCCTCGGGCGTCATGCAGATCAGCGAATAGGCACCCTCGACCTGCTTCAACGCGTCGATGAACCGATCGAGCAGTGTGCGGTAGTTCGACGTCGCGACGAGGTGGATGATGACCTCGGTGTCGCTGGTCGACTGGAAGATCGATCCGGTGCGGACCAGATCCTTGCGCAGCCGCATCGCGTTGGAAAGATTGCCGTTATGCGCCACGGCGAACCCGCCCGACGCCAGTTCGGCGTACAGCGGCTGGATGTTGCGGTTCGACGTCTCGCCCGTGGTCGAATAGCGCACATGGCCGCAGGCGGTGGCCCCGGGCAGCGATTCGATGATCTCGGGCCGGTCGAAATTGCCCGCGACATGGCCCTGCGCGCGCTGGGTATGGAACATCGCCCCGTCCCAGCTACAGATGCCGGCCGCTTCCTGGCCGCGGTGCTGGAGCGCGTGGAGGCCAAGCGCTACCAGTGCCGCCGCGCCGTCCGCGCCGGAAACACCGAAGATGCCGCACTCTTCGCGCAGCTTGTCGTCGTCGAATGGATGGGTGGTGAACATAGGCCCTTCCGGGGGTAAGCGTGTCACACGACCGCCATATAGGCAGGCGGAATCGATTTGTCGCCCTTTGATCGTCGATTGCGGCGGAACCGTGATCGGCGATAGGAGTTGCGGCGATGGAACACCGTGACACCGGACTGGTGCTGAACCCCAAATTCGATGGCGACGGGCTGTTGACGGCGATCGCCGTCGACGCTGCCAGCGGCGAACCGCTGATGGTCGCGCATATGAACGCCGACGCGCTGCGGCTGACGATCGAGAGCGGCGAGGCGACCTTCTGGTCGCGCAGCCGCGCCCGGTTGTGGAAGAAGGGCGAGACGTCGGGCAACGTGCTGCGCGTGGTAGAGGCGCGGATTGATTGCGATCAGGACGCGCTGTGGCTGCGCTGCATCCCCGCTGGCCCCGCCTGCCATACCGGCGCGGCGAGTTGCTTCTTTCGCCGGATCGAGGGGGATCGGCTGGTCCCGGTGTCATGAGGGCGTTGCCATGGCTGCTGCTGCTCGCCGCCTGTTCGGGGCCGGGTGGCGACGCACCGGCGCAAGGCGGCGCGGCGCTGGAGGCGGCGGCGATCGAGCGCGGCATCGTGCGCGATCCGGCGACCCGTGCCGCGACCGGGCTGCTCGCGCGCGAGGGCGACCGGCTGTGCCTGATCGAGCGCGGCGATACGGTGCGGATCGGCGGGTTCATCGATTATGGCGACGGCATCGGCTGCACCGCGCGCGGCAGCGCGACGCGGATGGGCGAGACGCTGTCGGTCGATTTCGGGCAGGGCTGCCGTTTCGACGCCGGGTTCGACGGCGACCGGGTGCGTTTTCCGGGCAAGCTGCCGGCTGGGTGCGAACGACTGTGTACGCGGCGGGCGTCGCTCGCCGGGCTGACGCTCGACCGGCTGAGCGAGAGCGCGTCGGAGGCGGAGGCGCTGCGCACTCCCAAGGGTGTGGCGCTGTGCGGTTAGGGCCAGCGGCTCCCCTCGCTGACAAGGGAGGGGCCGGGGGTGGGTCGGCCCGCGAGGAAACGTACGCGCTCCACAACCGGCCAACCCACCCCCCAACCCCTCCCTTGTCAGGGAGGGGAGCAGATTGGGAAGCCATTTCGTTGAATGGCGACCCCGCCTAGATCAGCCGCCCTTCACCAACGTCACCTGCGCCACGGTGATGCCGCCGCCCCGGAACCCGCCCTCGCAATACATCAGGTAATAGCGCCACAGGTCGGCGAACCGGTCGTCGATCATCGGCAGGCGGCCGTCGGCGCGGGCGGTGTCGAAGGCGTGGCGCCAGCGCCGCAGCGTTTCGGCATAGTCGAGGCCGAAGTGGTGGACATCGCGCCATGCCAGCCCGCGTACCTTGGCCAACGCGCGGAAGCGACGTTCGGACAACAGCATGCCACCGGGAAAGACATGCGCCTGGATGAAGTCGACATTGCCGGCATAGGCGTCGAACAGCGGTTCGGCGATGGCGATATACTGGAGCGCGGCGCGGCCGCCGGGTTTCAGCCGGGCGGCGATCGTGTCGAGATAGGCGGGCCAATATTCGTGGCCGACCGCCTCGACCATTTCGATGCTGGCGATCGCGTCATACTGGCCGGTGACGTCGCGGTAATCGGTGAGCGAGACGGCGACGCCGGGTAGCGCCAGCGCCTCGACCTGCGCCAGTTGGCGGGTGGAGAGCGTAATGGCATCGACCTGCCGGCCGGCCGCTGAGGCGGTGGCGGCGAACGATCCCCAGCCGCAGCCGATTTCGAGGATGCGCTCGCCCGACGCGGTCGCCGTCCGGTCGAGGATCGCGGCGAGCTTGCGGTGCTGCGCGGCCTCCAGCGGTTCGTGCGGGTCGGCGAAGATCGCGCTGGAATAGGTCAGCGTCGGGTCGAGCCATTCGCGGTAGAAATCATTGCCGAGGTCGTAATGCGCGGCGATGTTCGCCTTCGCCCCCGGCCGGTCGTTGCGGCGCGCGCGGTGGTTCAGCCGGCGCAGCAGCCGCGACACGCCGCCGGCGCGCGCGGCGGTGCCGAGCGTCTGCGCGTTGCGCATGAACAGGTCGAACAACGGCACCGGATCGGGACTCGACCAGTCGCCATCGGCCCATGCCTCGTACCAGCCGGCCGAACCGCCGCGCGCCAGCCGCCACATCGCGCGCCAACGGTGGAGGACGACGATCGCCACCGGCCCATCGCCGCGCCCGCCAAGCCGCCGCCGGCTCCCGTCGGGCAGCGTCGCCTCGATCGCGCCGGCGGCGAGGCCGTGGTCGATCCGGTCGAGGGCGCGGGCGAACAGCGGGGCAAGCAGGGCGAACGGGTCGGCAGACATCGCGCGCCTGACAGCACGGCATGCGACCGTCGGCAAGTAGGATCAGACGCCTTTCGCCGCCGCCAGCGCGCGTTCGCGTGCCTCGCGGTGGTCGATCCGCTTTTCGGGATAGTCCTTCGGGCGGCAGCCGGCGGCGTCGGGATCGTGGATCTGCGCGTCGGACAGATGCTTCAGTTCGGGCACCCAGCGGCGGATATAGCCGGCGGCATCGAATTTTTCGGACTGGGTCAGCGGGGCCATGATCCGCCCGAACATGTTCGAATCGACCCCGGTGCCCGCGACCCATTGCCAGTTGACGGCGTTGTTGCCGTAGTCGGCATCGACCAGACAGTCCCAGTACCAGCGCTCCCCCTCGCGCCAGTCGATCAGCAGATGCTTGATGAGGAACGAGGCGGCGATCATCCGCACCCGGTTGTGCATCCAGCCGACCTGCCACAATTGCCGCATGCCGGCATCGACGATCGGATAGCCGGTGCGCCCTTCCTGCCACGCCTTGAGGTCGCGCTTCGCGGCGGCACCGGTGCGCCATGGCATCTTGTCGTAGCGGGCGCGGCCATTGGCGTCGGCATAGTCGGGCATCGACAAGATGACGCCGCTGGCGAAGTCGCGCCACGCCAGTTCCTTGCGGAAGGTCGTCAGGCTGTCACCCGACCCGTCGAGCGCGGCCCAGATTTGGCGTGGGGTGATCTCGCCATGGTGGAGGTGCGGCGACAGGTTGGAGCTGCCGTCGATCGAGGGCAGGTTGCGGGCGGTGTCATAGTCGCCGAGGCGCTTCGCAAAGGATTTGAGCGCGGCGTGTGCGCCGTCCTCGCCGGGGGTCCATGCGGTGAATGCGGTCGACCAGTCGGGCTTGGTCGGCAGCAGGTTCCAGTCGGCGAGGGTGTCCGACTTCGGCCATTTGGGCGGCGCGGGAATGCTGCGGGGCGCTGCGACCGGATCGTCGGGCGGCAGCATCCGGTTGAGCGCCTTCCAGAATGACGAATAGATCTTGAACATTCCGCCCGACCCGGTGGTGACGCTTTCGGGCGGGCGCAGGTGGTTGCCGTCGTGCAAGGTGAGGCAATCGCCGAGCGCGTCCTGTGCCTTGACCCACCATGGTTCGTAGTGACGCATCGAGTGAATTTCACCCGCACCGGTTTCGGTCATGAGCGCCCGCAATTCCTTCACCGCATCGCCACGCCGCAGGATCAGGCGCGAGCCTTTGTCGCGCAGCGCCTTGTCGAGCGCGGTCAGGCTGTGATGCAGCCACCAGCGTTGCGCGCCGCCGATGCGCCAGTCGCCCGGTGCGTCGTCGTCGAGGACATAGACCGGGATCACCGCCCCGGCGTGGGCGGCGGCGACGAGCGCGGGGTGGTCACGCAGGCGGAGGTCCTGGCGGAGCCAGAGCAGGACGGGATCGGTCATCGAGCGACGTTACGCCTGCGCAGCGACCCCGGTTCCCTCCGCCACCGCGACGATCGACGCGATATGGCGATGTGCCACTTCGAGGAGGTCGCCGTAGCCGCCGCCCAGCGCGCTGGCGATCGGCAGTCCCTTCGCGCGCGCCAGTCGCCCCATCCAGCGGTCGCGCTCGATCAGGCCGGCTTGCGTGAGCGCCAGCCGCCCGAGCCGGTCGCCGGCGAACGGATCGACCCCCGCCTGATACAGCAGCAGCGACGGCGCGAACGAATCGATCAGCGGCACCAGTGTCGCCTCCAGCGTCGCCAGATATTCGTCGTCGCCCATCCCGTCGGGCAGGCCGACGTCGAGCGTCGAGCGGGCCTTGCGCGCCGGAAAATTCTTTTCGGCATGGATCGAATAGGTCGCGAGGCCATGCCGCCCGGCGAGCAGCGAGGCGGTGCCATCGCCCTGATGCACGTCGACATCGACCACCAGCACCCGCGCGCACGTCCCCTCCTCGACCAGCCGGTAGGCGGCGATGGCGAGGTCGTTGAACACGCAATAGCCCGCCCCGGTATCGGCCAGCGCATGGTGGCTGCCCCCGGCGGTGTTGGCGGCATAGCCGCGCGCCATCGCCACCCGCGCGGCGGCATAGGTGCCGCCGGGCACCGCCTGCGCACGCAGCGCCATCGGCGGGGTGACGGCGAAACCGATCCGCCGTTCCTTGGCCGGGGGCACCCGCGCCTCGATCACCTCGGCGACATAATCGTCGTCATGCACCGCCTCGATCCACGCGCGCGGCATGGGCGGGCCTTCGTGCCATTCCACCCGGTCGCCCAGATCGATGAGCAGGTCACGGACGAGGCCGTTCTTGCCCCAGCGATAGCGGCTGCCGGGCGGGGCCTCGGCGACATAGTCGGGGTGGTGGACGACGGGGATCACGCTGCATAGGTAGGGGGCAAGCCCCGTGCCGCAACGCGCATGGTCCACAGGAGACGCCGTTTGTCCGATCCGTATGTCCGGCCCGATGTGCGGGTGTTCCTCGACTATCTGGCGCGCGTGCCGGGGCCACGGATGCACGAACTCGATGCTCCGGCGGCGCGGGCGCAGTATCTGGCGATGAAGGATGTCGCCGATCTGGGCGTCGGCGATCTGGCGGTGACGCGCGACGTGGTGATTCCGGTGGCGGGCGGCACGATCGGCGCGCGGGTGTTCGACACCCGCGAGGACCGGGTCGCCGGACCGGTGGTGGTGTTCTATCACGGTGGCGGCTTCGTGATCGGTGATGTCGCGACGCACGCCGGCTTCTGCGCCGAAATGGCGCGCGCGCTCGACCTGCCGGTGGTGTCGGTCGGCTATCGCCTCGCCCCCGAACATCCATGGCCCGCCGCGCCCGACGATGCCGAGGCGGCGGCGCGGTGGGTGGCCGACGCACCCGCCGAACTGGGGCTGAAGGTCGCCTCGCTGGTGCTGGCCGGCGACAGCGCGGGCGGCAAGCTGACCATCACCACCGCGATGGCCCTGCGCGACGCACCCGCCGCCGTACCGGTGATCGCGCAATTTCCGATCTATCCGGCGGCGGACTTCTCGCAAGCCTATCCGTCGTTCGAGCAGTTCGCCGATGGCTATCTGCTGACCCGCGAGGGATTGCAGTATTTCGCCGACGCCTATCGATCGGACCCGTCGCAGGTGCGCGGGTCGCCGCTGCTGGGCGATTGTCACGACCTGCCGCGCGCGCTGGTGCTGACCGCGAGCCTCGACCCGATCCGCGATCAGGGGCGGGCCTATGCCGCGAAGCTGGCGCAGGCGGGCGTGGCCGTCACCTTCCGCGAGGCGCGGGGCAATATCCATGGTTTCGTGACGCTGCGCCGCGCGATCCCCTCCAGCGTCGGCGATGTCGCGGGCGCGCTGGCGGTGTTGAAGACGATCGTGACCGAGGCGGAGGCCGACCGGGTGATGGCGCAGGCGGCGGGCACGCGGTAAGGGAGCCGACATGGACAAGACTTCGCTCCCCTATCGCCCCTGCGCGGGCGTCATGCTGATGAACCGCGACGGACAGATCTTCGTCGGCCAGCGGCTCGATTCGACGCTGGAGGCGTGGCAGATGCCGCAGGGCGGTATCGATCCCGGTGAGGCACCGCTCGACGCCGCCGTGCGCGAATTGCGCGAGGAAACCGGGGTGGTCGCGACCAAGGTCCGGCTGATCGCCGAGGCGCCCGACGAGCTGTTCTACGACCTGCCCGACGACATGATCGGCCGCATCTGGAAGGGCAAATGGCGCGGCCAGCGCCAGCGCTGGTTCCTGTTCGCGTTCGACGGCGAGGATGGCGACATCGACATCGCGACGCCCGAACCCGAGTTCCGCGCATGGCGCTGGGCCGACCCCGCCGACCTGCCGTCGATGATCGTGCCGTTCAAGAAGACGCTGTACGAAGCGGTGATCGCTGCCTTTTCCCCACACCTGCACCGGTGAGCCGCCCTTGAACCACGACGGAGCGTTCACGCTGCGGCAAGCGGATCGGCTATAGCGGAGTGGCGATGCCCAACCCCCTGTTCCTGCTGCCGCTCGGCGCCTATTATGCGGACCTGCCGCCGGAACCCGATCTGCCGATCGAGATCCGCACGATGCTGGAAGAGGCGATGGCGTCGGGCAACGACGGCGACGTCGCCACCATCGTCAAATATGCCCGCAAGGCCGCGCCGAAACATTCGCAGAAGATCGCCGAACTGGCATCGCATTATACATCCGAACGCAGCGAGAAGAACGTCAAGCTGCTGCGCACCGCCTCGTTCGGCGCATTGCTGAAAGGGCGGGCCGAGATCGGCGGCTGGATCAACGGCGGCAATTCGAACACGCTGGGCGTCACCGGCGTGCTCGACCTGTCGCGCGAAGGCTATCGCTGGCGGCACAAGCTGAAGTTGCAGGCGGATTATCAGGAGACGAACAACGTCACCACCCGCGAACATTATCTCGCGGCGTTCGAACCGAACTACAAGGTCGACGACAGGCTCTACGTCTATGGCGCGGCACAGTATGAGTCCGACCAGTTCTTCGGCTATCACGATCGTTATTCGGCATCGGGCGGCGCGGGCTATACCGTGCTGGCGCGCGGGCCGATCACGCTCGACGTCGAACTGGGACCGGCGTTCCGCCACACGACCTTCACCGACGGCAATGTCGAGCGCAATCTGGCGGGGCGCGGGTCGGTCGATCTCGACTGGAAGCTGACCTCGGCGCTGACGCTTAGGCAGGATACCTCAGCCTATCTCCAGGCGGCGAACAGCACCGTCACCAGCCTGACCGCGATCGATGCCAAGCTGCTCGGGCCGCTGTCGGCGCGGTTTTCCTATAACATCCAGTATGAAAGCCTGCCCCCCGCCGGGCGGGTCAACGCCGACACTACCGGGCGGGCATCGCTGGTCTACGCCTTCTAGGACCGATCGACATTCAGCCGGACGGCGGCTCAGGCGCCTCCCCTCCCTGACAAGGGAGGGGAGCAGATTGGGACGGCATTTCGTTGAATGTCGATCCGCCCTAGAAGGTTGTTTGAAACGCGCGGTTGCGCGTTTTGCGGTGCCGGCCCGCTCCTCCTCCCGACCACCCATTCAGGATACGCTGTGGGTGGTCGGGAGGGGGAGCGGGCCGGCACCGCGCAAGAAACTCGCCCTTTGGCGAGTTTTCAAACAGACTCGAAGCAGGCTACACCATGGCGGATGGAGAGACTATCGTCTGACGAGCGGCGGCTGATCGAGCATATCGACGGCGCCGCCATGCTGCCATCGGTCGAACGCTGGGTCGCGGTGAACAGCGGGACGCGCAACCTGCGCGGGCTGGCGACGATGGCCGGGCTGCTGGCCGATGCCTTCGCGATCCTGCCCGGCGAACTGACGCTGGTCGACCCCGCCCCGGTCGATGCGGTCGAGCCGGACGGGCGGGTGCGGGCGATCGAGCATGGCCGCCACCTGCTGCTGCGCGTTCGTCCGCAGGCGGCCTGCCGGATGTTGTTCACCGGGCATATGGACACGGTGTACGGCGTCGATCATCCGTTTCAGGAGGCGCGCTACAGCGAACCCGCCGTGCTGAATGGTCCCGGTGCGGCGGACATGAAGGGCGGGCTGGCGGTGCTGCTCGCCGCGCTGGGCGCGATCGAGCGGGGCGGGCCGCCGGCGGATTTCGGCTATGACGTGGTCGTCAATTCCGACGAGGAAACCGGGTCGTTCGCCTCCGCCACGCTGATCGAGGCCCATGCGGCGGGCAAGGTCGCCGCCTTCACCTATGAACCGGCGCTGCCCGACGGGACGCTGGCCGGCGCGCGCGGCGGCACCGGCAATTTCTCGCTGACCGTCACCGGGCGCAGCGCGCATGCCGGGCGCAACCCGGAGGAGGGCCGCAACGCGGTGGTCGCCGCCGCCGATCTTGCGCTGCGGCTGGCGGCGGAGGGGGGACCGGGGCTGGCGGTCAATCCCGCGCGTGTCGATGGTGGCGGGCCGAACAACGTCGTGCCCGACCATGCGGTGCTGCGCGTCAATTTCCGCCCGAAGGCCGCCGCCGACATCGCCCGCGCCGACGCGGCGATCGACCGCATCATCGCCGGGGTTGCCGAGGCGCGCGACGTCACGATTTCCCGCCACGGCAGCTTCAACCGCCCGCCCAAACCGATCGACCCACAGGCGGCAAAGCTGTTCGCGCTGGTGCAGGCGACGGGTAGCGACCTGAGCATCCCGATTGCGTGGGCAGCGACCGGCGGGGTGTGCGACGGCAACAACATCGCCGCGCAAGGCGTGGCGGTGATCGACACCATGGGCGTGCGCGGCGGCGCAATCCATTCGCCGGACGAATATATGATCGTCGACAGCCTGGCCGAACGTGCCGCGCTGTCGGCGGTCGCCATATCGCGCATCGCGCGCAAGGGGGGCCTGTGACGTTCCGCATCCGTGCCGCGCGCGAAGACGATCTGAAATATCTCTACGAGATGGCCAAGCTGACCGGCGGCGGGTTCACCAACCTGCCGCCCGATCGCAACGCGCTGATCGCGAAGCTGGAACGCAGTACGCTCGCCTTCGCGCATGACGAGGACGAACCGCGCGACGAGGCGTTCGTGCTGGTGCTGGAGAATATCGACACCGGCGAGGTACGTGGCACGTCGCAGATTTTCACGAAGGTCGGGCAGCGCTGGCCGTTCTATTCCTATCGCGTCGCCACGCTGACCAAGCACAGCGAGGCGCTGGGGCGCACGTTCCGTGCCGAAATCCTCAACCTCGTCAACGATCTGGAGGGGTCGAGCGAGGTCGGCGGGCTGTTCCTGCATCCCGGCGAGCGCGCCGGCGGGCTGGGATTGCTGCTCGCCCGCTCGCGCTATCTGTTCATCGCCCGGCACCGCGCGCGCTTCGCCGACCGGGTGCTAGCGGAATTGCGCGGGATCATCGACGAGGCGGGCGGATCGCCGTTCTGGGACGGGGTCGCCGGGCGGTTCTTCGGCATGAGCTTTCAGGATGCCGACCAGTTCAACGCGATCCACGGCAACCAGTTCATCGCCGACCTGATGCCGCGCCATCCGGTCTATATCGCGATGCTGCCCGAAGCGGCGCGCGGCGTCATCGGCCTGCCGCACCCGACCGGGCGCGCGGCGATGCGGATGCTGGAGAACGAGGGCTTCGCCTATGAGAAATACGTCGACATCTTCGACGGCGGCCCGTCGATGACCGCGCGGACCGACCAGATCGCGACGGTGCGCGACCGGCGCGAGGGCAAGGTCGTGGAGATCGCGGGCGGCGGCACGCCGTCGATCCTGTCGACCGGGCGGCTGGGCGACTTCCGCGCCTGTCTGGGCGAAGTGACGCTGCGGGGCGACGGCATCGCGATCGACCCGCAAGCCGCCCGCGCGCTCGGCGTCGAGGTCGGCGCGACCCTGCATCATGTGGAGCGATAGGATGCTGCGCGAGATCAACTTCGACGGCATCATCGGGCCGAGCCATAATTATGCGGGGCTGAGCCACGGCAACCTCGCCGCAACGCGCAACGCGGGCGCGGTTTCGCGGCCGCGCGCCGCCGCGCTGCAGGGGGTGGCGAAGATGCGCGCCAACCTCGCGCTGGGGCTGACGCAGGGCATATTGCTGCCGCATGCCCGGCCCGACCGGCGCTGGCTGGAGGCGCTGTCGATCGATTATGCCGATGCCGCGCCGGAGTTGCAGGCGCAGGCGCTATCGGCGTCGGCGATGTGGGCAGCCAATGCCGCGACCGTCTCGCCCGCGCCCGATTGCGGCGACGGGCGCTGCCACCTGTCGGTCGCCAATCTGGTGACGATGCCGCATCGCAGCCACGAATGGCCGCAGACGCTGGCGCAACTGCGCACCGCCTTCGCCGATCCGGCGTTCGCAGTCCACAGCCCGGTCCCCGCCCCGTTCGGTGACGAGGGCGCGGCCAACCACATGCGGCTGTGCGAACGCCATGACGCACCGGGGGTCGAGGTGTTCGTCTATGGCGTGGGCGGCGGCCCGTTCCCCGCGCGCCAGGACCGTGTCGCCAGCGAAGCCACCGCGCGGACCCACCGGCTCGACCCCGCCCGCACGTTGTTCGTCCGCCAGTCCGACGCGGCGATCGCCGCCGGCGCGTTCCACAACGATGTCGTCGCGGTGGCCAACGAGCGCGTCCTGTTCGCGCATGAACAGGCGTTCGAGGACCGCGACGGTTTTTTCGCCGACCTGCGCGCGGCGATGCCGTCGGTCGAGATCGTCGAGGTGCCCGCCGCGCGTGTCTCGCTGGAAGACGCCATCGCCTCCTATCTCTTCAACGCGCAACTGGTGACGTTGCCCGATGGCGAGGGCATGGCGCTGATCCTGCCAGCCGAGGCGCGCGACACGCCGTCGGTCTGGGCATGGCTGACCGAACTGGTCGCGGGCAACGGGCCGATCCGGCGGCTGGAGGTCGTCGACGTGCGCGAATCGATGGCCAATGGCGGCGGCCCCGCCTGCCTGCGGCTGCGCGTCGTCGCCGATCCGGCGAGCATCGATCCGCGCTTTCTGGTCGACGAGGCGAAGCTCGACCGGATCGCGGCGGTCATCGAGGCGTACTGGCCCGAGCGCATCGCGCCGGGCGACATCGGCGATCCGGCGCTGATCGTGGCGATGGAGGCGGCGCGGATCGCGCTGTACGAAGCACTCGACCTTGTCGGGTTAATTGACATTTAACCATGTTGCCGACCATCGAAATGGCGGGTATCTGCGGATGGTACAGGATTTGCAGAGGGGTGAATCATGCTCGACCGCCTCAAAAGCCTGTTCACCATCAAGTCCAAGTTCGAGGCGTTCCTCGTCATCTATGGCCTTGCGGTCGGCGCGGTCGAACGTGGGCTGCATTATGTCCAGCTCTATCCCGGCATCGGCGGCTGGCTGTTGTTCGCGGTGTGCCCGATCGCGGTGTTCATGGCCGGCGCGCGCATTCTCGATTCGATCGACGCGGAACAGGCTTTGCGCTAACCGGCGCCCATGCCGCGTGAAATCACTGCCTATTCCAATCCGATCGTCAAGGCCGCCCGCCTGCTGCGCGAGAAGCGCCACCGCCGTGAACAGCGCCGGTTTCTGGCGGAGGGCCTACGCATCCTCACCGAAGCGCGCGAGACCGGCTGGCTGCCCGCCGAACTCTTCTACGCCAGCGACGAGAAGCATCCGCTGCTCGAAACGCTGATCGAGGAAACCGAGGCGGCGGGCGGAATCGCCATCGCCACCACCGTCGACATCCTCTCCAAGCTGTCGGGCAAGGACAATCCGGGGGCGGTCGTCGGTGTGTACGACGAATTCTCGACCGCCCTGACCGCGATCGACCGGCGCAACGCCTCGTTGTGGCTGGTGGCCGAACGGTTGCGCGATCCGGGCAACCTCGGCACCATCCTGCGCACGGCGGATGCGACCGGCGCGGGCGGGCTGATCCTGATCGACGAGTGCGTCGATCCATTCTCGGTCGAGGCGGTGCGCGCCAGCATGGGGGCGATCTTCACCGTCGCGGTGGCGCGGGCCGACTGGGCGACGTTCCGCGACTGGCTGCGTGCCGGTCCAGGGATGCTGGTGGGGTTGAGCCTCGATACCGACCATGACTATCGTGCGGCGACCTATGGCGACCCCACTTTCCTGCTGACCGGCAACGAGGCGCAGGGGATGCCGCCGCACATGGCCGCCGAATGCGACCTGCTGGTCAAGCTGCCGATGCTGGGCCGCGCCGACAGCCTGAACGCGGCGGTGGCGACGGCGGTGATGGCCTATACCGTGCTGGGGCAGCATCGCCCCTGAACCTTTGGCGGGGCTGGGGCATTGCATCGTCCATGACCCGCCCGACCTTCGCCGCCCTACCCGCCGCCGACCTCGCCACGCTGGAACGCCCCAGCGTGGTGGTGTTCGGCGCGAGCGAGGCGACCCCCTACAACAACGCCGACCCCAGCCATTCGGCCGACGCCCCGGCGGCGATCCGCAGCGCCTCGCTGGGGTTCGCGCGTCAGTTGGCCCAGATCGATTTCGATCTGGGCTTCACCCCCTTCCCCGACCCGCACAATTTTCGCCGCGCCTGCGACGCGGGCGATGTCGCGACGATGCCCGAGGATGCAGCCGGCAACCGCGAGCGGATCACCGCCGCGACCCGCGCCGTGCTGGCGGCGGGGGGTGTGCCGATCGTGTTGGGTGGCGATGATTCGGTGCCGATTCCGGTCGCTGCGGGCTTCGATGGCGCCGGACCGCTGACCGTCGTGCAGATCGACGCGCATGTCGACTGGGGCGATGTGATCCTGAACGAGCCGAACGGCTATGGCTCGCCGATGCGGCGGCTGGCGGAAATGGACCATGTGACGGCCATGGTACAGGTCGGCATCCGCGGGCTGGGCAGCGGTGGCGCATGGCAGATCGACGATGCGCGGGCATGGGGCAGCCGGATCGTCACCGCCTATGACCTGATCCGCAACGGCATCGACGCCGCGATCGGCGAGGTGCCGGCGGGCGGGCGCTATCTCATGTCGATTGACTGCGACGGAATCGACCCGGCGGCGTTTCCGGCGGTGGCGATGCCGACGCCGGGCGGGTTGCGCTATGAGGAGGTCGTGCTGCTGCTGCGCGCGCTGGCCGAACGCGGCACGATCGCCGGGCTGGTGCTGGCCGAATATGTCCCCGCGCGCGACGATCCGCAGCGGCTGTGCGCGCTGATCGCGGCGCGGATCGCGGCGGTGACGATCGGGCTGGTGCTGGGCGCGGCCTGAACTTTGAAACCGTCATCCCAGCGAAGGCTGGGATCTCCCGGTGACAGTGCGCGACAGGAGCCGCAGGAGGCCCCAGCCTTCGCTGGGGCGACGGTTCAAGGCAGATGAATTCAACTCTGGCGGAGGGTCAATCCGCCCGTGCCTCTTCCGCATCGGCGATCGCCACCGCCAGCTTGGTGAGCGGACGCGGCGATTGTTCGACGATCGGCAGCGGGTCGATCGACTTGCCGCCGGTATCGACGTTCAGCGCCTCGAACCGCTTGGCCGAGGTCATCACCTGCGATTCGAGGCTGCCGACGAAAGCGTTGTAGGCGGTGTTCGCCCCTTCGAGGTTCTTGCCGAGCCGCGCGATATGTTCGCCCATCTTGGCGAGGCGGGCGTGGAGTTCGCGCCCCAACTGCCCGATCTGCCGCGCCTCGCCCGCCAGATTCTCCTGCCGCCACACCGCCGCGACGGTGCGGGCGATGGCGATCAGGTTGGTCGGCGTGGCGATCAGCACGCGGCGGTCGAACGCATAGTCCCACAGGTCCGGCGCATGCTCCAGCGCGGCGGCGAGGAAATGCTCGCCGGGCACGAACATCACGACATAGTCGGGCGTATCCTCGAACTGCGCCTGATAGCTCTTGGCACCGAGCGCGTTCACATGGTTCTTCATCGACGCGACATGCGCGGTCATGAACGCGGCGCGCTCGCCTTCGTCGACCGCGCCATGCGCGTCCTGATAGGCGTTCAGGGAAACCTTGGCATCGATGACGAGGCTCTTGCCGCCGGGCACCTTGACGATCGCATCGGGACGCAGCCGGCCTTCGCCGTGATCGACCGACACTTCCATCTGGAAATCGGTATGTTCGGCCAGCCCGCATGTTTCCAGCACGTTGCGGAGCTGCTGTTCGCCCCACCGGCCCCGCGCCTTGGGGGCCGATCGCAGCGCGTTGACCAGCTTGGCCGCCTCGCTCTTGACCGATTCCTGCCCGATGCGCATCGCATCCATCAGGCCCTTCAAGGTGCCATAGGCTTCCTGCCGCTCGCCCTCGACCTTGCCGATGCTCGCCTCGTAGCGCTTGAGCGTCGCCTCGACCGGGGCCAGCAGCGCTTTCAGCTTCATCTCGTTGGTGTCGCCGGCCTGTGCGAAGCGTTCGTTGGCGCGGGTCAGGAACGCGCGCTGCGCGCCGTCGAGCATCACCTGCGCCGTCTCGCGGAACTGCGCCGCCATCGCCTCGCGCGCGTCCTTGAATTCGGTCAGCCGCTGTTCGAACGCGGCGGCATTGGCTTTCAGCGCGGCATGGTCGATTAGCAGCGCGTCGCGATCGGCGCGGATCTCGCCCAGTTCCTCGCGCAGTGCCGGCACTTCCTTCGCCCGCTCGCTGGCCAGCGCCAGATCGGCGATCGCCGCCTTGAAATCATTCTCGCGCCGGTCGCGATCCTCGCGCAGTTGCTGTGCCTGTCGGCTGCCCGCCAGCCAGCCGATGGCAAGCCCGGCCAGCAGGACGGCGACGACGACGAGCAACAATACGGGGTCCATACGATACTCCGGGTGGAACGGACGGGGAACCTACCCGCCCTCCTTCCTACCGACAAGGTGACGGGAGTTCGGTTCGTCGCTTCGGGCGCACTTACCCACGGCGTCATCCCGGCGAAGGCTGGGGTCTTTCGCCGTTAAAGTACCGTGCTTTCACCGGGAGACCCCAGCCTGCGCCGGGGTGACGTCAATGGACAATGACGCAGATGAACCGGCGTTACGCCGCCTTGCGTGCCTTGTTCAGCTTCTTGATGACCATGTCACGTTTCAGCCGCGACAGGTGGTCGATGAACAGCACGCCGTTCAGATGGTCCATCTCGTGCTGGAGGCACGTTGCCATCAGCCCGTCGAGCCATTCGTCATGGCCCACGCCATGCTGGTCGGTCCACGTCACGCGGCACCGCTCCGGGCGGACAACATCGGCGAACTGTTCGGGGATCGACAGACAGCCTTCCTGATAGACCGAATGCTCCTCCGACGTCTCGACGATCTCAGGGTTCACGAACGCATGGGGCGCCTTCACCGGCTTGCCTTCCTCATCCTGCTCTTCCTGCAGGTCGATCACCAGCACGCGCCACGGCACCGCGACCTGGATCGCGGCAAGGCCGATGCCCGGCGCGTCGTACATCGTCTCGAACATGTCGGCGATGAGCGTCCTGACCTCGTCGGTCAGCCCCTCGACGGGTTCCGAGACGAGGCGGAGGCGGGGATCGGGGATCTCGATGATCGGAAGAATAGCCATGACCGCCTAGCTACTAGCATATCCCATGCCGTCAAGCGACCGGGCGACGCGCGCGCAGCGCCTGCGCCAGCGTGCCTTCGTCCAGATAATCGAGTTCGCCGCCGACCGGCAGGCCGTGGGCGAGCTGGGTCAGGCGCACCGGATATTTCTCGATCCGCTCGGCGATGTAATGCGCCGTCGTCTGCCCCTCCAGCGTGGCGTTCATCGCCAGCACGACCTCGTCGATGCCGCCCGCCGCGACCCGCGCGACCAGCGCGTCGATCGACAGGTCGTCGGGCCGCACCCCCTCCAGCGCCGACAGCCGCCCGCCCAGCACATGGAACCGGCCGGGGAACAGCCGCGAGCGATCGAGCGCCCATAGGTCGGCAACTTCCTCCACGACGCACAGCGACCGGTCGTCGCGCCGGGGATCGGTGCAGACCGCGCACGGATCGGTCGTGTCGACGTTGCCACAGGTCGAACAGGTCGCCAGCCGCCGCGCCACCCGGTCGAGCGCGACCAGCAGCGGATCGAGCGCCGTCTCGCGCTTCTTGACCAGATGCAGCACCGCGCGCCGCGCCGAACGGGGACCGAGCCCGGGAAGCCGGGACAGCGCCTGGGTCAGCGCATCGATTTCGGGAGAAGCCATCGCTCCCAAGATAGGGGGTTGCAACCCCGAGCGCCACGGTGTCGAGAGGCGGTCATGCGGATCATCTTCATGGGCACGCCCGAGTTTGCGGTGCCGGTTTTTCAGGCGCTGGTCGATGCCGGCCATACTGTCGTCGCGGCCTATAGCCAGCCACCGCGCCGTGCCGGGCGGGGCAAGGCGCTGACCCCCTCGCCGGTCCAGCGGCTCGCCGAGCAGTTGGGCGTCGCGGTGCGGACCCCGGTCAGCCTGAAAGGAGCGGACGAACAGGCGGCGTTTGCGGCGCTGAACGCCGATGTCGCGGTGGTCGCCGCCTACGGTCTGTTGTTGCCGCGCGTGGTGCTCGACGCGCCGAGGCTCGGCTGTCTCAACGTCCATGGCTCGCTGCTGCCGCGGTGGCGCGGGGCCGCGCCGATCCAGCGCGCGATCCTTGCCGGTGATGCCGAAACCGGGGTCGGCATCATGCAGATGGCGGCGGGGATGGATACCGGCCCGGTGCGGCTGGAGGGGCGTACGCCGATTGCCGACAAGACCGCCGGCGATCTGGCGCAGGAATTGAGCGCGATGGGCGCGCGGCTGATGCTGGACGTGCTGGCCAATCCCGATCGCTATCCGCCGGTCGAACAAGCGAGCGAGGGCATGACCCATGCGCCCAAGATCGACAAGGCCGAGGCGCGGCTGCGCTTTGAGGGCAGCGCGGTGCAGGTCGAGCGGCAAGTGCGTGCGTTCAACCCCGCCCCCGGCGCGTTTCTCGAGGTGAACGGCGAGCGGATCAAGGTGCTGGCCGCCCATGTCGATCCCGATACCGCCGGAGCCGAACCCGGCATCGTCGTCGGCGGCGCGCTGGAGATCGCCTGTGCGCAAGGCGTGCTGATCCCGACCGTGGTCCAGCGCGCCGGACGCAGCGCGACCTCCGCCGAAGAGATGCTGCGCGGCTTTCCCATCCCGGCGGGCACGCGCATCGCATGACCCGGTTCGCATTGGTCGTCGAATATGACGGCCGCCCCTTCGTCGGCTGGCAACGGCAGAGCGAAGGCGCCAGCGTGCAGGGCGCGATCGAACGCGCGCTGCGGCAGATCACCGGGGAAGAAGCGACCGTCCACGCCGCCGGGCGTACCGACGCCGGGGTCCATGCCACCGCGATGCGCGCGCATACCGATGTCGTGAAGACGATCGCGCCGTTCCGGCTGATGGAGGCGCTGAACGCCTGCCTGCGGCCCGATCCGGTCGCGATCCTCGATTGCCGGGTGGTCGCCGACGAGTGGCACGCGCGCTTCTCGTGCATGCGTCGGTCCTATGTCTATCGCATCGTCAACCGTCGCGCGCCGTTGACCCACACCCATGGCCTCGCATGGCGGGTGCCGCAGCCGATCGACGTGGCGGCGATGGCGGCCGGGGCGGAACGGCTGGTCGGGCGACACGATTTCACCACCTTCCGCTCGGCGCATTGTCAGGCGGACAGTCCGCTGCGCACGCTCGACCGGCTGGCGGTGACACAGGACGGCGACACGATCAGCATCCACGCCGCCGCGCGCTCGTTCCTGCATCATCAGGTGCGATCGATGGTCGGCTGCCTCGCGCTGGTCGGGCAGGGTCGCCGCATCCCCGACGACCTTGCCGCGATCCTCGCCGCGCGCGACCGGTCGGCGCTGTGGCTGAACGCGCCGCCCGACGGGCTGTTCTTTACCGGCGCGGACTATCCGGGGTGACATCGTCGCGCACGAACCGCGCGACCAGTTCGACATGCGTCGACCAGCGGAACTGGCCGACCGGCTGGACCCAGTCGAGCCGGTAGCCGCCTTCACACAACATTTTCGCATCGCGCGCGAAGCTGCTGGGATTGCACGAGATATAGGCGATGATCGGCGCCTTTGCCTGCGCCAGCGTCGTCGCCTGCTCGCGTGCGCCGGCGCGTGGCGGATCGAGGATGATCGCGTCGAACCGCTCGGCCTCCGCCGGGGTCAGCGGGCGGCGGAACAGGTCGCGATGGTCGGCGGCGACCACCCGCCCCGCGCGGCCGGCGGCGGCCTTCAACGCGGTGATCGCCTCGCGTCCCGCCTCGCCGGCATAGACCCGCGTCCGCGCCGGGCGAGTGAAGGTGAACGTGCCGAGCCCGGCGAACAGATCGGCGACGATCGCCGCGTTGCCGATCGCCGCGTCGACCGCCGCGACCAGCGCCGCCTCGCCGTCCGCCGTCGCTTGCAGGAAACTGCCCGCCGGGAACGGCACGGGGACGCCGCCCAGCGTGATCGTCACCGGCTCGGGCTCCCAGCGTGCCTCCGCGCCATAGCCGTCGTCGATCGACAGCCGTGCCAGCCCATGGCTTTGCGCAAACCGGGTCAGCCCCTCGGCCGCCGCCAGCCCATCAGCGATCGGCCCGGCGATCAGCACATCGACCCCCTGATCGACCTGCGCCAGATGCACGTCGGCGCGCGACCGGTCCTTGAGCGCGGTCGCCAGCAACGTGCGCAGCGGCGCGACGACAGCGAACAGCGACGGCAACAGGATATGGCATTCGGCAAGGTCGATGATCCGGTGACTAGCGCTCTCGCTGAACCCCAGCGTCACCTGCCGACCGCGCCGTTCGGCGTGGAGCGTCGCCCGCCGCCGGGTGCGCGGCGGCGACAGCAGCGCCGGGCGCACCATCCCCGACAGCCCCTGCCCGGCAAGTGCCCCGCTCACCCGCTCGGTCACGAACGCCGCTTCGCTGGGTGGGTCGAGGTGCTGCAACCGGCATCCGCCACAGCCCGGGAAATGGCGGCACGGCGGCACCTGCCGATGCGGGCCGGCGATCAGCGTGCCGTCGCCGAGCAGGCGGTCGCCGGGCGCGGCCAGCGGCGCGTGGCGGCCATCGGCAGTCACCCCGTCGCCCTTCGCCGCGACGCGGACGATCACGTCGCCGTCTAGCGACATTCGGAAATCGCCGCCGGCAGATGGTCGATCAGCGCATCGGCGACGAACGCCGGCCCGGCAAGGCGCGCGGCACGGCCGTGCAGCCACACCGCCTGTTCGGCCGCCGCCGCCTGCCCCGGCCGCAGTCGCGCGGCGAGGATACCGGCGAGCACGTCGCCCGTCCCCGCCGTCGACAGCCACGACGACGCACCCGCCGCGACGACGGCTCGGCCATCGGGCGTAGCAATCACGGTGTCGGGTCCCTTGTGGACGATCGTCGCCCGTGCCGCTTTGGCAGCAGCTATCGTCATTTCGAGCTTATTGCTCGATCGTTCTGAAAACATACGCGAAAACTCTCCGGCATGCGGTGTCAGCCATGCCGGCCCGCGTCGCTGCGCGATCCGGCCGACCCCGTCGCTGCCCAGCAGCGACAGCGCATCGCCGTCAAGCACCAGCGGCGCGCTACTCGCCATCGCCGCATCGATCAACCGCCATGCCGCCGTGTCACGACCCAGCCCCGGCCCGACGAGCAGCGCCGCCAGCCGATCGTCACCCACCAGTTCGGCCAGCGCCGCGTCGCTGTCCACCGGGCGATGGACCAGTGCATCGGGTCCGCCCGGCGTCCCTTCTCCGGCAAGGACGACATAGCCCGCCCCGGCCGACAAGGCCGCCCGCGCCGCCAGTCGGGCGGCCCCCGGCATCGCCCCACCCAGCACGGCGACCAGCCCGCGACGATATTTATGCGCGTCGGCTTGTGGCGCGGCGATGACCGGCCGGGCGATGGTGCGGATCGCGTCGGGCAGGTCGATGCCCAGATCGGCCAGCACCACCGTCCCGCAGCGGTCCAGATCGGCGCAGTGAACCGGCTTGAGCGCACCGAGCGCCACCGTGACGTCGGCGCGTGCCGCGGCGGTCAGGTCCTGTCGCGCATCGGCGTCGCACCCGCTCGGCACGTCGATCGCCACGACCGTATCGGCCGCCGCGATCAGCGCGGCGAGCGGCCGGGCGACCTCCGCCGCCAGCGGCCGGTTGAGCCCGGTGCCGAACAGTCCGTCGACCAGCACCGCGCGCGGCGGCGCCTCGGCCGGCGGCGTCGTGCCGCCGCGCCAGCGCGCCCGCATCCGCGCCGCGCTGCCCTCGTTGCTGCCGGGCATCGCCGCGACGGTCACGTCATGGCCCCATTGGTGCAACAGCCGGGCAACGACGAAGGCATCGCCGCCATTGTTCCCCGGCCCCGCCAGCACCAGCACGTCGCGCCCCATCGCCACGCGCTGCACCATCTGCGCCACCGCAAGGCCAGCGCGCTCCATCAGATCGTCCTGATCGACCCCGGCGGCAAAGGCGGCGGCCTCGGCGTCGCGCATCGCCGCCGCCGACAGGATCGGCGCGGCGGATGGCAGACGTTTCAACGCTTCGCCACCGGTCCGACCGTGGCGGGCAGGCGATAGCGTGCGCCGCCAATCGCGACCTCGATCCGGTCCTTGCCCAATATGGCGACCTTTGCCGCTTCCGATCCGTCCGCCGCCACCACGCCGCGACCGTCGCGGGTGATGAGCAGGCGGTGGAATGCCCCGTCGCGCTGGTGGACGGTCAGCACCGTACCCTCGGTCGAGGCGGTCTGTTCGATCGTGCAGTCCCGCGCGAACGGCGCATCCGCACCGGGGGAACATTCGATCAGCCCGCTTTCCTCTGCCGCCGCACGCTGTTCGGCCTCGACATTGGCCAGCACGCCGGTGTCGGCCGTACCGCCGCCGCACCCGCCAACCAGCAGGGCGACGGCAAGACCGTTAAATATCCGCATAGACATGACGTTCGGCTTTCGCCCCCGGGTGCGTCACCGCCCCCTGCCAGGCGGGACCGACCGTCGTCGAATAGCGCCATAGCGCGCCCGATTGATAGTCGTTGACGCGCGGTTGCCAGCGCGAGCGCCGCTCCGCTAGCACGTCGGGCGCGACGTCGAGGTCGATCGTCCCCGCTTCGGCGTCGATCGTGATGATGTCGCCATCCTCGACCAGCGCGATCGGTCCGCCTTCGGCCGCTTCCGGTCCGACATGGCCGATGCAGAAGCCGCGCGTCGCGCCCGAGAAGCGCCCGTCGGTGATGAGCGCGACGCTCTCGCCCATGCCGAGGCCATAGAGCGCGGCGGTGGTCGACAGCATCTCGCGCATGCCAGGGCCACCCTTCGGCCCTTCGTAGCGGATCACCAGCACGCTGCCTTCGGTGATGCTGCGCGCCTCGACGGCGGCAAAGGCATCCTCCTCGCAATCGAACACGCGCGCGGTGCCGGTGAACTGCAACCGCTTCATCCCCGCGACCTTCACGATCGCACCGTTCGGGGCCAACGTGCCGCGCAAGCCGACGACCCCACCGGTCGGCGACAGCGGCGTCTTCACGTCGTAGATGACCTTCTGGTCGGGGTTCCACGTCACTTCGTCGATGTTCTCGCCCAGCGTCTTGCCGGTAACGGTCATGCAGTTGCCGTCGAGCAGGTCGTTCGTCAGCATCGTCTTCATGAGCATGTAGACGCCGCCAGCCTCATACATATCCTTGGCGACATATTTGCCGCCGGGCTTGAGGTCCGCGACATAAGGCGTTGATTTGAAAGCCTCGGCCACGTCGAACAGGTCGAAGTCGATCCCCGCCTCGCTCGCCATCGCCGGCAGGTGCAGCGCGGCGTTGGTCGACCCGCCGGTCGCCGCCACCACGCGCGCGGCGTTGATGAAGGCGGCGCGCGTTGCGATGTCGCGCGGGCGCAGGTTGAGACGCACCAGCTCCATCACCTGTTTGCCCGCCGCGACCGCGATTTCCTCGCGGCTGCGATAGGGGGCGGGGGTCATGTTCGAATTGGGCAGCGACAGGCCGATCGCCTCGCCGACGCAGGCCATGGTGTTGGCGGTGAACTGTCCACCGCAGGCACCGTGGCCCGGACAGGCGACCTTCTCCAGCGCGGTCAGATCGTGCAGCGGACACGTGCCGGCCGCATAGCGTCCCACCGCCTCGAACACGTCGACGACGGTCACATCGCGATCCTCGAACCGGCCGGGCAGGATCGATCCGCCATAGACGAAGATCGACGGCACGTTCAGCCGCAGCATCGCCATCATCATCCCCGGCAGCGACTTGTCGCACCCGGCGAAGCCGACCAGCGCGTCATAGCAATGGCCGCGCACCGACAGTTCGACCGAATCAGCGATCACCTCGCGGCTGACCAGCGAGGATTTCATCCCCTGATGGCCCATCGCGATGCCGTCGGTCACGGTGATGGTGTTGAAGCGGCGCGGCATGCCGCCGCCCGCGACCACGCCGGCACGCGCGGCATCGGCCTGGAAATCGAGCGTCGTGTTGCATGGCGCGCTGTCGTTGCCGGCGGAGGCAAGCGCGACGAACGGCTTGGCAATATCCTCTTCGGCGATGCCCATCGCGTAATAATAGGAGCGATGCGGCGCGCGTTCGGGGCCGACGGACACATGGCGGCTCGGCAGCCGCGACTTGTCGAAGTTCTGGGTCATGGGCGACAGCCTATGTCGCCAAGCCCCCTTCGAGCGCAAGAGAATTACGTACCCGCGCGATCATCCGCGCGAGCAGATCGCACCAGCGGGCCACCCCGGCGTCGTCGGCGATCAGGTCGTTGCGTACCTCGACCGAGAGCGAGGCGATGCCCTGCGCCACGGCATGGCGGTTGAGCGTCGCGTTCAGCCGCCGGCCGGAATAGGGTTCGTTGTCGCCGGTGACGATGGCCTGCTCACGCAGGAAGGCCAGCGCCGGCCGCGCCGCGCGATCGTCGCGGCCATAAAGGATGCCGGCTTCCCACGGCCGCGGGCCGCCGCCGGTTTCGAGGCGCGGCGTGAAGCTGTGAATCGCGACGATCAGGCGCGGCCGGTCGCGACGCACCGCCGCGCGGATCACACGATGATAGGGCGCATGGAACCGGGCGATGTGATCGACCCGGTCGGCACCGACGTTGCCCGGAATCGCATGGCCATCGGACACCACCGGGATCAGCCCGGGATGATCGCTCTCGCGGTGGAGATCGATGACGAGGCGCGAGACGGTGCCGAGGATCGCCGGCGCGTCCAGCCGTTCGGCCAGCGCGCGGGTCAGCGCGTCGGTGCCGAGATCGACCCCGACGTGCAGCGTGAGCAGGTACGGCGGAATGGCGATGTCGTCGGGCACGCCGGCCCCGGCATGGTCGGCCAGCAGCAACAGGCTGCGGTCGCCGCCATCGATGGTCGCGGCGACCGTCATGCGCCGTGCCCGACAGGGCGGACGGCGTCTGACGAGGCCGTCCACGGACGTCCCGCTCCTGGCGTCTGATCCGCGTGGGACTCCCAGCAAGGATCGGGCCAGATGCTCCACCCTGCGGGGCAACACCGGGGCCGTCCCGGATTGATACAAATCGCTGTCACGCGAGTGCCGTTTCGAGACACCACCAGCCCGGTTGCGCGGCGGCGACCGTGGCAGCGGCGGCCCGGCAGTCGGCGGCGTCGGCGAACAGCGCGAAGCAGGTCGCTCCCGATCCCGACATCCGCGCCAGCGTGACCCCCGGCTGCGTCTCCAGCAGCGCCAGCACCACATCGATCGCCGGGGCCAGCGCCCGTGCGGGCGCTTCGAGGTCGTTGCGCCCGGCCAGCGCGATCGTCAGCGCATCGCCGTGCGCCAGCGGGCCGCGATCCATCCGGTCCCAGCCGGCGAACACCGCCGCCGTCGACACCGCGACGCCGGGGTTCACCAGCAGCACCGGCCAATGCGGTGCTTCGATCGGCTCCAGCCGTTCGCCGCGTCCGCGCCCGATCATCGTCCGCCCGACCAGACACGCCGGCACGTCGGAGCCGAGCGCGGCGGCGATGGTCATCAACCGGGGATCGTCCGCCGCCACGCCCGAGCCGCGTGCCATCGCCCGCAGCGTCGCGGCGGCATCGGCCGATCCGCCGCCGATGCCCGAGGCGACCGGCAGATGCTTGTCGAGCGTGATCGCATGGGCGTCGCCCTCACCGAACACCGCGCGGAACGCATCGCGCGCGCGGGTGACGAGATTATCGCCCTCCCCCGCCAGCCCCGCGCCGAACGGCCCGGTGATCGCGAACGAATCGACGTCGGCGGGGGCGATCGTCACTTGGTCGCCATCGGTCACGAACGCGAACAGCGTTTCCAGCTCGTGATAGCCATCGTCGCGCCGGGCGCGGACGTGCAGGGCGAGGTTCAGCTTGGCGGGGGCCGGTTCGACGATCATCGTCCCCGCGCTTGCTACGAAGCCGGGCCGTTCGCAACCTTGTTCGCCAGCCGCCCGGCGT
Organism: Sphingomonas sp. Leaf4; assembly: GCF_920939515.1. Taxonomy (NCBI): domain Bacteria; kingdom Pseudomonadati; phylum Pseudomonadota; class Alphaproteobacteria; order Sphingomonadales; family Sphingomonadaceae; genus Sphingomonas; species Sphingomonas sp. Leaf4. The sequence continues at coordinate 331,718 of NZ_CAKLBB010000002.1, read as the reverse complement.
CCGCCTCGCTCGCCGATACCGCCGCCGCGCGCCACGCATAGCGTGCTTCGTAGCGTCGCCCGGCCGCCCAATACAGGTCGCCGAGATGCTCGTTGATCTCGACATCGTCGGGGGCCTGCCGCGCCGCGCCCTCAATCAGCGGCAGCGCGCCTGCCAGATCGCCCTGCCGGAACTTCGCCCAGCCGAGCGAATCGGCAATCGCCGGGTCCTTGGGCGACAGGGCGTGTGCGCGCTCCAGCATCGCCGTCGCCTTGCGCACGTCGCCACCATGTTCGATGTCGGCATAGCCCAGATAGTTGAGCGCCGCCGGCTCGTCGGGCCCCAGTTCGACCGCGCGCGCCAGCATCGGCCGCGCCGCCGCCCAGTCGCCCGCCTGATCGAGCGCCGCGCCGCGTTGCAGGTACAGCGTCCATTCCGCCCCCGCCCCGGCGCGCTCGATCGTCGCGGCATAGGCCGCCGCTGCCTCGCGTGGCTGCCCGGTGTCGAGCAGCAGGTCGGCATATTGCCGCTGCGCCGCGATATTGGCGGGCTGGGTCGCCGCCTGCACCCGCGCCAGTTGCGTCGCCGCCGCCGTGTCGCCGCCACGTTGCAGCAGGGCGATGCGCAGCGCCACCGCGCTGGGGTTGAACGCATCGTCGGGCGGGATCACCGACAGTTCGGCCAGCGCCGCCCTGCTCGCCCCTTCGCGCGCCAGCGAATCCGCCAGCGCGAGGCGCGCGCGGTGATAGCCCGGATCGAGCACCAGCGCGGCGCGCGCCAGCAGGATCGCCAGCGGTTCGGTCCCCTCCGCCGACAGGTCGCCCGCCATGCGCGCATAGAGCCGCGACACGCCGAAGCGCGCATCGCCCTTCTCGCCCCGCCCGATCGTCGCGGCGGCGCGCGCCAGCACCGGATCGCTACCCGCCAGCAACGCCCGCGCGGCATCGCGCTCCCCGGCACTGGCCAACAGTTGCGCAGCGTTGAACCGCAGGTCGAGGTTGCGGCTGTCGCTACCGAGCAAGGCGCGTACCGCCGCCGCGCCCTGTGTCACCGTCCGCCGGTCGGCCAGCAGCAGCAGCGCGCGGTTCTCGGCGCCATAGCGCCGCGCGATCGCCCCGCCGCTCGCCTCGGCCTCCGTCGGCGTCGCCGCGCCGGTCCATGCCGCCATCATGGGGGCGAGGAACGCGATCGGCGTCCCCTGCAACCGCACCAGCGCCGCGCGCTGCCCGGCGGCATCACGTGCGACCAGCGCATCGGCGAAGGCGAGCAGTTCGATGTCGGCCGGCGCGACATCGGCGGCGCGCAGCACCGCGCCCGCCCGCCGCGCCAGCGGCAGGTCGCCGCTCGCCAGCCCCTCGCGCAGCGCGCGCACCGCGATGACCGGATCGCCCGGCTGCGCGGCGAGCGCGGCGGCATAGCCTGCCGCCGCCACGCCCACCTGTCCGGCATCGTCCGCCGCACGGGCGCGGACATAGGCGGACAGTGCGCCGTCGGCGTTGCCGCGCGGCACATCGGCATAGGCCGGCACCGCCGCGAGTGCGGCGGCGATCAGCGCCAAGCTACATGTTCGGATAATTCGGTCCTCCGCCGCCTTCCGGCACGACCCAGTTGATGTTCTGCGTCGGGTCCTTGATGTCGCACGTCTTGCAATGGACGCAGTTCTGCGCGTTGATGACGAACTTCGGCTGATCGGTGTCCGCCCCCACGATTTCGTAAACCCCCGCCGGGCAATAACGTTGCGCCGGTTCGTCATACAGCGGCAGGTCGTATTCGACCGGCACGTTGGGGTCCTTCAGCGTCAGGTGGACCGGCTGGTCCTCCTCGTGGTTGGTGTTCGACAGGAACACCGACGACAACCGGTCGAAGCTCAGCACGCCATCGGCCTTCGGATAGACCGGGGCGCTCACCTGATCCTTGCGCCACAGGCTCTCGTGATCGGGATGATGGCCGAGCGTGAACGGCATCCGCAGGCCCCAATGTTCCGCCCACATCGTGGCATTGGCGACTCCCGATCCGACGAAATCGCCGAACTTCTTCACCAGCGGCACGACGTTGCGCACCTTGCGCAGTTCCTCATACACCCAGCTCGCCTCATAGGCGGCGGTGTACGCGGTCAGCTCGTCGCCCGAGCGGCCGTCGCGGATCGCGGCGAACGCGGCTTCGGCGGCCATCATGCCGCTCTTCATCGCGGTATGGATGCCCTTGATCCGGGGCACGTTCAGGAACCCCGCCGAACACCCGATCAGCACGCCGCCGGGATAGGTTAGCTTGGGCACCGACTGCCACCCGCCGTCGTTGATCGCCCGTGCGCCATAGGACACGCGCTTGCCGCCCTTCAGGATCGCGGCGATGGCGGGATGGGTCTTCCACCGCTGCATCTCGTGGAACGGCGAGAGGTGCGGATTGGCGTAGTTGAGCCATGTCACCAGCCCGAGTGCCACCTGCCCGTTCGCCTGATGATACAGGAACCCGCCGCCGTTGGTGCCGCGCGTTTCGCTGAGCGGCCAGCCCTGGGTATGGATCACCCGGCCGGGCACATGGTTCTCCGCCGGAATGTCCCACAATTCCTTGATGCCCAGACCATAGACCTGCGGCTGGCTGTCCTTCGCCAGATCGAAGCTGCGGATAATCTGCTTCGACAGGTGCCCACGCACCCCTTCGGCGAGGAACAGATATTTGGCGTGGAGTTCGAGCCCCGGCTGCCAGTCGGGCTTGCGCGTCCCGTCGCGCGCCACGCCCATGTCGCCGGTCGCGACGCCCTTCACCGATCCGTCGTCGTGATAGAGGATTTCGGCGGCCGCGAAGCCGGGGAAAATCTCGACGCCCAGCCCCTCGGCCTGTTCGGCCAGCCAGCGGGTCAGATTGCCGAGCGATCCGGTATAGGTACCCTTGTTCTGCATGAACGGCGGCAGGATGCGGTGCGACACCTCGCTGCTGTCCTGCTCGGTCAGCAGCCAGTGATGGTTTTCGGTGACGGGCACCTCCGCCATCGGGCAACCCTGTGTCCGCCAGTCGGGCAACAGCTCGTCCAGCGCGCGCGGATCGAACACCGCGCCCGACAGGATGTGCGCGCCGACCTCCGATCCCTTTTCCAGCACGCAGACCGCGATTTCCTCGCCGGTTTCCGCCGCCACCTGTTTCAGCCGGATCGCGGCGGCAAGGCCGGCCGGCCCCGCGCCGACGATCACGACGTCATAGGGCATCGATTCCCGTTCGCTCATCTCTCTCATGTCCTCTCGGGCGGCCCCGCGCCGACCCCTGTCGTCGCGCCGCTGCAACGGCTTGTCCTTGTACCCGATTTGGGCAGATTGACGGGGAGGTCAAGGACCGCCTTAACGGCGCGATGGGGGCGGACCAGCATATCGATTGGCATGAAGCGGCGGCGAGCACCCTCGAATGGTGGCGCGACGCGGGCGTCGACGTGCTGGTCGAGGACGATCCGCGCGACTGGTTCGCCGCGCCCCTGCCGGCCGCGACCCCCGCCGCCGTCGCGGCGACCGCGCTCGCCGCGCCCGACCTGCCGCCCGACACGCTCGACGCTTTCCTTGCGTGGCGCGGCGGCGACAACGCGCCCGAAGCGGCGTGGAACGCGGCCGTAGTGCCGCTCGCCATCGCGCCGGGGGTGCCGTTGCTGATCGTCACCGATCTGCCCGAGGAAAGCGATACACCCGAATCGGGTTGGATGACCGGCCCGGTCGGCGCGTTGCTCGACCGGATGCTGACCGCGATCGGCCAGTCGCGCGAGAGCGTCGCCATCGCCGGCGTAGCGCTCGCCCGGCCGCTGTCGGGGCGGATTCCTCTCAACGCGCTCGATACGCTCGACGACCTCACCCGCCGCCTCGTCACCCTCGCCCAGCCGCAGCAATTGCTGCTGTTCGGGCGCGAGGCGTGCCATGCCGTGCTCGGCCCCGACGGGCGGCGCGGTGGTTTACGCGATCTTAACCATGGCGGAATATCCTGCCCGACTGTCGCCACCCTTCATCCGCGGTTCCTGCTCGACCGACCGCAATATAAGGGTGAGGTGTGGCGCGACCTGCAGTTGCTTATCAGGGAAACCGACACGTGAAGCTTGCTCCCTTCGTGTTCGCGGCGCTGATGCTGCCCGCCCTGTCGACCCCCGCGCGGGCCGACGACGACGCGCCCCGACGCGGATCGGCCGTCGCCGCCGCCGAACCGCGCATCCCGCCGCAACTAAACCCCGAAGATCGCGAGGCGTATCGTGCGGTCTTCGCCGCGATCCGCTCCGGCGCATGGGCCGACGCACAATTGCGGTTGAACGCGATGAAGCCCGGGCCGCTCCACGCCGTCGCCCGCGCCGAACTGTTCATGGCCAAGGGGTCGCCGAAGGTCGAACTGCCCCAACTGATGGCGCTGCTTACCGAAGCGCCCGATCTGCCGCAGGCCCCCGACCTCGCCCGCCTCGCCAAGCTGCGCGGTGCCGATGCCCTGCCCGACCTGCCCGCGCAGCAACGCCTGATCTGGTTCGATGCCGCCCCGGTGCGCGTCCGCGCCCGCGCGGTGCGCAGCGACACCGCCGCCGCGCAGTTGCTGGAGGCGATGAAACCCTATGTGAAGGCCGACGACGGCGCCGCCGCCGAAGCGCTGATCGCCACCCGCGCCGCCGACCTCACCCCCGAAGCCCTCACCGAAATGCAGGGCCGCGTCGCGTGGATCTATTTCGTCGGCGGCGACGATGCCAACGCCCGCCGCCTGTCGGCCATCGCCCAGCGCGGGCAAGGCGACTGGGCGGCACAAGCCGACTGGACGCAGGGGTTGGCGGCATGGCGGCAGCAGGATTGCGCCGCCGCGCAGAACGCCTTCGCCAGCGTCGCGCAGCGCGCCGCCGACACCGAACTGCGCTCGGCCGGGCTGTATTGGGCGACGCGCGCCGACATCGCCTGCGGCCGGCCCGATCTGGTGCAGGCCCGGTTGCAGACCGCCGCGCAATATGGCGAAACCTATTACGGGCTGCTCTCGCGTCAGGCGCTGGGGCTGGTCGAGGGACGCGGCGACAAGGCCGCCCCCGTTACCGCCGACTGGCGCGCGCTCGAACGCCGCCCCAACGTCAAGGTCGCGGCGGCGCTGGTCGAGGTCGGCGAGGATACGCTCGCCGACCGGGTGCTGCGCCATCAGGCGCGGATCGGCGGGGCGGACGATTATGCTGCGCTCACCCGCCTGTCGGGCAACCTGAACCTCCCCGCGACGCAATTGTGGCTGTCGCACAACGGCCCGCAGGGCGCCCGTCCGCTGGCCGAAGCACGTTACCCGTCGCCCGACTGGACGCCCGAGGGCGGCTGGCGCGTCGACAAGGCGCTGGTGTTCGCCCACACATTGCAGGAATCGCGCTTCGATGCCGACGTCGTCAGCCCGGCGGGGGCCAAGGGGCTGATGCAGGTCCGCCCCGGCGCGCTCGCCGACTATGCCCGTGCCCATGGCCTGACGCTCGACAAGGCGTCGCTGGCCAAGCCGCAGATCAACATGGCGGTCGGCCAAGGCTATCTGGAGCAGTTGCGCGACCGGCCGTTTACCGGCGGGCTACTGCCCAAGGTCATCGCCGCCTATAATGCCGGGCCGACCCCGGTCGAGGCATGGAACCTGCAATCGCGCGACGGTGGCGATCCGCTGCTCTACATCGAATCGATCCCCTATTGGGAGACGCGCGGTTATGTGATGACGGTGCTGCGCAACTACTGGATGTACGAGAAGCAGGCGGGCAAACCCTCGGCCAGCCGCTCGGCGCTGGCGCAGGGGATGTGGCCGAAATTCCCGGGGCTCCCCGGTGCCGCCGCCGTCCGCGTCGTCGCCAACCGCGCGACCCGGGTGGCCGATGCCAATTGACGAAAGCCGGGCGTTCGTTCCGGTCCGCATCGCCGTCCTGACCGTCTCCGACACGCGCGGACTGGCCGAGGATCGCTCGGGCGACACGCTCGTCGCGCGGATCGAGGGTGCGGGCCATGTCCTCGCCGACCGGGTGATCGTGCGCGACGATGTCGAGACGATCGTCGCGCGGCTCCATGCGTGGATCGACGATTCGGCGATCGACTGCATCATCACCACTGGCGGCACCGGCGTCACCGGTCGCGACGTGACCCCCGAAGCGGTCGAGGCGGTCGCAACCAAGCTGATCCCCGGCTTCGGCGAACTCTTTCGCTGGCAGAGTTACGCCAAGATCGGCACCTCGACCATCCAGTCGCGTGCCACCGCCTGTGTCGCGCGCGGCACCTATATCTTCGCGCTCCCCGGCTCCACCGGCGCGGTCAGGGACGGCTGGGACGGCATCCTCGCCGAACAGCTCGACATTCGCCACCGCCCTTGCAACTTCGTCGAACTGATGCCGCGCCTGCTGGAGCGGTAGTGTCTGATCCACCCAACCAGAAGCGTCGCCCCAGCGAAGGCTGGGGCCTCAAGCGGCTCCTGCTGTGTGCTACGACGGGGAGATCTCAGCCTTCGCTGGGATGACGCCTGTTGCGAGGTGGAAGGATTAATTTTAAGGTCCCCTATTTCCCCGCGACCTTGCCTTTCGCCGCCTCGCGCTTCTCTTTCAGGAACGTCGCGAACATGCCGTCCATGTCGCTATACCACTGGACGACCTCGGCGAACTGCGCCTGGCTCATGCCGCCGACCACCGTCGCGTCGAGAAACTGGCGCATGTCGCCGTCCGAATCGACCGCGACCTTCAGGAAGCGCCGCTTGGCGTTCCATTCGTTGGCGACCGCCGGGGTGAAGATCGGCTCCTTCTTGTACCATGACGAAAACTGCATCGACTTGCAGTCCTTCAATCCGTCGCATTCATAGAAGTCGATGGTGAACGGGTCGCCGTTGGTCGCGCTCTCGATAAAGGGTTCGCCGTCCTTGTTGAGCTTCAACTGCGCCTTGTAGCCCGCCGCCTGCAACGCGCTTACCACATTGCCCGGCTGGCGCAGGTCGGCCGCCCCCGCCGCCTGCACGCCCAGCACCAGCGCCATCATCGTCCCGATCATGCCAATCCCCCCGGCTGTTCGCTACAACCTATCGCAGTGATCGGCCCGCTGTCACGCCTCTGCCACCATCGCCGCCAGCACATGGCCGTCGGGATCGCGGAAGTGGAACCGCCGCCCGCCAGGAAAGGCGAAGATGGGCTGCACCACCACGCCGCCCGACGCCTCGACCGCCGCCAGCGTCGCCTCCAGATCGTCGACCTCGATCACCGGCAGCAGCATGGTCAGCACCGTATCGGCGTCCAGTCCGACATCGGTATCGCCGCTGGTCGTCGCGGCGTAGTCCGGCCCGAAGTCGGTGAACGACCAGCCCATCACCGCCGCATAAAAGTCCTTGGCCGCCCCCGTCGCCGCGACCGGCAGTTCCAGATAGTTCAACCGCGCCATATCACTTGCCCCGTTCTTGCTTCGTTCCATACAAACCGATACGTTTGCGCAATGCAAGCGCAAAGGCCCAGCCGGCTCCGGCGTGCCGTTCATCCGCCATACGGAACCGTTGCCCTATCGCAACGTATTCGAGGGAAACGAACCAACGGGGACGACGAATGACGGCACGGATCTGGACGGCGGCGATGCTGGTGGCGGCAAGCGTCAGCGCACCCGTCATGGCGCAGACGCGATCGATTTCGCAAAGCGACCGCGCGCAGGGCGCGCAGGCCAATCCGCAGCTCATCGCCCAATATGGCGGTGCCTATGGCGGTCCACAGTCGGCCTATGTCGAACGCATCGGCAAGCGGGTCGCGCTGCAATCGGGCCTGTCGAACGCCAGCGGCGACTTCACCGTCACCCTGCTCAACTCGCCGGTCGAGAACGCCTTCGCCATCCCCGGCGGCTATGTCTATGTCACCCGCCAGTTGCTGGCGCTGATGAACAGCGAGGCGGAACTGGCCGCCGTGCTCGGCCACGAAGTCGGCCATGTCGCCGCGCGCCACAGCAATTCGCGCAGCACCCGCTCGACGATCGGCAATCTCTTCGCCGCCGGCCTTGGCGCGGTGACGGGCAGCGACATCCTCGGCCGCGTCGCCGGTATCGGCTCGCAGCTCTATACGCTGTCGTACAGCCGCAATCAGGAATATCAGGCCGACCAGTTCGGCGTGCGCTATGCCACCGCCGCCGGCTATGCCCCGATCGGCATGGCCGAGGCGCTGTCACAACTGAACGAGGCACAGGCGCTTGGCCAGCAGACCTCGGGTCGCGACGCCACTGCCGTGCCGACGTGGATGAGCACCCACCCCAATGGTGCCGAGCGCGTCCGCCGTGCCGAGGCACTGGCTGCCCAGGCCGGCGGCACCACCACGCAGCCGGCGCAGGACGTCACCTATCTGCGGATGCTCGACGGCCTGCGCTACGACGACGATCCCGCGCAGGGCGTGATCGACGGCAGCATTTTCCGCCACCCGGCCCTGCGCATTCGTTTCACCGCGCCGTCGGGCTACACCATCGCCAACGGCACCGATGCGGTGACGATCGCCGGTCAGGGCGGGCAGGCCGAATTCCGCATGGCGGCCGCCGGCGATCCGGCCAGCGTCGCCCGCCAGCGGCTGACCGCGCTCGGCGCGCAGAACGTGTCCGAACCACGGGTCACGCGGATCAACGGCATCGACGTCGCGATCGCCTCGACCCGCGCCACCGCCAACAACCGGCAGGTCGACGTGACGGTCGCCGCCTATCGCTACCCCTCGGCAACCTATCTCTTCCAGATCGTGACCCCGGCGGGCCAGGGCATCGGCCCGTTCGAGTCGCTGCTGCAAAGCCTCGCTCCGCTGACCCAGGCCGAAGCGGGCGCGATCACCGGCAAGCGCATCCGCATCGCCACTGTCCGCGCGAACGACACGATCGACAGCCTCGCCCGGCAGATGGCCTATGGCGACTATCAGCGCGAACGCTTCCTGACACTGAACGGGTTGGGTGACGACGCCCGGCTGGTGCCGGGGCAGTTGGTGAAGCTGGTGGTGAAGGGCTGACGTTCTCCCCTCCCTGAAAGGGAGGGGACGGGGGTGGGTAGGTTCGAGGCGGATGCTACCGTTCCCTCGCAGACCGACCCACCCCCAACCCCTCCCTGTCAGGGAGGGGAGTCATCATCCCGATCGCAACCGTTTCACACCACCATCGCGCTCGAACAGGTACAGCGCCACCCGCGCCGCCTGCCCCCTCGGTCCCGTCAGCCCGCCGTCGCGATCAATCAGCAGCCGCGCATCGTCGTTCGCGACCGGCAGCAATGCGCCGAGCATGTCGGGTTCGGCCAGCCGGAACATCGCCTCGCCTGACTGCCGCGTGCCGAGCAGTTCGCCGCCGCCGCGCAGCCGCAGATCCTCCTCGGCGATGCGGAAGCCGTCGTTGCTCTCGCGCATCAGCGCCAACCGCGCCCGCGACGTTTCCGACAGCGCATTCCCGCGCAGCAGCACGCACACCGACTTGCCGCCGCCGCGCCCCACCCGCCCGCGCAACTGGTGCAACTGCGCCAGACCGAAGCGGTCCGCCGCCTCGATCACGATCAGCGTGGCGTTGGGCACGTCGACGCCCACCTCGATCACCGTCGTCGCCACCAGCACGCCGGTCCGCGCGGCGGCGAACTCGGCCATCACCGCGTCCTTTTCCAGCGGCTTCATCCGGCCGTGGACCAGTGCCACCTTGTCGCCGAACCGCGCGCGCAGCGCCTCCGCCCGCGCCTCGGCGGCGGCGAGGTCGGACTTCTCGCTCTCCTCGACCAGCGGGCAGACCCAATAGGCCTGTTTCCCCGCCGACAGATGCCGCGCGAGGCCGTCGATCACCGCGTCGAGCTTCTCCTCGGGCATCACCGCCGTCTCGATCGGTTCGCGTCCCGGCGGCATCTCGTCGAGCCGGCTGACGTCCATCTCGCCATATTGCGCCAGCGTCAGCGTGCGCGGGATCGGCGTCGCGGTCATCACCAGCAGATGCGGCGGCACCGCCGCCTTGTCCTGCAACATCATCCGCTGCGCCACGCCGAAGCGGTGCTGCTCGTCGACCACCACCAGCCCCAGATCGCGGTAGCCGACCGCTTCCTGAAAGATCGCATGCGTGCCGATCAATATGTCGATCTCACCCGCCGCCAGCCCCATCAGCACGCCCTCGCGCACCCGCCCCTTGTCGCGGCCGGTCAGCACCGCCACGCTCACGCCGGTCCCGGCCAGTTGGCGTTGCAGCGTCGCATAATGCTGCCGCGCGAGGATTTCGGTCGGCGCCAGCAACGCCCCCTGCGCGCCGCCTTCGACGGCGATCAGCAGCGCCATCAGCGCGACCAGCGTCTTGCCCGACCCCACGTCCCCCTGAAGCAGCCGCAGCATCGGCTGCACCTGCGCCATGTCGCCCTCGATCTCACCGATCGTCCGCGCCTGCGCCCCCGTCGGCTTGTACGGCAGGTCCAGCCGCCCACGCAGCCGCCCGTCGCCGGTCAGCGCCCGTCCTTTGCGCGAGCGCGCCTCGCCGCGTACCAGCATCAGCGCCAACTGGTTGGCGAAGACCTCGTCATAGGCCAGCCGTTCCTTTGCCTTCGCGTCGGATGGATCGGCATGGACCCGCGTCAGCGCCTCGCGCCATGCCGGCCAGTCGCGCTTGGCGAGCAAACTCGGCTCGATCCATTCGGGCAAGTCCGGCGCTCGCTCGATCGCCTGCGCCGCCAACTGCCCCAGCCGGCGCGAGGTCAGTCCTTCGGACAGCGGATAGATCGCCTCGCGCTCGGGCAGGCTCGCCGCCTCTTCGGGCGGCAAGACATAGTCGGGGTGGACCATCTGCAATTCCTGGCCATAGGTTTCGAGCTTGCCCGACACCAGCCGCGTTTCGCCAAGCGGCAGCAGCTTCTTGGCCCAGCCCGACGATCCGCCGAAATAGGTCAGGTTCACGCTGTTGCCATGCGCGTCCTCGGCACGCACCCGTGTCGGCCCGCGCCCGGCGCTTACCCGGTAGTCGACGGCGGTCAGCGGAATCGCGATCACCCGCCCCGCATCCTGCGCCATCAACTCGTCGCGTTTCAGCCGGTCGACCCAGCCGTTGGGGCAATGAAACGCCACGTCGACGACGCGGTGAAGCTTCAACCGGTCGAGCGGTTTGGCAAGCGCCGGCCCCACGCCCTTGAGCGAGGTGACTTCGGCGAACAGCGGGTTGAGGAGTTCGGGACGCATGACTATCTGCCCTCCCTATCGCGAGTTTGCCGATCGGGCGAGCCTCGCTGTCCCTTTGCCCCCAAGGAAGCGTCGATGGATCGCGACATTCGCCTCAAACGCCTGAAATTCCGAAGCTGGCATCGCGGCACGCGCGAGGCGGACCTGATGATCGGCGGCTATTTCGACCAGCATTCGGCGACATGGAGCGACGCCGACATGGACTGGTTCGAAACGTTTCTGGAGGAACAGGACGTCGACATCATGGCATGGGCGATGGGCGTCCAGCCCGCGCCGGCGCAGTTCGACCACCCCGTCCTCCACGCGATGCGCGCGATGGATTTCGTACCGGTCGCCAGATAACTCCCTCTCCCCTTCAGGGGAGAGGGCCGGGGAGAGGGGAATGCCACGAACGCCGTCCTCGCCCCCTCTCCCAACCCTCTCCCTTGAAGGGGAGAGGGCTATAGGATCAAAATGCCCGACCTTTCCAAGATCCTGTCCGCCCCCCGCAGCCTCACCCTCGCGGGCGTGGCGGCAGGCTTCCTCCCCGTCCTCCTCGCCGATCTCGCGCGGGGAGCGAAGGGCGATCTCGTCCATATCGCCCCCGACGAATCGGCGATGCGCGCGATTGCCGCGACCGCGCCGTTCTTCGCGCCCGACCTGACGATCCTCCAGTTCCCGGCGTGGGACTGCCTCCCCTATGACCGCGCCAGCCCCACGCTGCGATCCATGGCCGAACGCCTCGCCGCGCTCCACGCGCTCCAGAGCAAGCCCAAGGGTCCGCGCCTGATCCTGACCACGGTCAACGCCGCGACCCAGCGCACGCTGACCCCGTTCCGCATCCGCCAACTGGTCGCGCGCCTTGCACCCGGCGAGCGCATCTCGCTTCCGCGCCTCTCCGCGCTGCTGCAAGCCAATGGCTACAACCGCGTCGACACCGTTCACGATGCGGGCGAATTCGCGGTGCGCGGTGGCCTCGTCGATCTGTGGCCCTCGGGATCGGAGATGGGGCTGCGCCTCGACTTCTTCGGCGACGAGATCGAGACGGTTCGCACCTTCGCGCCCGAGGATCAGCGCACCACCGGCCGCGTCGACGGCTTCACCCTGCTCCCCGCGTCCGAAGCATTGCTCGACGAGGAATCGATCAAGCGCTTCCGCACCCGCTACCGCGAGAAATTCGGCGCGACCGCGACCGGTGATCCGATCTATCAGGCGATCAGCGACGGCCGCCGCCTGTCGGGCATGGAACACTGGCTGCCGTTCTTCGAGGACCGGCTCGAAACCTTCTTCGACCACCTCTCGCCCGATGCGGTGATCGTGCGCGACGCCGGCGTCCCCGCCGCCGCCGAGGCGCGGTTCGAATCGATCGCCGACTATCACACCAACCGCGTCCGCGCGCAGACCAGTGATCCGGGCAGCTACCGCCCGCTGCTGCCCAACGCGCTCTACCTGTCGGCCGACGAATGGACCGACCGCCTGTCGGATGCCGCCGCGCACCAGCTCACGCCGTTCCACGAACCGGAAAGCGCCACCGTCGTCGATTTCGACGTCGCCTCCCCGCGCGACTTCACCCCCGAACGCACGCAACAGGCAAATATCTACGAAGCCGTCGTCGATCACATCGCGGCGCTTCGCAAACAGGGTCGCAAGCCGATCCTCGCCAGCTATTCCGAAGGCGCGCGCGAACGGCTGATGGGTCTGCTCGCCGATCACGACCTGACCGGCGTGTCGACCGTCGAAACCTGGCAACAGGCGCTGGGCGGGGCGAAGTCGACCGTCTCGTTCGTCGTCCTGCCGCTCGACCACGGTTTCACCGGTGCCGACGTGGCCGTCCTGACTGAACAGGACATGCTCGGCGACCGCCTCGTCCGCCGTGCCAAGCGTCGCAAGAACACCGACGCCTTTCTGCAGGAACTCGCGACGCTCTCGCCCGGCGATCTCGTCGTTCATGCCGATCATGGCATCGGCCGCTATGTCGGGCTGACGCAGGTGCCGGTGGCCAAGGCTCCTCACGACTGCGTCGCGCTCGAATATGCCGGTGGCGACAAGCTCTACGTGCCGGTCGAGAATCTCGAAGTCCTCAGCCGCTATGGCGCGGGCGAGGAAGGCGCATCGCTCGACCGGCTGGGCGGCGAGGCATGGCAGCGGCGCAAGGCGCGGATGAAGGAGCGCATCCGCGAGATCGCGGGCGACCTCATCGCCACCGCCGCCAAGCGCGCGATGCGTCCCGCCGACATCGCCGAACCCGACAGCGGCGGCTATCCCGCCTTCGTCGATCGCTTTCCCTATCAGGAAACCGAGGATCAGGAACGCGCCATCGCCGACGTGATCGAGGATCTGGGCGCGGGCCGCCCGATGGACCGGCTCGTCGTCGGCGACGTGGGCTTCGGCAAGACCGAGGTGGCCCTGCGCGCCGCCTTCGTCGCGGCGATGGCCGGCATGCAGGTCGCGATCGTCTGCCCGACCACGCTGCTCGCCCGCCAGCATTACAACAATTTCAAGGCGCGCTTCGAGGGCTTCCCGATGGAGATCGGCCGCCTCAGCCGCCTCGTCACCGCGACCGAGGCGAAGAAAGTGCGCGAGGGCCTTGCCGCCGGCACGATCGACGTGGTCGTCGGCACCCATGCCGTGCTGTCGAAACAGGTCGACTTCAAGCGCCTCGGCCTCGTCATCGTCGATGAGGAACAGCGCTTCGGCGTGACCCACAAGGAACGGCTGAAGGCGATGAAGGCCGACGTCCATGTCCTGACGCTGACCGCCACCCCCATTCCGCGCACATTGCAGATGGCAATGTCGGGCCTGCGCGAGCTGTCGGTGATCCAGACCCCGCCGGTCGATCGCCTCGCGGTGCGCACCTACATCATGCCATGGGACCCGGTGGTGCTGCGCGAGGCATTGCTGCGCGAACATTATCGCGGCGGCCAGGCCTATTTCGTCACGCCCCGCATTGCCGACCTGCCCGAGATCGAGAAGTTCCTGTCGGAGGAAATCCCCGAGATCCGCTATGTCGTCGCCCACGGCCAGATGGCCCCGACCGAGGTCGAGGAACGCATGTCGGCGTTCTACGACAAGCGCTACGACCTGCTCGTCTCGACCACCATCGTCGAGAGCGGCCTCGACATCCCCTCGGCCAACACGCTCATCATCAACCGTGCCGACAAGTTCGGCCTGGCGCAGCTCTATCAGTTGCGCGGCCGCGTCGGCCGGTCGAAGACCCGCGCCTATGCCTATATGACCACGCCGCCCGAACGGCTGGTGAGCGAAGCGGCGGAAAAGCGCCTGAAGGTCCTCTCCGACCTCGAATCGCTGGGCGCGGGGTTCCAGCTCGCCTCCCACGACCTCGACATTCGCGGGGCCGGCAACATGCTCGGCGATGAACAGTCGGGGCATATCAAGGAGGTCGGCTTCGAACTCTACCAGTCGATGCTGGAAGAGGCGATCCTCGACGCCAAGGCCGGGGGCTTACGCGACGACGCGCCCAAGGACTATTCGCCGACGATCACCATCGACGCGCCGATCCTGATCCCCGAGGAGTATGTCCCCGATCTCGACCTGCGCATGGGCCTCTATCGCCGCCTGACCGATGTCGAGGATCGCGCCGGGATCGATGCCTTCGCCGCCGAACTGATCGACCGGTTCGGCAAGCTGCCGCTGGCGACCGCCAATCTGCTGCAATTGATCGAGGCGAAACTGAACGCCAAGAAAGCCTGCATCGCCAAGATCGACGTCGGCGCGAAAGGCGCGATCGTCAGCTTCCACGAGGATAAATTCCCCAACGTCGACGGGCTGCTCGCCTATGTCGACAAGCTCAACGGCACCGCCAAGCTGCGTCCCGACATGAAGCTGGTCGTCAGCCGCAGCTTCGCCGATCCGCAGGCGCGCCTCAACGCCGCGCTCCAGATTTCGCGCGGGCTGGCGAAGGCGGCGTCATGAGGAAGCTGCTCGGCATCATCGTGCCGCTGGCGATCCTCGTCGGCCTGACGCTGGCGGCCTATCTCCTCGTCAACGATCCGCGCGAGGCGCGCGACGCCAAGGCGTCGACCGCCTACAGGACCGCGCCGATCGACACCCCGACCCGCGATCCGCTGCGTAAAGGCCAGGCGCGCCTCGCCCACACGCTCGCCCCCGCGCCGCTCGACGGGCTGCGCTTCGTCGCCCAGCCGAGCTTTTCCGACCACGCCTATGCGTTCCAGATCGCGGTCCATGCGCTCGGCGCCCCGGCCAAGGCGGTGCTGGTCGTGACCCCGAGGGACGGCGGCCGTCCGCGCGAACGCTACCGCTTCAACGTGCCCCGGCAGGAAGAGCGCGCCTTCTTCCTGCTGGTCGACAGCCTCCTGCCCAAGCTTACCCGCGACAACGGCATGGACGTCGACGGCACCCCTGCCGCGCTCGAACGCATCGCCGGCGGGCAGAGCCGGACGTGGACCACCAATCTCGACAATCCCGAATGGCAACCGATCAACGAAGCCATCCGCACCCTGATCCGCCGCCACGCCCCGCCGGAGGCGCTCCCGGCCGGGTCGGACTGGCACGAGGCGGCGGCGCGATAGCCCGGACGATCGACGTAACGCGATTCTCCCGGGCCGCTATCCGCCCGACGCGGATCGCAGCCGGTCGATCGTCTGCCGCTCGAACGCCTGCGGGTCCCGCGCCGCTGCCCGCAGCCTGCCCTCGTCCAGTGCGAGCGCGACCTTGCCATCCGCCAGCATCAGCCCCGCATCACAGGCGGTCGCCAGCGTGTGGAGATCATGCAGCGCGGTGATGAGCGTCAGCCCCGCCCCCACCCGCCCGCGCAACGCCGCGCGCAGATCGAAGACGGCCACGGGGTCGAGCCAGTTGAACGGCTCGTCGAGGATCACATGGGCGTGACCACCCGCGAACGCCGCGGCGATCGCGATCCGCTGCCGCATCCCCGCCGAACAATCACCGACCCAGTGGTCGATCAACGCAGCCAGCCCCAGCGCGTCGTACAAGCCCCCCAGCCGACGCCGTACATCCTCACGACCGCCGCCGACCAGATCGAGAATATCGCGTGTCCGCAGCGCGTCGGGCAGCTTGTCGGCCGGCGGAGCGAACCCGAAGCGCGTCGCCCGTGCGACCCGGTTCTCCACCAGTTCCTCCCCATCGACCCGGCACGATCCGCCCGCGAAGGCCAGCCTGCCCGCCAACGCTCGGAGCAGGCTGGTCTTGCCCGATCCATTGGCACCGATGACACCGAACCATGATCCACGCGCGATCGTCAGGTCGATGCCCTGCACGACGCGCTGCCCGCCGCGCTCCACCGCGACACCGACGAGGTCGATGGCGGCAATCATGCCAGCAGCCACATCCGGGCGCGTCCCCGGCGATGCAACTGCCACAGCATCGCGACCACGATCACCGGCAGCGCGACCGGCAGCGAATAGGCGACGGCCAGCAGCAACCCTGCGAGCAATGAGACGAGGACATCGGCAAACCGCCTTGCGTGCAACCGGTATGCCAGAATGCGCAGCGTCACCAGCAACAGGACCGCGACGCCGATGGCAGCGCCGATCCCGGCGGCGACCGGCCCGACCATCGCCCAACACCCCGGCAGCGCGACCGCAAACAAGCCGGCCAACCCTCGCGCATGACGCGCGACGATGCGCCACACGCCGTACCCGGCGAAAGTCATGAAGCGGACGACGGCATCGTCGATCCCGGCCAGCAACAGCGAGAAGAGCAGCACTTCGGCGCCGACGATCCCCATCCGCGCCTCGATCCCCAGCGTGCGTGCCGCCAGCAGCGACAGCAGCAGGATCGCAGCGGCGACGCCCCCGGCGGCCGGACGGTGCGACCATGCTCGAACCGTCCATCCCGGCCGCGACATGCCGGCGACCCGTTCCGGCATCGTCAGGCTGCCCGCCGCCCCGGCAACCAGCACGCCAGCGATATAGCCGACGCCGCCGAGGGGCGACAGCGAAGCCCGCGCGACCAGCATCACCGCGACGAACACCCCCAGTCCGATACCATGCCACGCGACACGATAGCGCCGGCGTTGTACGGCATCGAGCGCATCGGCCGCCAGCAACCCGTCGCTGGCGTGGAACACGAGGCGCGCCGCGACCAGCCGTTCCGCCCCGACACCGGACAGGGCACCGACCGCGAGCGCCGCCCATGCCGCGACGATCGGGGGACGCTCGGCGAACCACGCCTGCGCGATCGCGAGCGCCGCCAGCAGCAGGAAGGCGGCGATCGCACGGTCGTGCCAATTGGCGAACGTCGCGCGGGTCACGTTCCACGCGATCCGCCGATCCTGCCGGAACAGCCGGCCCGTTCCGTTCCGCGCCTTTTCGCTGCCGGCTGACCATCGTCCCATGCCGCCATTCTTAGAGTCCCCGGCTGGCAAGCCAAGACCGGTCGTGCCCGACCCGGTCGAAGCGGCGGTCCTGCAGCCCGCGCATCGTTCGGGGCGGATCGACATGCAGCAATGCCGTTGCCGAACCCGTCACCCCGGAACAGGTCAGGGGCGACGACGGATCGGGAGTGAGGAAGCCTCCCGGATCGTTGGATGTCGATCCCGCCTTGGTATCGCGTAGTTCTTTGAAAACCGCATCCATATCCGGCCCGTCGGCGCTGCCGCTCCCGAAGGACGCGACGGTTGCACCAAGGTCACACGATGGTTGCATGAAACGCCCGAAAGCGCGCCGGCGCAACCTTCGATACTATCGCAATATCAGCGCCCTAACCAACCAACGCCACCAACGCGCTTACTTCCAGCGGTTCCGCGCACAAAAATCCCTGATACAATTGGCACCCCTCCGCCGCGAGCGCGTCGCGCTGCGCCTCGGTTTCGACCCCTTCGGCGACCACCGTCAGCCCCAGCGAACGCGCCATGTCGATCACGCCGCGCACCACCACCCGGTCGCGTGGCGACCCGACGATGTCCTGCGCCAGTTTCTTGTCGATCTTGAGATAGTCGAGCGGCAGCGCCTTGAGATAGGCGAGGCTCGAATAGCCCGTGCCGAAATCGTCGATCGCCACCCGGCACCCCGCCGCGCGCAGCGCCGCGAGCAGCCCCGCCGCCTCGCCCAGTTCGGCGATCAGCCCGCTCTCGGTCACTTCCACGGTCAGCCGTTCGCGCGGAAACCCGCTGGCATCGGCGCGCGCCAGCAGCGTGTCGGCGAAATCCGCCTGCGCCACATCCTCGGCGGTTACGTTGATCGACAGCCGCAGGTGGCCGAGCGCCCCGGGCCAGCCGGCGGCGATCCGCATCGCCTCGCGCTGGACATGCGCCGACAGCCGCCCGGCAAGGCCCGCGCGCGCCGCCGCGTCGAACAACAGCTCGGGGCCCAGCTCGCCCTCGCGCCCGTGCCGCCAGCGCGCCAGCGCCTCGACCCCGATGATCCGACCGCTGGTCAGCTTCACCTGCGGTTGAAACAGGATCGCGATCTCGCGCGTCTCGATCGCCCGCGCAATATCCGCCGCCAGCCGCTGCGCATCCAGCACCGCGACCGGCCGGTCGCCGTCGCCCGCCCTGGCGCCGGGCAACAGCGCCTGTACCCGGCGCACGAGCGCCGCGCCGTCCTCGCCCGGCTGCACCGTGTCACATGCCTGGCGCAGCGTCAGCGCGACCATGTCGTCGCCCGCCACGAACGGCCGCGCCACCGCGCGCGCCAGTGCCGCCTCCAGATCCTGATCGGCGCCATGCGGCAGCAGCACCGCGAACTCGGTGCCGCCCAGCCGGGCGACGGCGGCGCGGACCAGCCCGGCATCACGCACCGCCCGCTCGATCCGTCGCTCCACCGCGCGCAGCAGCGTGTCGCCGACGCTGCGCCCCTGCCGCCGGTTGACCGGATCGATCCCGCCGATCGCGATCACGCGGATGCCGGGGACCTCGCCCGCCTCGATCCGCCGGTCGATCCAGCGCAGCGTCCCCGCCAGATCGCGCACCGACCCCAGCGCCTCGCGCACCACCGCGCCAATATCGCCGACCCGCGCCAGCGGCTCGACCAGCGCGTGCAGCCGCTGGCTGTGCGGATCGCGCGCGACATGCTGCACCACCCGCCCCAACCCCGGCAGGTCGTGGGCGAAGGCGGTGGCGGGCGATGCCGCGCCCAGCCGCCGGATCGCCGCCAGCGCGGTCCGCCGCCCGTCCTGCCCCAATTGCCGCAACAGCCCGCGCGGCGTCGCCGTCTCGCCGAAGCCGGTCGCCTCGGCCAGCGCCGGGGTCAACTGCACGCTGCCCCGCACGCTATCGAGCCGCCAGCCGAGCGGCGCGCCGCCGCCGGCCAGCGGATCATGCCACCCGCCGCCCATCCGGTGGACGTGCCGCTCGGCAAAGCGCACGCCCTGCACCAGCATTTCCTCGGTCACGGGACTGATTAGGAAATGGGTCGCCCCCGCCTCGTACAGCGCGCCCAGCCGGTCGACATCACCCTTGGCGACCAGCACCAACACCGCATCGCCATGCCCCGCCACCTGCGCCAGTTCGGCGGTGGCGGTGATGCCGTCGTCGATCGCGCCGCGCGCATCGACGATCGCGATCGCCGTCCCGCTCGCCGCCACCCGCTGGCGGATGCCGTCCGCGCGCCGTGCGGCCACGATCCGCCAACCGGCGCGCGACAGGATCGCGGTCAGCTCGTCGCGCTGCCGGAACGACAATATGAACAGCGCGCGCTCGTGCGCCGCATCATGACCCATGCCCGCGGTTTTCCCCCCACCCATCACGCGACCCTAGGGCCGCGCATCGGGGGCGGCAATGGACACCTTGTATGGCCGGTGAACGCACCCTAGCTTCGCGGTAATGACCTGCGCCCCTTCCCTAATCGATGCGCATGGTCGAACCATCCGCTACCTGCGGATTTCCGTTACCGACCGCTGCGACCTGCGCTGCCGCTACTGCATGTCCGAAGCGATGACCTTCCTGCCGCGCAACCGCTTGTTGAGCCTTGAGGAAATCGCGGTCATCGCCGAACGCTTCGTCGCGCGCGGCATCGACAAGATCCGCCTGTCGGGCGGCGAGCCGCTGGTCCGCCGCGACGTAACCGAGTTGTGCCGCCGGCTTGGGCGGATGCTGGACGGCGGCGGCCTGTCGGAACTGACGATGACGACCAACGCCACCCGGCTGCGCGATCACGCGCCCGCGCTGGCCGATGCGGGCATCCGGCGAATCAATGTCAGCCTCGACAGCCTCGATCCCGCTACCTTCCGCTACGTCACCCGCCACGGCGACATTGCCCAGGTGCTGGACGGCATCGCTGCCGCGCGCGACGCTGCAATCGCGGTCAAGATCAACATGGTGGTGCTGAAAGGGCTGAACGAGGATCAGGTCGGCGACATGCTGGCATGGTGCGGCCGCGAGGGCCACGACCTCTCGCTGATCGAGACGATGCCGCTCGGCGCGATCGACGAGGACCGCACCGACCGTTTCGTGCCGCTCACCCGCGTGTTCGAGACGCTCGGGCAACGCTTCACCCTGACCCGCGACCAACATCGCACCGGCGGCCCGGCACGCTATTGGCGGGTCGGCGGACAGGGCAACCGCCTCGGGCTGATCTCGCCGCTGACCGAGAATTTCTGTGCCGGCTGCAACCGCGTGCGCCTGACGACCGAAGGGAAGCTGTATCTGTGCCTCGGCCATGACGATCATGTCGACTTGAAGGACGCGCTGCGCACCGGTGGCATCGACGCGCTCGACGCCGCGCTCGACGCCGCGTTGCCCCGCAAGCCCGCCGCGCACGACTTCCGCATCGAGGCCGGCGCCGCCCCGGCCGTCGCCCGCCACATGAGCGTGACCGGCGGATGACCCGCCTCGCCCTGCTCGCCTCGCCCACCCCGCAGGCCCGCGCTGCCGAGGATATGCTGCGCGAGCGCTACGACTGGTGTGGGATCGAGGATGCCGACCTGATCGTCGCGCTGGGTGGTGACGGCTTTTTGTTGCAGGTGCTGCACACCCTGCTCGAACGGCGGCGGACGGTGCCGGTGTTCGGCATGAATCTGGGCACCATCGGCTTTCTGATGAACGAATGGCGGCTCGACGATCTCGAGCGGCGGCTGAGCCGCGCCAAGCCGTTCCGCGTCTCGCCGCTCACCATGACCGCGACGACGATGGACGGCGAGGTCCGCGTGCTGCCGGCGATCAACGAAGTCTCGCTGCTGCGCGAAACCCGCCAGACCGCGAAGCTCGAAGTCGCGGTCAACGACCGCGTCGTGATGCCCGAACTGGTGTGCGACGGCATCCTCGCCGCCACGCCCGCCGGCTCGACCGCCTACAACCTGTCGGCCAACGGCCCGATCCTGCCGATGGGGTCGGCGATGCTGGCGCTGACCCCGATCAGCCCGTTCCGCCCCCGCCGCTGGCGCGGCGCGATCCTGCCCGACAAGGCGCGCATCTCGCTGCGTGTCCTCGAACCGGACAAGCGCCCCGTCTCGGCGGTTGCCGACCAGCGCGAAGTGCGTGACGTGGCGCAGGTCGACATCGTGATCGACCGGGTGCGCGACCTGACGCTGCTGTTCGACCCCGAACACGCGCTCGACGACCGCATCACCATGGAGCAGTTCGCCGGCTGATGCGTAAAAAGCAAAATTAGGCATTGCAAAGCCTGATTCGGCTGCTAAAGACCCGGCCTCGCAGTTGTTCCCTGATAGCTCAGCGGTAGAGCTCTCGACTGTTAATCGAGCGGCCGTAGGTTCGAATCCTACTCAGGGAGCCAGCGACACCCCGGAAGACGCGATCTGTTCTTCCTTCCGGGCACAGCCGCACGGCGGCGTTGTTACTCATCCCATGATATTGTCTGCGATTGCTTGGCCCGAACCTTCGGGATGCAGTCAAACGCCGGTATCGCGGATCTGCGCTCGCGCGAGTGCGGCGAACAGTTCGTTGCAGGCCGCGTTGCCGACCCGGATACGGTCGCTGACATTCGGGATGAACCGCGAAAAATTGCGGGCGAGGATCGTCCCGATCGTCAGCCGGTCGACCGGCCCTGCCGCCACGACCGGTGCCGACGCGGCGCGATGGCGGGCGAAAAGCTGAACGTCGAAATCATCATCCTCGATCGCGATCAGCCCCGAACTCGGGCCGATCTGCCGCTGGATTTCCTCGCGCAGCCGGCGGGCGGCTTCCCGGTCGCAGGGTTCGACCGTTACCGGTGTCTCTGCCATCGTCATGCGTCCCGCTCCCGTCGGCTGCCTCGCGACTCCCATAGACCGCGTCGGTTATCACGACGTTAACCATGAACAGCACCGCAGTTGAAGCAATTCGAACGCTGCGACGGATGCCGTTCAGCCACCGCTAATCTCATATCCTGCACGGTCCGCCGGTCCGGCCTACGGACCCGAACCGGCGACCGTTCGTTCAAACGATCAGGATACTCGCCATCGGTCGGGAACCATGGCGGCATTGGAGAAACTGATGTTGCTGCACCCTACCCCCCGTGCCCGCCTTCGGGCGATCGGCATGACCTTCGCCGGAGCGCTGGCCCTCGCCGCCTGCGCCACGCCGACACCCTATCAGCCAGCGACCGGCACCGGCTTCTATCGCAACGGCTACAGCGACCAGCAGGTCGAGGCGAACCGCTTTCAGATCAGCTTTTCGGGCAACAGCCTGACGTCGCGCGAGACGGTCGAGCGTTATCTGCTCTATCGTGCGGCGCAATTGACGCTGGAGCGCGGCTTCGACAACTTCATCCTTGCCGACCGCGATACCAACCTGCGCAGCCGTACCTATTCGACGCCGGGCTTCGGCGGTGGCGGGTTCGGCCCCGGATGGGGCGCGGGCTTCGGCTGGGGTGGCTGGGGTCCGGCATGGCGCTATCGCAGCCGGGCGTTCGGTTGGCGGAGCTGGGACCCGTTCTGGGGCGACCCGTTCTTCGACCGTTCGGTCGATATTCGCACGGTCGACAAATATGAAGCGGTGGCCGAGATCGTGCTGGGCCGTGGTCCGAAACCCGCCGACAACATCCGCGCGTTCGACGCCCGCGATGTGTTGCGCAGCCTCGGTCCGACGGTCGAGGCACCGGTCGAACGCCGCTGATCTCCTTCCCCGATCGATAACCAAAAGGCCGCTGTCCATCGGGACAGCGGCCTTTTTTGCGTCACTGACGGGGCGTTGCCGCCCCGCCCCCGCCTCACGCCACCAGCGCGCCGTGGCAATGCTTGTACTTGCGCCCCGATCCGCACGGGCACGGCGCGTTGCGGCTGACCCGCCCTTCCCAGCTTGCCGGATCGTCGCCCAAGGCTTCCGCGTCGCCGATCGGCATCTGCAGCGTCGGCACATGCGTCGAGATCAATCCGCGCGTCGCCGCATCGATGTCCCAGGTGTCGTCCTCGCCGGTCAGCGGATCGATATGCATCGTCAGGAAATCTGGCAGCTCGGGCAGTTCGGGCGGGGCGGAGAAATTGAAGTTCGCATGCGCCATCGTCCGCGTCACATCCTCGCGAATGCCCGACAGCATCCGCTCGAACAGCGCGAACGCCTCCTGCTTATACTCGTTGATCGGCGTCTTCTGCGCATAGGCGCGCAGGTGGATCACCGCCCGCAGCGCGTCGAGCATCGCCAGATGCTCCTTCCAGTGATGATCGAGCGTCTGGAGCAGGATCGACTTCTCGATCTGCGTCCAGCCCTCGGGATCGAGTTCGGCCGCCTTCTGGTCGACCAGCGCGTCGGCCTCGACGCGGACCCGCTCCTCGATCGTCTCGGCGTCGAGCCCGTCCTCGTTGGCGACCCAGTCGGCGACCGGCGCGTCGACGCCCAGCAGCTCCTGCGCCTGTTCGCGCAGACCCTCGACATTCCACTGTTCGGGATAGCTGTCGGGCGGCACCGCCGCGCCGACCACCGAATTGACGACCGCATGGCGCATGTCGATCACCACGTCGCCGACCGCATCGGCATCCATGATGTCGGCGCGCTGTTCGTAGATGACCTTGCGCTGGTCGTTCATCACGTCGTCATATTCGACAACCTGCTTGCGCACGTCATAGTTGCGCGCCTCGACCTTGCGCTGCGCCGTCTCGATCGCGCGGCTCAGCCACTTGCTGCCGATCGCCTCGCCGTCCTCGATGTTGTTGCGCATCATCTTGGCGAACAGCGTGTCCGGCCCGAAAATGCGCAGCAGATCGTCGTCGAGACACAGGTAGAAGCGCGACAGGCCCGGATCGCCCTGACGGCCCGAGCGGCCGCGCAACTGGTTGTCGATGCGGCGGCTCTCGTGCCGTTCGGTGCCGAGCACGAACAGGCCACCGGCGGCGAGCACCGCCTGTTTTTCCTCGATGATCTCGGCACGGATACGCGCAGCGACCGCGTCATATTCGCTGGTGCCCTCGACCAGATCGGGATGCTCGTCGAGCATGCGGAATTCGAGGTTGCCGCCCAACTGGATGTCGGTGCCGCGCCCGGCCATGTTGGTTGCGATCGTGACCGCGCCCAGCCGCCCGGCCTGCGCCACGATATGCGCTTCCATCTCGTGATAGCGCGCGTTCAGGACCTTGTGATCCACCTGCTCCTGCGTAAGAAAGTCGGAGAGCAGTTCGGACTTCTCGATCGAGACGGTGCCGACCAGCACCGGCTGCCCCTGCGAGGCATGGTCGCGGATCTTCTTGGCGATCGCCCGGAACTTGTCCTCGAGCGTCTTGTAGAACTCGTCTTCCTCGTCGACGCGGCGGACGGGAACGTTGGTCGGAATCGACACGACGTTCATCTTGTAGATGTCGAAGAATTCGGGCGCCTCGGTCGCCGCCGTGCCGGTCATGCCCGACAGCTTGGGATACATGCGGAAATAATTCTGGAAGGTGATCGATGCCAGCGTCTGGTTCTCCGGCTCGATCGTCACGCCTTCCTTGGCCTCGGTCGCCTGGTGCAGACCATCGGACCAGCGGCGGCCGTCCATCATCCGCCCGGTGAACTCGTCGATGATGACGACCTTGCCGTCCTTGACGATGTAATCGGTGTCGCGCTTGAACATGATGTTCGCGCGCAACGCTTGGTTGACGTGATGCACGACCTGCGTGTTCTCGAAATCATACAGGTTCGCGCCGATCAGCAGCCCGGCGTCCTCCAGCATCCGTTCGACCTTTTCGGTGCCGTCCTCGGTCAGCACAATCGACTTCTGCTTTTCGTCCTTCTCGTAATCGTCGGCCGACAGCCGCTGCACGACCTCGTTCACCGAACGGTACAGGTCGGACTTGTCGTCGGTCGGACCCGAGATGATGAGCGGAGTGCGCGCCTCGTCGATCAGGATCGAATCGACCTCGTCGACGATCGCGAAGGCGAACGGCCGCTGCGTCATCGACGCACGGTCGAACTTCATATTGTCGCGCAGGTAATCGAAGCCGAACTCGTTGTTCGTGCCATAGGTGATGTCGCTGCCATAGGCCGCACGACGTTCGCCATCGCTCAGGTTCGGCACGATGACGCCGGTGGTGAGCCCCAGGAAGCCATAGACCCGGCCCATCTGCTCGGCATCGCGCCGCGCCAGATAGTCGTTGACCGTCACGACATGGACGCCGTCACCCGGCAGCGCGTTGAGGTAACAGGCCAGCGTCGCGACCAGCGTCTTGCCTTCGCCGGTGCGCATCTCGGCGATCTCGCCACGGTGGAGCACGATGCCGCCGACCATCTGCACGTCGAAATGGCGCATGCCGAGCACCCGGCGCGACGCCTCGCGGACCGTCGCGAACGCTTCGGGGAGCAGCGAGTCGATCTTTTCGCCGTTCGCCAGCCGTTCGCGCAACTTCGGCGTCTGCGCCGCCAGATCCTCATCGGACAATGCGGTCAACCGCGCTTCGAACTCGTTGATCTTGGTGACGATCGATCCGAGCGACTTGACGTACCGGTCGTTGGACGACCCGAACAGGGATTTGGCGAGACCACCGAACATGGGCTGGTATTCCTTGAAATGGCGAGCGCGCACCGCAACGGGTTCGGCGGCTGCGCGGAAATAACGGGAGGACGAAAGGCGCCGGGTACGCGCTATTCGTGGGTGCGCAGCGTCCGCGCGCGCACCGCGACATGGGGCGCGGGCGTCAGGAACAGCGGTTGTGGATTGCGCAGCAATGGCTGATCGGGACGCGCGACGGCCATCGACGGTGCCTCGACGATCGCGACCGCGATCTGTCCGGCCACTGCCTGCGCCTCGGCTACCTGCCGCGCCTGAAGCGCGCCCACGCCCGGCAACAGGCCGGTCAGGCCCGTCAGCAGCGCAGAGAGAAACAGCAGCAAACGCAAGCAGGTCGTCCAGACGTTGTCGTTTCGCGACGGATGACCGGTCGCATAGGTTCGAGACATAGGGAAGCGGTGGCCCCGCGTCCAGCCGGGGCGCGTTACTTCGCGGGCTGGAAGGCCCAGCGGGTTTCGTAGGAAACCCGGTGCGGGCGGCCGTCCAGTGGCGGCGCATAGCTCCGCCCTGTCTCGCAGGGCACGATTCCCTTGCCTGACTCCCGCTGGGAACAATCGGCGACGACCCCGTCCGGTTGCAACGTGAAGCTGCGCTCAACCGTCCAGTTCGGTGGCACGTCGCTCGTGGGCGCGTTCAGCGGCATCGTGTCGCCTTCCACGATCTGCGTCACCATGCGCGTCGCCACCCCGTTACGGTATCGGCCGGTCATGAACTGGCTGACGGCCAATGAGTCGCCCACCCGCAGGCAAGCCGGCATTTCGGCACCGATGTCGCCGGACGCACGACCGGTACAGCCGACGATCTTGCCATCGCCATCGAACGTCAGTTGTTCGATCAGTGCAAAGGAGTGTGCCGGCGCCGGACTGGCGACAGTCGATGGCAGGGTCCATCGAACCCGCCGTGGCGAGGTGCCGGCAACCGCCTTGCCGCTCGCGTCCCTTGCCGGTTCAAAGCGGGCGCGGGGGATCATGGCGTTGCATGCGGCATCATCCAATATCGTGCTGCCGCTGGATATGACGATCGAGCAACCCGTTGCCCGGCCTGCCGGATCGACCGCAAAGGCAAGCTCGACCGTGCCGGCCAGATTTTTCGTCAGTGCCTCGGCCGGATAATCGTCGTGCGTTATCCACGACGCCGGATCGATCGGCACCGGCGCGCTTTGTCCCAAAGCCCCGCCACCCCAACAAAGCGTTGCAACCGCCGCGCCCATGCGTAGGAACCGCCGCATATCCATCCCCTGCCCCATGTCCGGTGCAGGCTAGACCGGGACCCACGCCCATGTCGACTGCCACCTCCCCGCTCGCCACGCCGTTTCCCGCGCTGCCGCCGATCGGCGGGGTGACGCTGCGGGTCGCGCGCGCGCGCTACAAGACATGGGACCGCACCGACCTGACCTTCGCGACGCTGGCCGAGGGGACGGCAGTGGCCGGCGTGCTGACCAACAGCAAATGCCCCTCGCCCGAGGTCGAATGGTGCCGCCGGGCGCTGGTGCTGGGCCGCGCACGCGCGCTGGTGGTCAATGCCGGCAATTCGAACGCCTTCACCGGCGACCGCGGCCGTGCCGCCGTGGAGGCAATCGCCGCGCGCACCGCGCAGGCGGTCGGCTGCCAGCCGTCCGACGTGTTCGTCGCCTCGACCGGGGTGATCGGGGTGCCGTTGCCGATCGACAAGGCGGAGGCGGGACTCGACGCCGCCTTCGTCGCCAATCCGTGCGACTGGGAAGCGGCGGCCGAGACGATCGGCACCACCGACACCTTCACCAAGGGCGCGTTCGTCACCGCCAAGGTCGGCGACCGCACGGTGAAGCTGGCCGGCATCATCAAGGGGTCGGGGATGATCGCGCCCGACATGGCGACGATGCTCGGCTTCATTTTCACCGATGCGGCGGTCGATCCCGCCTTCCTGCAATCGGCGCTGGAAGCCGCCAATCGCCAGACCTTCTCGTGCATCACGGTCGACGGCGATACCTCGACCAGCGACACCGTGCTCGCCTTCGCAACCGGTGCGGCGGGCGGCGATCCGATCGCGTCGTTCGACGATGACGGCGCGGACGCGTTTGCCGCCGCACTGCACGACCTGTGCCGTCAACTCGCGCATCTGGTGGTCCGCGACGGCGAAGGCGCATCGAAGTTCATCGCCGTGACCGTCGAGGGGGCGAGCAGCGATGGCAGCGCCCACCGCATCGCGATGAGCATCGCCAACTCACCCTTGGTCAAGACCGCCATCGCCGGCGAGGACGCCAACTGGGGCCGCGTGGTGATGGCGGTCGGCAAGGCGGGCGAGCCGGCCGAACGTGACAAGCTCGCCATCCGCTTCGGCACGACGCAGGTGGCCGAAGGCGGTCTTGCTGTCACCGGCTACGACGAAGCCCCGGTCGCCGCGCATCTCAAGGGGCAGGACATCGAGATCGGTGTGAACCTGAACCTCGGCGAAGGCCATGCGACGGTATGGACCTGCGACCTGACGCATGGCTACATCTCGATCAACGCCGATTACCGGAGTTGATCGTGCGTAGGTCGAAGGCATCGGGTAGATAGCCGTCGTAGGTCGCGAGCTGATCGGCCGATACCAGTCGATCGATCAGCACCATCCGACGGCTCATGCCCATATGGCCATAGCGTCCCGTTCGTTTGGGTTCCCGACCAACAAAGCGAACACGCCAGACCCGGGTCCGGCCATCGCCTTTGTCCGTCCGCTGCATTCCGACGAGCGGTTCGATGCGAAGGTCAGACCGTTCATCCATGCTGAACCAGATTCGGGGAACCTGGTCATATCGTCCGTTCAGCCTTTCCTGCGGCACAAACCGCTGGCCCTCGAACTCGTCGATATAGATGCCATCATAGGATTTGGGCGGCGCGAAGTCGTAGCAGCGACGGGCACCGATGAAGGCGTCAAATTCGAATGAGCCGTCTCGTTCGCGTTTCCAACATCTGGTGAGAGGATCGTTCCCGGTCAGGAACAGGACGCTTCGGTCGTACAGCGCTTTGACCGAAGGCCTTTGGGTTCGTGACGCCAACGCCACGACCAGACACGCCAAAACCAGAAGGGCGAAGATCGCGGAACCGATCTTCGCCCTTCGTGTCATCAGCCCAGTTCACCCTCGAGCCACGCCTTCAACTGGCTCTTGGGCCGCGCGCCGAGCAGGTCGGCGACCGGCTGGCCGTTCTTGAAGAGCTTGAGCAGCGGAATCGACTGGACGCCCATCGACCCGGCAATTTCGGGGTTGGCCATGATGTCGACCTTGGCGATCGTCACCTTGTCGCCCAGTTCGTCGGCGATCTCTTCGAGCGCCGGGGCGATCATCTTGCACGGCCCGCACCAGTCCGCCCAGAAATCGACCAGCACCGGCTTGTCGGATTGCAGCACGTCGGCGGAAAAGCTGGTGTCGGTCACGGTCTTGGTCGGCATGGGAAATTCTCCTTCTTGACCCCGTATCTATGGGCGGCGGCGTGCGACCTCAAGCTTCGCCCGCGTAGCTTTGTTCCCCCGCGCGATAGCCCGGCTTGTGACGGGCAAGCAGCGCGTCGGGCAACACGAACATCGTCGGCCCGGCGGTGTAGAGCAGCGCCGCCTCGATCGCATGGTCGGGAAAGATCACCGTCAGCGCGGCGGCATAGGCCGCCATCTGCTTGAGATGATAGACCGGAATGTCCTCGATCGACGCGGGCACCCGCCGCCCGGTCTTGAAATCGACCACACGAACCCGCGTGTCGCCGATACACAGCCGGTCGACGGTGCCGGCAACCACGTCGCCACCGGGCAGCGCGGCGGCGATCGGCGCTTCGGCTAGCGCGTCGGGGCCGAACAGGTCGGCGAACTGTGGATCGTCGAGGATCGCCATCGCGTCGCGCGTCATCCGTCGGCGCAGGCCGGCATCGCTCACCCCCGCCGCCCCGGCCAGCCAGCGCTCGGCCGCATCGGGGCGCGCGTCGCGCGGCAGGTCGGGCAGGCGTTCGAACAACTGGTGGAGCAGCCGCCCGCGCTCCGCCGCCGCGCGCATCGTCGCCGATGGCGGCGGATCCGCCACCTCGTCCTCGCCCAGCGCCGACGGGGCCAGCGGGCGCGACGGCCGCGCCTCGCGCGGGGCGGCCGTGTGCAGCCAGTCGGGCAGCGCGGCCGTATCGGGCCGGCTTGCGGCACGTCGCAGCCGCGCGGGGGCTGGCGCTTCGTCGCGCGTGCCGGTGAACACCCGCTCGCCGTCCTGCTCCACCACGCCCAGCGAATCGAATGCCGCCGCCGCCGCGCTGTACCAACTGAGCGCCGGCGGAATGCCGGCGCATTGGGCCGAGGGTGCGCCGGCGATCACCAGCCGTTCCTCGGCACGAGTCGCCGCGACATAGAACAGCCGCCAATGTTCCTGAAGCTCGCGCGCGTCGACCGCCGCCGCCGCATCGTCGACCGGCGTCCCGAGTTCGGCGGGACGCGGGCGGAACACCGGGAACGCCTCGCCGTCGTGCCCCTCGGGGCGCCAACGGATGATGTCGCGCCGACTTTTGGCGGGATCGATCGCGGCGTCGGCAAGCAGCACCAGCGGCGCCTGCAATCCCTTGGAGCCATGCGCGGTCATCACCCGCACCGCGCCGCCCGCAGCACCCGCGTCGCGCTTGATCTCCACCTCGCCCCGGTCGAACCATTCGACGAAGCGTTGCAGCGACGGCGTCGCCACCGCCTCGAACGACAGCGCGGCGTTGAGCAGTTCGTCGATCGGATCGTGCGCCTCCGCGCCCAGCCGCGCGACCAGCCGCCGCCGCCCGTCCAGCTCGCCCGACAGGATTTCCTCGAGGAAGCGATAGGGCGTGGTGAAATCGGCGCGGCGCAGGATGCGCGACAACGGCTCGACCGCGTCGCTGTCGCGCTGGCGCAGGTGCCGCCACAGACTCCCACCCTCGCGCAGCGCGCCGGCCAGCAACTGCTCCTGCGTCCAGCCGATCAACGGCGACACCAGCAAATTGGCAAGGCTTAGATCGTCGTCGGGCTGGAGCGCGAAGCGGATCGCCGCCAGCAGATCCTGCACCGCCAGCGGCGCGTCGAGCCGCAGCCGGTCGACGCCCGCCACCGGCACCCCCTCGGCATAGAGCCGGGCGACGATCAGCGAGGCGAGGTCGCCGCGGCGCTTCACCAGCACCATCACGTCGCCCGCCTCCAGCATCCGCCCTTTCGACGCCAGCGGCAGCGTGCCGATCCATCCCTTGATCGCCCGCGCGATGTCGCGCGCGATGACGCGGGTCGAATCGTCGATCCAGCCTTCCTCGTCGTCTCCCGCCGCCTCGACCACGGTCGGCGCCCACAGCGTCACGCTGCCCGGCCCCGGCACCTCGCTGGCGTGCGCCTCGGGCCGATCGATGCCCATACCGTTGCCCGGCAAGGCGGCAATCGCCGCGTCGACGAATTCCAGCACCGGCCGCGTCGTGCGGAAGCTGTGCGTCAGCGACAGCGTATCCAGCTCGCGGGCAGCGCCATGATAGCCCGGCGGCAGTTCGGCACGGCGCGTGAAGTCCCGGTGCGCCGCCTCGAAGAAGATCGGATCGGTGCCCTGGAAACCGAAGATCGCCTGTTTGTAATCGCCGACGACGAATAGCGTCCGCATCCCCGCCGCGCGCACCGCGTCGCCGCTGAAATATTCCTCCACCAGCGACCGGACGATCGCCCATTGCTGGGGATTGGTGTCCTGCGCCTCGTCGATCAGGACATGTTCGGTCGTCTGGTCGAGCTTGAAGCGCACCCACTCGCCGATGCCGGGTTGCGCCAGCAGCTTCAACGTCTCGCGGATAAGGTCGTCGAAATCGACCCCGCCGACCCGGCGCTTGGCGCGGGCATAGGCATCGGCATAGGCCCGCCCCGCCTCCAGCGCGCCGGCCAGCGCATCGGCATAGCCCGCCTGGCCCCGCAGCGCGATCAGTTCGGCGGCGCGCGTCCCCACCCCGGTCGCCAGTTCGTCGTGATCGGGTTCGGCGGCCAGCACCTTGGGCTTGGCGACTTTCAGCGTATCCTTCTGGGTGAAGAACATCGCGCGGACCTCGTCCAGTCGCCGCGAACGGTCGTGCGGCGTCGACGCCAGCCAGCCCAGGATCGCGCCGGACAGTTTCGTCCCGGTCGGCGTTCCCCATGCCCGGTTGGCGGCGGCAAGCCGTTCGAGCGCATCGGTATCGAAGGCGTCGTCGCTGCATTCGCTCGCGATCACCTGCTCGATGTCGCCCATCGGCAGATCGAACGCGCGGCGGAGGAACGGCTGAATGCCGCTCGACAGTTCCGCCATCGCCTGCGGCTGCCTCGCACATTCGCGCAGATACGCCTCGGCCGCGCCCTCGCCCATGCGCAGGCTCATCGCCGCGATCGCATCGCCGATCCGTGTCGATCCGCCGCGCTGTTCCGCGACCAGCAATTCGGCCAGCGCCTCGCGCGCCATGCCCGCTTCCTCGCGCGCCTCCAGCGGACGGAAGCCCGGCACCAGCCCCGCCTCGACCGGGAAGCCGGCGAGCAGGCTCTGACAGAAGCCGTGGATCGTCTGGATCCGCACGCCGCCGCCCGGCGCATCGAGCACCCGCGCGAACAGCGTCCGCGCGCGCGCGATCAGCGCGTCGTCGTTCACGTCCTCGCCCAGCGCGAACAGGTCGAACTTCAACTCCTCGCGCGGCAACCGCACCCAGCGGGCGAGGCGCGAGGAAATCCGCTCGGCCATTTCGGCCGCGCCCGCCTTGGTAAAGGTCAGGCACAGGATCGCCGCCGGATCGACGCCGCGCAGCAGCAGCCGGAACACCCGCGCCGACAGCACATGGGTCTTGCCGGTCCCCGCCGACGCGGAGAGCCACACATGGCGATGCGGATCGCTCGCCGCCGCCTGATCGTCCTTCAGACGCTGGAGCGCCTTTACCTCACTCACGGCCATACCATTCGTCGCGACGCATCAACTGGTCATATTCGGCATAGGGGGCGTGTTCGGGCACCAGCTTGGCGACGAACGCCTCGTCGCCAGTCAGGAACCGCCCGACCGCTTCCTCGAAATGCCGCTTCGCCAGCGCGACGAAGTCGGCGGTCGCCACCTTCCTGCCGCCCGATCCATCGGCCGACACCGGGGTCGCCATCTTGCCGAACCGGTCCTTGTCCTTGGTCAGCGACCAATATTCGAACGCCGCCGCCGTGCCCGTGATCCGCGGAAACGCCCCGCGCTCGGCCATCAACCCCAACAGCCCCAGTTGCAGGCTGTATCCTGCCGCTACCGCCTTCGCGCTCGGTGCCTTGCCGGTCTTGTAGTCGATGATCGCCAGCGTGCCGTCCGCCGCCCGGTCGATCCGGTCGGCCTTGCCGGTCAGCTCCACCCCGGCGATCTCCAGCCGGCCCGCCGCCTCGACACCGATGACGCTGCGCCCCTCGGCCAGCTTCTCGTGGGTGAACGCCGCCACCCAGTCGATCGCCTCGCGCAACCGTGGCACCCACAAGGCACGCAACAGCGGATGGGTGCGCGGATCGTCGCGCAGCGCCTCCAGCCGGCGGTGCAGCTTGGCCGGGTCCAGCCCGTCCTCGACCGCCCAATGCTCCAGCACGCCATGCACCGCTGTGCCGCGCCACGCCGCGCTCGGATCGGCATCGACCGCGTCTAGCGGCACCAGCCGCAACATCCGCCGGGCGTAGAAGGCATAGGGGTCGGCCTTCAGCCGGTCCACTTCCGTCACCGAAATCCGCCGGGGCCTGAGCGCCACCGGCGGCCGTGGCGCCGGGCGCAGCGCGGCGGCGAACGCCCCCGGCGTATCGATCGCCCGCGCCCAGTCGCGCAACGCACCCGCCCGCTCCAGCCCGTCGTCGAGCGCCTGCAACCGCAGCCACAGCCGCGATGCGATCGTCGGCGCGGTCGCGTCGCGCGCCGCCCGCGTCAGCACCACCTCGCGCCCGCCCAGTGCCGCCGCAAAATCGAACGCCGACAGTCCGATCCGCCGATCGAGCCCGGCCAGCCCCAGTTCCTGCCGGATACGCGGTGCCAGCCACGGATCGGGCGCGGGCAGCGCAGGCCACACCCCCTCGTTCAACCCGCCTAGGATCATCAGGTCGGCGCTCTGCAACCGCGCTTCGAGCAGGCCGAGGATCGCCAGCCGGGGATGCGCGCCCTGCGCCGGCCGCACCGCCACCTCGTCCAGCAGCAACCGCAGCAGCATCGGCAGCGCCGCCGGATCGATCACCGGCGGCCCGAGCGACGCCTGCGCCTCCAGTTCGGCGATGCGTTCCGCCGCGCCGCGCCCTTCGGGCCGCCGCCACGCCGCATCGCCCGCCAGCGCGGTCGCGCTCTCGCGCACCACCGCCAGCAGATCGGCCAGCGGCTGCGGACCGCCGGCAAAGGCGCGCGCCAGCGGCATCAGCAACACCCGCGCCTCTTCCCAGAACGGCAGCGCCGCCGCGCGGATCGCCGCGTCGCGCGGATCGCCCTCGCTCAGATGCCGGTCGATGCCCGCCAGTCCCGCCGCCGGGCGCGGCCCCCTGAGCGCGCGGTCGAGCCGGCGTACCCCGTCGAGCCAGCCGATCCGGTCGCCGTCCTGTCGCACCAGCGGATGCTTGAGCAGCGCCAGCAGCGCGACCGGCGCGAACCCCTGCGTCGCCGCCTCGACCAGCGCGAGCAGCAGCGTGCCCGGTGCCATCAGCGACAGCGGCTGCCCCGCCGAATCGTCGATCGCGATGTCCCACCGCGCCATGTGCGCCGCCACCCGGCGCGCCAGCGTCCGGTCGGGCGTCACCAGCGCGGCGGTGCGCGCCGGCGTCTCCAATGCCTCGCGCAGCGCGATGGCAATCGCCTGTGCTTCCTCGGCCGGGGTGGCGAGTTCGACCATCCGCACCCCCGACAGCCGCCGGTCGGCAGGCGGTACGTCGATCCAGTGATGGGTGCGATCGGCCGGGGCCAGCGCGGTAGCGATCGCCCGGCTGCGCGTCGGCGTCGCGTCATGCTCGCTCGCTGCCTGCCAACGCAGGAATTCGGCCCGCCCGACGCGCATCCGGTCGAGCAGCAGTTTCAGGTGGAATTGCGGATGCGTCTCGATCGATCGCTTGCGCCGCCCCGTCACCGGATCGGGTTCGTGCGGCCCGAGCGACGCCCATTCGCCGTCGTCCATCGCGGTATCGAGGCCGGGCAGCACCACCATGCCGCGCTCCATCCCCGCGATACAGCGCAGCAACTGCGCCACGGCGGGCGCATTGGTGGTGATGCCCGCCGAACAGACGAACCCGCGCGGCGGCGTGGCGGTCCAGCGGGCGCACAACCGCCGCAACAGCAATGTGCGCCGCTCGGCCATGTCGATCTGCCCCAGCGCCGCCAATTCGAGCGGCCAGCGATCGAGCACGATGCGGAACAGTTCGAGCGAGCGTTCCCAATGCGCCGACAGCGATTCATCGACGTCGAGCGTGGCCAGCCGCGCCGGATCGACTTCCTCGACCAGCAACTGGTCGAGCGTGTTGGCGAGATCGCCCGCCAGCCGCATCGCCTCCGCCCCGTCGACCGGGCGACCGGCGCGCGTCCGCTCCTCGCTGACCAGCCGGGCGAGGATCATCCGCCGCGCCAGCGGATCGACGGCGGGCGGCACCGGTTCGGGCGCGTCGGCCGGATCGGCGAAGGCACCGGCGGCTTCCTCGACTTCGGGGTCGCCGATCGCGACCAGTCGGGGGAGCAGCAACCCGCCGCCGCTCGCGCGGACGAATGCTTCCTGCACTGTCCGCTTGGCGCGGTTGGTCGGCACCAGCACCACGCCCTGCGCCAGCCGCATCCGGTCGCCGCCGAACCGCCGGATCAGCCCGACTGCCAGCGCATCGGCGAACGCCCGGTGGATCGGGATGGTATAGAGGTTGAGGCGCTTCGCCTCAGCCATCGGCGAGGACTGCCTCGGTATAGGGGATCGCCGCCGGCGTACCGACGTCGAACCACAGCCCCTGATGCACCGCGCCGAACGCGCGGCCCGCCTCGATCGCGCGGTTCCAGAACAGGTTGGTCGAGAACGCGCCTTCGGGCCAGTCGGCGATCACCCGCGGCGACAATATCTGCACCCCGGTGAACACGAACGGCGCCAGCCGCCCCGGCTTGCGCCGCCCGGTGATCCGCCCCAGCGCGTCGAGGTGGAAATCTCCCTGTCCGCCGTGGCTCTGCGCCTGCGCCAGCGGCACCAGCAGCAGCAGCGCGTCCATCGTCGCGTCGTCCCACAGCGCGCTCAACAACCGGATCGAATCGATCGGGCCGTCGACCCACAGATTGTCGCTGTTGACGCAGACGAACGGCTTGTCCCCGATGAGGTCCCGCGCCTGCACCAGCCCGCCGCCGGTTTCCAGCAACCGGCCCCGTTCGTCGGACACCGCGATGTCGATGCCCTTCACCCGGTGCTTGAGGTGCGCTTCCATCGCATCGGCAAGGTAGTGGACGTTCACCACCGCACGCTTGACGCCCGCCCCACGCAGCCGGTCGAACACATGGTCGATCAGCGGCTTGCCCGCCACCTCGACCAGCGGCTTGGGCCGCATCGCCGTCAGCGGGCGCATGCGCTTGCCCAGCCCCGCCGCCATCACCATCGCGGTTTCGGGCACCGCTGCCTGCGGATTGGGACGGATCGAACGAAGCGTGGTCATGCGATTTCCTGTGGATTCCCGCGCCGGTCCGCCGGGATATTGTCGTCGAACCAGCGCCGCAGTTCCCCTAGCGCCGGGTGCCGCAGATCGCGCTCCAGATAGGCCCAGACGCGCGGGCACAGCGCGCCATAGCGCAGCTTGCCGTCGCGCCGCCACAACCGGGTGAAGATGCCGAGAATCTTGGCGTTCCGCTGCGCGCCGAACAGATGATAGGCCGCATCGAACCCCTCGCCCGCCCCGGTCGCGGCGCGGTAGCGCGCGAGCATTGCCGTCTCGATCGCCGGGCTCACGTCGCGCCGTGCGTCCTGCAACAACGACATCAGGTCATAGGCGGGATGGCCGGCCAGCGCGTCCTGAAAATCGAGCAGCCCGAGCCGGCCGTCGGCGAGCAGCATCAGATTTTCGGCATGATAGTCGCGCAGCACCGTCGTGACCGGCATCGGCTCGATCGCGTCGAACGCGCGGTCCCACGCCGCGCGATACCCCGCCGCATCGACGGTCAGCTTCAGCGCGCCGCAATACCATTCGATCAGCAGATCGGCTTCGCGCAGGATGAAGGCGCGGTCATAGGGCGGAACCGGCGCGGCCCCATGCTGCTGCAACCGCAGCAACTGGTCGACCGCCGCCGCATAGAGTTCCCCTTCGCGTGCCGGTGCGGCGTCGAGCGCCTCGCGCATCCGGTCGTCGCCGAAATCCTCGACCAGCATGAAACCGGCGTCGGGATCGTCGGCGAGGATCGCGGGCGCGGGAAAGCCGCGTGTCGTCAGCCATGCCGCCATCCGTGCGAACTTGCGCGTGTCCTCGGGCGGCGGCGCGTCCATCAGCACCGCGCTGCGCACGCCGTCCCCCACCCGGTAATAGCGCCGGAACGACGCATCGACCGCCAGCGGCACGACACGCGCGTCGCCCCGGCCGGCGGCGGTCAGGAAGGCGGATGCCGCGTCGCGCGGGTTCAGGTCAGCGGCCATCGATGTTCCCAAGCGGGCGGCACCCGCGCTGTCAAGACACGCCCGCCGCCGTCGGCGAACGCCAGCGTCAGCCACAGCGCATCGTCCCATTGCGCATCGGGCAACCGCTCGGGCCATTCGATCAGCAGCACCGCCGTATCGCGCGCCTCGTCCAGCCCCAGTTCGACGACCTCGTCCGGCGATTCGATGCGGTACAGGTCGACATGCAGCACGCCGATGGCGACTTCGGGCGGATCATAGGGCTGGACGATCGCGAAACTGGGCGACGGTGCCTCGCCTTCCAGCCCCAGCCCGGCCAGCACGCCGCGCGCCAGGCTGGTCTTGCCCGCGCCCAGCGGCCCGGACAGCGCCACGACATCGCCCGCCCGGACCACCGTCGCCAGCCGTTCGCCCAGCGCCAGCATCGCCGCCTCGTCCGCCAGAACGATCATGGTTCGCGCGGCAGGTCGATCGTGACCAATGTCCCCACGCCCTTCTCCGATACCAGTTCGATCGTCCCGCCATGCGCCTCGATCGCCTGCCGGGCGAGCGGCAGGTCGACGCTCAGCGCGCGTTCGCCGACCCGCGACGCGCCGGCCTGCGCGAACCGGTCGAACGCGCGCGCCACCGCCTCGGGCGACATGCCGGGGCCATCGTCGGACACCACGATCCGCACCCGCGCCGCATCGCCGTCGATATGCAGCAGCACGCGCCCACCGGGCCTAAGCCCGGTGATCGCATGGTCGAGCAGATGCCCCATCGCCTGCCGCAACCGCCGCGCATCGCCCAGCATCACGCCGGCCGACGGCGCGATCTCGCTGACCAGTTCGATGCCCCGCGCCTGCGCATCGCCCTGCACCGCCTCGACCGCCTGCCCCGCGATCAGCTTCAACGGCACCGTCGCCCGCGCGATCGGCGCGGTTTCGTTGGCGGTCAGGTCGAGCGTGTCGTCGATCAGCCCACTCAACCGCTCGACCGATTCGAGGATCGCGTCGGTATAACGCCCACCATCCTCGCTCAGCTTCCCCGCATAGCCGCCCTGCAACATCTCGGCGAACCCCTTGATCGAGGTGAGCGGGGTGCGCAGTTCATAGCTCATCGATGCCACGAACGCGGTCTTGACCCGGTCTGCCGCCTCCAGCGCCTCGTTGCGGTCGCGCAGCGCCTGTTCGACGCGGCGGCTGTCGGAAATGTCGAGCATCGTCAGCAGCGCGTTGC
Source organism: Sphingomonas sp. Leaf4 (assembly GCF_920939515.1). Lineage (NCBI taxonomy): Bacteria > Pseudomonadati > Pseudomonadota > Alphaproteobacteria > Sphingomonadales > Sphingomonadaceae > Sphingomonas > Sphingomonas sp. Leaf4. The sequence goes on along the minus strand of NZ_CAKLBB010000002.1, from coordinate 293,037 downwards.
CATCGGGCAGCGGCACCGCGCCGAATTCATAATGCCGCCCGTCAGCCATCGCGAACCGGCCCGATCGCTGCATCCGCTGTTGCGTGGCGAACCGCACCAGTTCGGGGATCAGCGTCGCCCGCCCCGGATTGGCGAGGCTGTCCGCCACCCGTTCGGCCAGCGCGTCGACGCGCGGATGGCTGTCGAGAAACGCATCGTCGAGGCCCCATACCTGCCGGAACTTGGCATTCCAGATCTGCAACCGCCCGTCGGCGGCGAACACGCCCAGCGCCTCGAACAGATTGTCGAACGTCGCGGTCCGCACGCGCAGCAGCGTGTCGCGCGCGCTGGCAAGCTGCACCTGTTCGGTGCGATCCTCGAAGATCAGCAACAACCCTCCCTCGGGCAGCGGCTGCGCCACGACGCGCAGATGCGTGCCGCCGGGCAGGTGCCATTGTTCCTCGATCGCGCCTTCGGCCGCGCGGAACCAGTCGCGCCGCTCCGCCTTCCAGCCGGGAAAGTCGCGCACTTCGGGCAGGCGCTTGGCCTCGCGCATCCGCTCCAGCACCCGGTCGAACTCGGGCCGGTCGGCGAGCCATTCGGGGCGCATCGCGAAGGTGCGCCGGAACGGCTGGTTGCAGAATTCCAGCGTACGGTCGGCGGAGAATTGCGCGACCCCCGCCGACAGCCGGTCGAGCATCGATCGCTGCGCATCGCGCGCGCGCTTCAATCCGCCGCGCGCCTCCTCGATCTCGTGGACGTCGATCGCGAAGCCGCCGGTGCCGCCATCGCGCAAGGGGGTATCGTGGACCCGAAGCATCCGCCGCGCGCCGCCGATCGTCGCCGGCATCGCCGCCGCCTGCGGCTGTCCGGTATCGCGCGCGATCGACGCGCTGGCCAGCGGCCCGCCCAATCCGACCCCCTCGACCAGTTCGACCTGTCGCCCGATCACCTCCGACGCATCGGCCGCGTCGACCGCGCGGACATAGGCGGTGTTGACCATCGCCAGACGCAGCGTGTCGTCGCGATACCACATCGGGATCGGCGCGGCTTCGATCAGGCTGGAGAGCGCCTCGAACGCCGCGCGATATTCCTCGGCCTCATGGCCCAGCGTCGCGATCTCGTCGTGAAATTCGGTCGCGTCGAAGAACCATACCAGCACGCCACCGGGCGCATGGAGTTCGTCAGGCGCACGGTCGCCGATCGCGAACAGCGAGCGCGCCGATCCGGTCGCGCGGACGACGGTGCGGAACGGCCGCCCACCGCGCTGCGCGGCGGTGATCGCCTCGACCAGCCGGTCGGCGCTGCCCGGCTCCAGCCCGTCCTCGCCGCCCGACAGGTCGCCGAGCATCGCCGGCATCGCCGCATGGCCCAGCCGGTCGGCCAAGGGCTGCGACAGATACAGCCGTCCGTCGGCGCGCACGATCATCGACAGCGCGGGCGATGCCGCCAGCGTCGCCTGCAGCGAATCGAACAGCGCCGCCTGCGCCCGGCCCGCGCGGGCGGCGGCCAGCCCGCGCCACAACGCCCAGCCGGCGGCCGCCACCAACACCGCCAGCACGACGCCGCACAGGATATTGACGAGCAGGGTCGTCATGACGGGTTCGTTCGCAAGGACATGGCAACGATGCCTAGTCGAGCCGGTCGTCGGGAGAAAGGGGCGGAGTCACATCGCACACCGCGCCTGTCGCCCGATCCGCGCAGTCGGGCGCAACGAAAAAGGGCCGGCCACCCGATAGGATGGCCGGCCCCTTCGTTGATCGACGCGATGCCGCGCCGGATCAGTAGCGGTAGTGGTCCGGCTTGAACGGCCCTTCGACCGGCACGCCGATGTAGCCCGCCTGCTTCGGCGTCAGCTTGCTGAGTTTCACGCCCAGCTTTTCGAGGTGGAGCGCCGCGACCTTCTCGTCGAGGTGCTTGGGGAGGACATACACTTCGTTGTTGTACTGCTCGCCCTTGGTCCACAGCTCGATCTGCGCCAGCACCTGGTTGGTGAACGACGACGACATCACGAACGACGGGTGGCCGGTCGCGCAGCCGAGGTTCACGAGGCGACCCTTGGCGAGCACGATGATCTGCTTGCCGTCGGGGAACTTCACCAGATCGGTGCCCGGCTTCACTTCGTCCCACTCATAGTTGGACAGGGCAGCGATCTGGATCTCGCTGTCGAAGTGGCCGATGTTGCACACGATGCTCATCGGCTTCATCGCCGCCATATGCTCGGCGGTGATGACGTCGGCGTTGCCGGTCGCGGTGCAGAAGATGTCGGCGCGGGTCACGGCCTCTTCCATCGTCACGACCTCGAAGCCCTCCATCGCCGCTTGCAACGCGCAGATCGGATCGACTTCGGTGACCATCACGCGCGCGCCGCCGTTGCGCAGCGACTGGGCCGAACCCTTGCCGACGTCACCGAAGCCCGCGACGCAGGCGACCTTGCCGGCCAGCATCACGTCGGTCGCGCGACGGATCGCGTCGACCAGCGATTCCTTGCAGCCGTACAGATTGTCGAACTTCGACTTGGTGACGCTGTCGTTCACGTTAATCGCCGGGAACGGCAGCTCGCCCTTCTTCGCGATCTCGTACAGGCGATGCACGCCGGTCGTCGTCTCTTCCGACACGCCCTTCAGGTTCTTGACCGTTTCGGTCAGATAGCCCGGACGCTTGGCGATATAGGCCTTGAGCGCGCGCTGGAACTCGACTTCCTCTTCATTCTCCGGCTCGCCGAGCGTCGCACCGGCTTCGAGCTTCGCACCCCACAGCGCGAACATCGTGGCGTCGCCACCGTCGTCGAGGATGATGTTGGCGGTCTCGTCGCCCCAGTTGAAGATGTCGCCGACATAATCCCAGTAATCGGCAAGGCTCTCGCCCTTGATCGCGAACACCGGAATGCCCTTGGCGGCGATCGCGGCGGCGGCATGATCCTGCGTCGAGAAGATGTTGCACGTCGCCCAGCGGACGTCGGCACCGAGCGCGGTCAGCGTCTCGATCAGCACGGCGGTCTGGATCGTCATGTGCAGCGAACCGGTGATCCGCGCGCCTTTCAGCGGCTGCGACGCGCCGAATTCCTCGCGCAGCGCCATCAGGCCCGGCATCTCGGTTTCGGCGATCTCGATTTCCTTGCGGCCGAAATCGGCGAGGCCGATGTCCTTGATGACGTAATCGGTCTGCTTGTCAGCGATGGCGGTGGCCATGAGAACTCCTGCGCGTGGGGCCATGGGCACGCCCATGGCGAATGCGCGGCCTCTACTAAGCCAATGGTCGAAACGCAAACCCTATATAAAGATTTCTTTATATCCGCTGCGCGGCCACCGGCCGCTCGACGTTCCGGCCGACCGCGCGATCGTAATCGGCCGGCAGCATCACCCAGTCGCGCAGGGTTCGCGGCTGATCGACCTCGGCGATGCCGGTGTCAGGCCATTCGTCGCGGGCCGGCATCCATACCGTACCGAACAGCCGGTCCCACAGCGTCGTGAACGCGCCGAAGTTGCGATCGAAATGCCGCTCCTCCACCGAATGGTGGATGCGGTGGAACCGGTTGTCGACCAGCACCGCCGCCGCCGGGCCGAAATGCCAGCGGGTCGGCGAATGGATGAACTGCGACTGGAGCTGCATCAGCATCAGCGCGACCGGCACGACCGGTGCCGCCTCGCTGGCGATCAGGCTGGTCGGGATGGCGATCAACAGGACCTGCAACAGCGGTTCGACCGGATGATGCCACGCATTGACCGCCGACATTTCGCGGATCGAATGATGCACCGCATGATAGCGCCACAGCCAGCGATGCTGGGCACGGTGGCACCAGTAGAAGAAGAAATCATACACCAGCGCGCCGAGGATCGGCGCAACGACGACCGCGAGCGGCCCCGCCCACCGCGCGCCGGTCGGCAGGACGATCAGCGGCGCAACGCCGATCGTCGCCCAGATGCCGCGAAACAGCGCATAGGTCAGCGCGCTGATCGCCAGCCAGATCGTCCAGAACAACAGCCCGTGCAGCCGCCCGTCGACCGGGTAGCGGCTGCGCGGCGCGAGGAGTTCGATCGCGGTGACGATCGCGAAGCTGATGCCCCAGACGTGGAGCGACGCGACGAACGCTGTACGGGCCTGTTCGAGCAACGGTATCACGCCCGGCGGCGTAGCACCGGAGCGTTGACGAAAGCTGAAAGGATCAGGCCGTCCCGCCCTCGGGTGCCAGCAATTTCGGGTCGATTCCTGCGCGGGTGAAGCCCGCCTTCCAGCGGCCCTGCGTCGGCACGTCGAACAACAGCGCGGCATCGCCCGCGACGTTCATCCAGCCATGGCGCGACAGTTCGGATTCGAGTTGTCCTTCGCTCCAGCCGGCATAGCCGAGCGCGATCAGGAAGCGGCCCGGCCCGTTCCCTTCGGCGATCGCGCGCAGTACGTCGACCGATCCCGACAGCGCCCAGCGCCCGGCGACGTCGATCGTGTCCTGCCCGCCCCAGTCGGCATCGTGCAGCACGAAGCCACGCCGCGGCTCGACCGGCCCGCCCATATGCACCGCGACGTCGGGGGCCGCGCCCGGTTCGATGTCGAGCTGGTCGAGCAGCGTGTGCAGCGTCAACCCGTCGATCGTATCGCCGATGCCGACCCCCATCGCGCCGTCCGTGTCGTGGCTGCAAATGGCGATGGCGGCGTGATCGAACCGGCGGTCGCCGATACCGGGCATCGCCAGCAATATCTGTCCGGCTAGGAATCGCGTCTGGTCCATGGTCCGTGCGACGCTACCGTGCGGCACGACCGAGCGCCATGCTTGAAAACGGCGCGCGCCGCACCCAAGCTGCCTGTATCCCCCGTACCCGGAGACACGCATGACCATCCAGACCGGCGACCGCCTGCCCCATGCCACGCTCGCCAAGGTAACGCCCGACGGCCCCGATCAGGTGACGACCGGGGATTTCTTCGCGGGCCGCACGGTCGCGCTGTTCGCCGTGCCCGGTGCCTTCACCCCTACCTGCTCGGCCAAGCATCTGCCGGGCTTCGTCGGACAGGCGGCGGCGTTTCGCGCCAAAGGCGTCGACGAAATCGCCTGCACCGCGGTCAACGACGCCTTCGTGCTCGCCGCATGGGGCAAGGCGAACGACGTCGACGCCCGCGTGACGATGCTGGCCGACGGCAACGGCGATTTCGCCCGCGCGCTCGGGCTGGAGGTCGATTCGTCGGCCTATGGCATGGGCGTTCGGTCGAAACGCTATGCGATGTTGGTCGAAGATGGCGTCGTTCGCCTGCTCCATGTCGAACAACCCGGCGCGTTCGAGGTCAGTTCGGCGGAGCATCTGCTCGCGTCGCTGTGACCCTGTCCGACGATCGGTACGGAACCGTACGACGACGATCGAGTTACGGAATGGTTACGCAACCATATCGAAGCGACAAGGAGCCATCATGACCAAAGTGCCCCCGGCCGATCCGCTGGCCCCGACCGAAAAGACGCTGGGCGAAAAGGCGTCCGAAGCGCTCGCCTCCACCAAGGAAAGCGTTAGCGACGCCGCCGCCCGGTCGCGCGATGCGGTGGCCGGTGCCGCCAAGTCGACTGCCGAGACGGTCAAGGCGCATCCCGGTGCTACCGCCGCGATCGTCGCCGGTGCCGCCGCTGCCATCGCCGGTGCCGCCTTCGGCGCATCGAAGCTGATGGAAAAGAAGCGCGAAGCGGATGCCGAACCGACGGTTCCGCCCCCGGCCATCTGATCCCCGGCCCCGGCACGCGCCCATCGCGTGCCGGGGCTTGCGTCGCACCGCGCGACGCCTTAGCCACGGTCGATGACGCAGGCTTCCCAGATCGTCGCCGAACTCGATCGGCTCTATACCGCTTCCGTCGCGCGGCTGCGCGCGGCGCTCGACCGCTATCTTACCGATGGCACGCCGCCATCGTCGTCGGCACGGATCGACGGATCGTTCGCCTATCCCGAAATCCGCCTGACCTATCGCGGCGGCAGCGACCGCCCGACCCCGTCGCGCGCCTATGGCCGGCTGACGACGCCCGGCGACTATCGCATCAGCGTGACCAAGCCGGCGATGTTCGCCGCCTATCTGACCGAACAGCTCGACCTGCTGATCGCCAACCATGACGTCAGCGTCGAAGCGGCACCGGGGCGGCAGGAAATCCCCTTCCCCTATGTGCTCGACGCCGGTCATGCGCTCAGCCTCGACGCGGTATCCGCCACCGAACTGGCGCGCCATTTCCCCGCGACCGAACTGGCGCATATCGGCGACGAGATCGCCGATGGCCTGTGGGCGACGCAGGACGATCACCGCCCGTTGGCGCTGTTCGACGGCTTGCGCACCGACTTCTCGCTCGCCCGCCTGCGCCACTATACCGGCACCCCGCCCGAACATATCCAGCGCTATGTGCTGTTCACCAACTATCACCGCTATGTCGACGAATTCGTCCGCTGGGCCGGCGAGCAGTTGAAGCCCGCCGCCGATGGCACCCCCAGCCGCTATACCGCGCTGTCGGGGGCGGGCGGTGTGCTGGCGACCGCCGACGACGATGCCGAACGCATGGTCAGCGACAGCGCGTGGCGGCGCCACCAGATGCCGGCCTATCACCTGATCGCGCCTGACGGCACCGGCATCACCCTCGTCAACATCGGCGTGGGGCCATCGAACGCCAAGACGATTTGCGATCACCTCGCGGTGATGCGGCCGGAGGCGTGGCTGATGATCGGCCATTGCGGCGGCCTGCGTCCCAGCCAGCGGATCGGCGACTATGTGCTCGCCCACGCCTATCTGCGCGACGACCATGTGCTCGACGATGTGCTGCCGCCGGAAATTCCGGTCCCCGCCATCGCCGAGGTGCAGGTGGCGATGGCCCGCGCGGCGGAGATCGTGTCGGGCCAGTCGGGCGACGAGCTGAAACAGCGGCTGCGCACCGGCACCATCGTCACCACCGACGATCGCAACTGGGAATTGCGTTTCAGCCGCTCGGCGCTGCGCTTCTCGCTGTCACGCGCGGTCGGCATCGACATGGAATCGGCGACGATCGCCGCGCAAGGCTATCGCTTCCGCGTCCCCTACGGCACGCTGCTGTGCGTCTCGGACAAGCCGCTGCACGGCGAACTGAAACTGCCAGGCCAGGCCAACCGCTTCTACGAACGCGCGATCAACGAACATATGCGCATCGGCATCGAGGCGTGCGAGCAACTCCGGCAGGAAGGCGCACGGCTCCACAGCCGCAAGCTGCGCGCGTTCAACGAACCGCCGTTCCGGTAAGCCGCTTCAATAATTCCACTGCAACTGGGTGCGCAGGAGGCTGCCCTCCGCGCGCCCGGTACGCCGCTCGTCGGCCTCGGCACGGTCCATCTCGGCATAGGCGATCGTCAGTTCGAGCGGCGCGAACGGCTGGAACTCGATGCCCAGTTCGACCTCCTCGGTATCGAGCGGCGGGGCATTGAGCGCGGCTTTCCACCCGCCGCGATAGCGCTGCCAGCGGGCATAGGGCATGAACGGTCCGAGCGGGGAGTGCTTCACCCGCGCCATCGCCTGGACATAGCCGCCGCTCAGGTCCCGGTCGACGATGCGGCGCAGGCTGCGATCATATTCCGGCCCCCGCCCCCAGTTCCACTCGGCCTGCAACCCGAACGGCTTGGGGTACAGGATGGCATGAAGCGCCACGCGCTCCTCGGTGAACGGCGTGGCGCTGACCCCGCCGCTGCGCACTTCGGGCTGCACCCGGTTATGCAGCGCCGATCCGCCCAACTCGACCACCTGTCCGCCGACCGCGAACGGCCATGTCGCCATCGCCGTCACCATCACCGCATCGTTGGTTTCCTCGCGATTGACCCCCTGCCCGTTGAACAGCCCCAGGCCAAAAGCCCCGTAATTGCCGAACAGTTTCTGACCATCGGCGTTCAGTGCGTCCCAGATCGCCTGGGTCCGCGCCGGGGTGTAATAAGCGATGACGCCAATATCGCGCTCGCTCGGCACCGCGCTGTTGATCGCATCCGCCCGGTCGAGCGTCAGGCGGTTGCCCGACGATTGCAGGTTTTCCCAGCCATAAGGAATTTTCGACTGGCCGAAGCGCAGCCGGAAACGCTTATCCTTGTCGAGAAACACATCGGCATAGGCGTCGCGCAACTGCACGAAGCTTTCGCGCCGCTCGCTGACCGACTGGTTGGCGACGTTCTGCGCGAAATCGGGCTGGAGGTAGAAGGATACCCGGTCGTTGAGATCGCCCTGCAATACCAGCCGGATGCGGCGGAAGGTGAAGCCGGTATCATCGCCGATCCCGCCGTCATGCACCGACCGCAGCCGGGCGATGCCGTCGGGCGCGGTGCGGTCGCCCGAAATAACCTCGTTCAGCCGCAACTGGGTATAGCCGCGAACGCTGATCCGCTCATACCATGGCTTGCGCTTCGGTGCGGCGGGCGCGGCGGCAAGCTGTGGCGGGGGAGCAGGAACCACCGCCGGTGCTATGGCCGGAACGGCGGTGAGCGGTGCCGTGGTCCGTGCCTGCTGCGCCTTCATCTCGGCGATAACCGCCTTCAACTCGTCGATCTGGCGCTGGAGTTCCTTCACCGTCTGCGCGGCGGCAGGCGGGGTGGCCATGAGCGATACGGCCAACGTCGCCGGGAGCAGGTGCTTCATGGACCCGCGCCATGCCGTCGGGCACCGGCGCGGGTCAAGCGGTCAATATGACGTTGGCGTTACACTTACATGTGCAGCGTGCGGCCGTAGGCGCCCAGCACCGATTCGTGCATCGATTCCGAAATCGTCGGATGCGCGAACACCGTCTCGGTCAGTTCCTTCTCGGTCGTCTCAAGCTGACGGGCGATGACATAGCCCTGGATCATCTCGGTCACTTCCGCGCCGACCATGTGCGCGCCGAGCAGTTCGCCGGTCTTGGCGTCGAACACCGTTTTGACGAAGCCTTCCGCCTCGCCGAGCGCGATCGCCTTGCCGTTGCCGATGAACGGGAATTTGCCGACCTTGACGGTGTAGCCCGCTTCCTTGGCCTTCGCCTCGGTAAAGCCGACGCTCGCCACCTGCGGGCGGGCATAGGTGCAGCCGGGGATGTTGTTCTTGTCCATCGCGTGCGGATGAACGTCCTTGTTGCCCAGCGCCTTGGCGATCGCCTCGGCGGCGATCACGCCCTCATGGCTCGCCTTGTGCGCCAGCCACGGGGCACCGGTCACGTCGCCGATCGCCCAGATGCCGTCGACATTCGTCTTGCCATAGCCATCGGTCTTGATGTGGCCGCGCTCGGTTTCGATCTTGAGCGCTTCCAGCCCGATATTCTCGGTGTTGGGGACGATGCCGATCGCGACGATCGCATGGCTGAACTCGGCCTGCTCGACCTTGCCGTCCGGTCCCTTGATTGCGGCCTTGACGCCCGACGCGGTCGCTTCGAGCTTTTCGAGGCCCGACTTGGTGCGGATGGTCATGCCCTGCTTGGTCAGCGCCTTGTGCATGAACTCGCTGACCTCGGCGTCCTCGACCGGCATGATCCGGTCAAGCATCTCGACGATGGTCACGTCCGCGCCCATATCGTTGTAGAAGCTGGCGAATTCGACGCCGATCGCGCCCGATCCGATGACGAGCAACTTGGTCGGCATTTCGGGCGGCACCATCGCATGGCGATAGGTCCAGATCTTGGAACCGTCGGCCTTCGCGAACGGCAGGTCGCGGGCACGCGCACCGGTCGCGACGATGATGTGCTTGGCTTCGAGATCGGTCTTCTTGTCGCCCTGCGCGACGGTCAGCTTGCCCTTGGCCGTAATGGTGCCGATGCCCTCATGCACCGTCACCTTGTTCTTCTTCATCAGGCCCTTGACGCCGGCGTTGAGCTGGCCCGCCACCTTGCGGCTGCGGTCGACCACCTTGTTCAGATCGAACGCGGGCTTTTCATTGGAAAGGCCGTATTGCGCGGCGTGCATCATGTAATGATAGATTTCGGCCGAGCGCAGCAGCGCCTTGGTCGGGATACAGCCCCAGTTGAGGCAGATGCCGCCCAGCCGCTCGCGCTCGACGATCGCGACTTTCAGGCCCAACTGGCTCGCACGGATCGCCGCGACATAGCCGCCGGGGCCGGACCCGAGCACGATGAGGTCGTAAGATTCAGCCATCACTTTGCCTTTATGCTCGATGCTGCCCGGTCGAGCAGCGTGATCCAAGAAATGAAATTCAGGCGTCGATCGGCCTGGGTTTGCGGTCCGCGTCGATCGCGACGAACACGAATCGCGCCTGCGTCACCCGGTCAAGCGCCTCGCCGAAGCGGTCGCGACGCCATGCCTCGACCTCGATCGTCATCGACGACCGGCCGACCTTTATCAGATCGGCATAGACCGACACTTCGTCGCCGACCGCCACGGGGGCGTAGAACTGCATCGCGTCGACCGCGATCGTCACCGCCCGCCCCTTTGAATGGCGCGCGGCAACGAGGCCGGCGGCCATGTCCATCTGCGACATGATCCAGCCGCCGAAGATGTCGCCATAGGGATTGGTGTCCGCCGGCATCGCGGTGACGCGGAGCGCGGGCTGGCCGGTCGGCGGCGTGGCGCTGTTCTCAACCATCGCGGTCCGCTCCCTTCGCCCGTTCCTCGGCGATCGCGCGCTGCACCTGCCGCATGCCCAGCAGCGCGACGACCGCCATCGATACCCATGTCACCAGCCAGATGTCGCGCCGACCCAGCGGATAGGACCACGCCGACAGCGACCCGATCGCCCATGCCGCCGCGAGTCCCGCGACGGCAGCGACGATCTCGGTCAGCAGCCGGGCGCGCACGGTCAGGCGATCAGGCCCAGCGGCGATTCCACCAGTGCCTTGAACAGCTTCAGCATCTCGGCACCGTCGGCACCATCGATCGCCCGGTGATCGAAGCTGCCGGTCGCGGTCATCACCGTCGCGACGCCCAGCGCGTCGTCGACGATGTACGGCCGCTTCTCACCGGCACCGACCGCGAGGATCATGCCCTGCGGCGGGTTGATGACCGCTTCGAACTGCTTGATGCCGAACATGCCCATGTTCGAGAGCGACGCGGTGCCGCCCTGATATTCCTCGGGCTTCAGCTTGCCTTCCTTGGCGCGACGGCCAAGGTCCTTCATCTCGGTGCTGATCTTCGCCACGCCCTTGTTGGCGGCGTCGCGGATGATCGGGGTGATGAGGCCGGTCGGCGTCGACACCGCCACCGACACGTCGGCGCGGCTGTACTGCACCATTTCGTTGCCGAGGAAGGTAACGTTGCACTTCGGGCTGTTTTCCAGCGCGACGCCCAGCGCCTTGATAAGCAGGTCGTTGACCGACAGCTTCACGCCGCGCGCATCGAGCGACTTGTTCAGATCGCCACGCAGCTTGAGCAACGCATCCAGACGGATGTCGACCGTCAGATAGATGTGCGGCACCTGCTGCTTCGATTCGGTCAGGCGACGCGCGATCGTCTTGCGGATGTTCGACAGCTTCTCGACCGTGTGCGGGATCGAATCGTCGAACCACACGGCGGCGGGCTTGGGCGCTTCGGCGGCGGGCGCCGGTGCGGCTGCGGCGCTCGGCGCGGGAGCGGACACGGCGGCTTCGGCCTTGGGCGCGGTCTTTTCGCCGGGCTTGGCGCTTTCGACATCGGCCTTGACGATACGGCCGTTCGGGCCGCTGCCGGTCACGTCGGACAGGTCGAGGCCCTTGTTGGCGGCGATCCGGCGGGCGAGCGGGCTGGCCTTCACGCGACCGCCATCGCCCTGCGCCGCGCCGGCACCGGCGGGACGGCCATGATCCGACGTGCCGGCGGGCGCGGGCTGCGCCTCGCTGCCGGTCTTGTTGGGATCGGTGGCGTCGGGCTTGCCCTTGAACTGGTCATCGGCGGGCTGCGGCGTTGCCGACTTGGCGGGAGCGGCGTCGACTGCCGAAGCGTCCTCGCCCTCTTCGAGCAGGATGGCGATCACCGCGCCAACCTTCACATTGTCGGTCCCTTCGGCGATCAGCACCTTGCCGATCACGCCTTCGTCGACCGCCTCGAACTCCATCGTCGCCTTGTCGGTTTCGATTTCCGCCATGATGTCGCCGGATTTGACGGTATCGCCTTCCTTCACCAGCCATTTGGCCAGCGTCCCCTCTTCCATCGTGGGGGACAGGGCGGGCATCTTGATCTCGATCGGCATGGGGCAGATTGGTCCTCTCAGGCTCGTCGCGCCTCTTCGCCGCCGGGCGCGTCCGGGTCAAGCCCTGCGCGCCGTCTTGCGTGAGCGGCAGGGTCGTGCGCATGAATATCGGCTTAAGGGGAGCGATGGATGCGGACCTATCTGGTGGTGGTCGACGAGAACCCGGAAAGCGCGGTCGCGCTGCGCTTCGCCGCCCGCCGCGCGGTGAAGACCAACGGCGGCGTCGAGGTGCTGGCGCTGGTCGAACCGCAGGAGTTCGCGCCGTGGGGCGGCGTGCAGGCGACGATCGAGGAGGAAGCCAAGGAACGCGCCGAGGCATTGTTGCAGGCGGCGGCGGGAACGCTGATCGCCGAATCGGGGCTGCAACCGCATCTGACCGTACGGATCGGTGATGGCGCGCGAATCGTGCGCGAGATGATCGCCGCCAATCCCGAGATCGCCGCGCTGGTGCTGGGCGCCGCCGCGACCGGTGCGCCCGGACCACTGGTCAGTCATTTTTCGGGCACCGATGCCGGCGCGCTGCCGGTGCCGGTGATGATCGTCCCCGGCAGCCTCGACAGCGACGCGATCGACCGGCTGAGCTGATTCGTTCGGGCGGGGTTCAGGTAGAACCGCTGAAGATGAATGGTGGGAGATGCCGTGCGGGGGAGAGCCGCGGAACGCCATTCGCGCTCGATCCCCCGCAAGCTGCTGCTGTTTGCCGGAATTTCCGGCCGCATCCTCTATTATTATCAGCGCAGCGCTGGCGAGAGGTCCGTTAGCGCCACGCGCGCACAAAAAAAAGGGCCGGCGAAGCCGACCCTGAAAGTTTTTAGGAGAGGATGCCTGAAAGGCACAGTCGTTGTGCATCGCACGCGGTCCGTTAGCAATTGCAAAAAACGAAACCAAACATTCTATTTCTGCATCAACCCTAGTTCGATAGTAGGTTTTGGCATGCCATGGGTATCGCATGAAACCGGTTGAGCTTCGCGACGCGCGGCGGCATCCTGTTCAAATGCGCCACTTTCTCCTGCTGCCCGCCCTTGCCCTTTCGTTCCCTGCGATCGCCCGCGATGCCCCCCGCCCCGAACGGCTCCGTGCCGATGTGGCAACGCTCGTCGGATTCGGCACGCGGCACACCGCGTCGGACCCCGATCATGCGACCCGCGGGATCGGCGCGGCGCGGCGCTGGTTCGCCGATGCGCTGACCCGGATTGGCAGCACCTGCGGCAATTGCATCACCGTCGCCAATATCGCGCGGGGCTTTTCGGGACCGCGCGCGCCGAACGGGGTGAACGTCGTCGACGTGCTGGGCTTTCAGCAGGGTCGCGATCCGAAGCGAGTCGTGATCGTGATGGGCCATATCGACAGCCGCGTCAGCGACGTGATGAATGCGACCAGCGACGCGCCCGGTGCCAACGACGATGCGTCGGGCGTGGCGCTGGTGCTGGAGACGGCACGCATCCTGTCGAGGGAAAAGTTCGACGCGACGATCGTCTATGCCGCGCTGTCGGGCGAGGAACAGGGGCTGTGGGGCGCGCAGCTCCTTGCCGACACCGCGAAGGAACGTGGCTGGACCGTTACCGCGGTGCTCAACAACGACATTGTCGGCAGTACAATCGGGCAGGACGGCCGCCGGATCGCCGACCGGGTGCGGGTCTTTTCCGAAGGGATTCGCGCGTCCGAATCGATCGAGCAGCAGATCGCGCGCCGTGCCGCCGGCGGCGAGGATGACGGCCCGTCGCGTGCGCTGGCCAAGACGGTGGATGCGGTCGCCGCCACGTTGCCCGGTGGGCTCGATGCGTTTCTCGACCGCCGGCCCGACCGGTTCGGGCGCGGCGGCGACCATGAACCGTTCCTCAAGCTTGGCTATCCCGCGATCCGCTTTTCGGTCGGGGTCGAGAATTACGATGCCCAGCACCAAGACCTGCGCCGCGACGGCACCCGTATCTATGGCGACACGATCGACCGGATGGACTTTCCCTATCTGGCGAAAGTGACCGCGCTGAACGTCGCGACGATCGCCCGGCTGGCCGCCGCCCCGGCAGCGCCGGCCACCGCGTCGATCGAGGGGGCGCTGGCGACCGATACGACGGTGCGCTGGGCGGCGGTGCCGGGTGCGGCGGGCTATCGCATCCGCTGGCGGCGCAACGACGCGCAGGACTGGCGCGAAAGTCGCGACGTCACCGGCACCGAGGCGGTGCTCAAGGGCGTGATCGTCGACGATCATTTCGTCGGCGTATCCGCGCTCTCCGCATCGGGTGCGGAGAGCATCGCGACCTTCGCCGGGCGGGCCGGTCGCTGAGCGACCACCCCGCCCGCCCGGTCAGCAGCGGCAGAGCGTCTTGGACGGCCGCGCGCGATAGGTCGCGCGGCGCTTGAGCGTGCGCGGCGCGGAATAGGTCACGATTTCTTCGGTCGTGGTCGTCGTGGTGACGATGGGCGCGCCGACCGTGACCGTCGTCACCGTCGCCGGCGGATAATAATAACCGTTCGCGACATAGCCGCCCGCCGCGCCATAGCTGCTGGTCGTGGTGGTATAGCTACCGACCTGCGGATGCGTTTCGACATAGCCGCCGCGCACCGGGCCGCGTTCGACATAGCGGCGCTCGACCCGGCGGTCGTACGACCGGCCGATCGGCTGCACCTGTTCGCGTGGGGACGCATAGACGACGTCGGGCGCGCCGCGATCGTCGTAATAGCCGTCGTCGGGGGCGACCGGCACGTCGTCACCCGGCACCGCATAAGGCGCGCCATATTCGGGCGGCGGCGGGGGCATGCGGCGGCCGCGATCTTCCGCACGGTCGATCGCGGTGCCAGCCAGCGCTCCTACCCCCGCGCCGAGGATCGTGCCGCCCAGCCGGTTGCCACGCCCGGCGATGACGTTGCCCGCCACCCCGCCGACGACTCCGCCGATCACCGCACCGCCGACGCCGTTGTCGCGACGGGTGACGACGCGGTTGTCCTGATAACGATCATCGTAATAGCGATCGTCACGGACATAGCGTCCATCGTCGCGCGCATCCCAGTCGATGCCGCCGCGATAGTCGTACACCCGGCCGTCGCGATCGGCGAGCACGGCGTCGTCGTAATAGCGATACCAGCCATAGCCCGCCTGTGGCTGGGCGAGGCCATAGGTAGACCAGTCCTGGACATAGAAGCTCGGCGCGACCCAGTAGCGCGGCATGATCCAGCCGCGCACCGGCTGGCGATAGGCGTTCCAGCCGCCCGGCGCGTAATGGCCGCCGTACCAGCGCCCGCGCACCTTGCCGCCCCAGCGGGGACCGGGCAGATTCACGCGCGGATGGCCGCCGGGCACCATGCGGGGCGCATGCCCCCGCTGGCCATGGGCGACGACCTGCGCATCGGCCACGCCGGTCGGCAGGGCGGTCGCGGTGGCAAAGGCTATGGTGGCGGCGATCAACGGCGTGCGCATCGGCCAAACGGCTCCCTGATTGGCTGCGGGCTGGAACCGCCCGCGAATATGGTTGCCGAAACCTTACCACGCGCGCCGGTTCCCCGCCAACGCGGCAAACGTCGCAGCGATCGTCCCGCCTTGGAGCAGTCAGGCGATGCGCGGGGCCAGCATCGCCATCAGCGCCTCGCACCCCGCCTGATCGGCCGCATCGAACCGGCCAGCGACCGGGCTGTCGAGGTCGAGCACGCCGACCAGCCGGTCGCCGACCACGATCGGCACGACCAGTTCGGCGCGGCTGTCGGCGTCGCAGGCGATATGGCCGGGGAAGGCGTGGACGTCGGGCACCAGTTGCGTGGTGCGGGTGGCGGCGGCGGTGCCGCACACCCCCTTGCCCAGCACGATGCGGATGCACGCCGCCTTGCCCTGAAACGGCCCCAGCACCAGTTCGTCGTCGACCAACCGGTAGAAGCCCGACCAGTTGAGGTCGGGCAGATACTGCATCAGCAACGCCGAGGCATTGGCCATGTTGGCGATCGCGTCGCCCTCGTCGGCGGTTAGCGAATCGAGCGCCGACAGCAGGTCGCGGTAGAGGTCGGCCTTGTCGGCAGCGGAGATGTCGAACTGGTACATGGCCGCGATGTAGGGGTGCGGGGTGGCGGGGCCAATGGTGTCAGTTGTCGCGGCTGCGATCGAAACGCCATTTGCGGATGGCTTGCACCAATGCCGTAACGACAAGACCTCCGGCGAAGATCGTCCACCATGAGTCCATGCCTTTCGATATTAAGATCAACGCGGCACCTATCAGGCCCAGAACCAGTTGACCGTAGGTCATCTCTTCCAGGGCCCGGCGGCGCATCTCCGCTTTCGACCGGGGCAATCCCATGACGAGGCGGCGCTCCAACGCCCGTGCCGGGGCTGCCCATGCCAGATAGCCGGCCCCAAGGCAGAGCGTCAGGATGCCACCGACGCCGATGCCAATAACAGTCTTTTGGATTCCTTCATCAGTATCCGGGGCGATCAGCACGGGAACGACGCATAACACGACCGTCGCGACCAGCAGCGCCCAACCGATATATTTCACGCACCGCACGAAATCCGCCGCGAACGCATCGCGTTCGATCGCGGTGACGCGGATCGGCGGCCCCTTCATGTTCTTGCGGAAAAGATAATCGCAACCGTCTACCTCGAACTGGTCGAGGAACAGCGATCGCATCCGCTCCAGATGGCGTTTGAAGAACATCGCTGACGCATATCGGGTTCGCGCCTTGCAGGACAGCGCCGTTCCGCCGTCCCTCAGTCCATCCGCACCTTGCCACGTCCGGCCTTCACCTGTGCCCGGCCCTTCTTCCCCTCGACCCGGCGGACCTGCGAGGCTTTCGTCGGTTTGGTCGGGCGGCGTTTCTTGGGCACGATCGTCGCTTCGCGGATCAGCGCGAACAGGCGTTCGCGCGCCTCGCGCCGGTTCAGTTCCTGCGAGCGCGAGGCGTCGGCGCGCAACGTCAGCACGCCGTCCTTGCTCAGCCGCGATCCGGCGAGCGTGGCGAGACGCAGCTTCACCGCGTCGGGCAGGCCGGGCGAGGCCATGACGTCGAAGCGCAGCAGCACCGCGCTGTCGGTGGTGTTGACATGCTGCCCGCCCGGCCCGGAGGCGCGGGTGAAGCTTTCCTCCAGCTCGCCGCTGTCGATCGCGATGGCGCGGGTGATCGCGATGCGCGGCACCTACCCCTCGTCGAAGCCGGCGGCGACGAAGCTTTGCGGCCATGGCGCGGTCACATCGATCGCGAGCTTGTTGTCGCGCGGCACGACCAGCCCGGCGGCATGGAGCAGCATCGGCCCCTCGCCCCGGCCATAGACCGGATCGCCCGCGACCGGGCAGCCCAGCCCTTCGGCCATATGCACGCGGATTTGGTGGGTGCGTCCGGTTTCGGGGAACAGCGCCACCAGCGCGCGCCCGTCGATGGTGCGCAGCAGCCGCCAGTTGGTCCGCGCCGCCTTGCCCCGCGGATCGCCGACCATGCGCCAGCCGTCCTCGACGCTGCTGACCTTGGCCAGCGGCAGGTCGATCTCGCCGGATTCGGCGTCAGGCACGCCGTCCAGCACCGCGAGATAGCGTTTCGTCACCCGGCCCTGTTCGAACGCCTGCTGGAAGCGGGCATGCGCCTTCGGGTTGCGCGCCAGCAGCAGGCAGCCGCTGGTATCGCGGTCGAGGCGGTGGACCGGCGTGGGTTCGCGCTGGAAGGTGAAGCGCAGTTCATCGGCGCGCCCGGCGATGCTGGGCGAACCGTCGCGCGGAGGGTCGACCGGCAGGCCGGCGGGTTTATCGAGGACGATCGCTTCGCCATCGATGAACAGGACAAGGTCATCGAGCATTTCGTCTCCTTGCCATCCTTGGCCGTACCATGCCAGTGGTTGCCCGAGGCGAGAGGATGCGACCCGGGAGAAACTTGTGCGTCGTTCGCTGCCTGTCCTCGCCTGCTTGATGCCCATTGCCTGTACGCCGGTGGCGACGCCGCCCGCTGTACAGCCGGTCGTGGTCCCCATAGCGACGCCGACCCCGGTCGTGCCGCCGGTAGTACTGGTGCCGCGCGTGACGGTGCAGCCGGTCGCGCTGTGCGGGCGGGGCATGGTGCAGCCGGGTGCCGACGGACGGCTGTTCAACCACTTCGCCTATCCCGACACGCCGGCGAGCGCGCTGGTCGACGCGCCGGCGTCGCTCGGCGGCGGCAGTTGCAAGGTGCATCCGGCGATGCTGGTTGACCTTGGGCGGCTGCTGGCGGCGGCCGACGCCGATCCGGCGGTGGCGGGCACGCTGCGCGCGGTGTCGTGCCACCGATCGGAGGCGCTCCAGCGGCAGACCTTCTGCGGCGGGATCGGCCGTGACGGATCGGGCAGCTTTACCGAGCGGGCATGGGCCTCCGCGCCGCCGGGGCATAGCGAGCATGCCACCGGTTATGTCATCGATTTCGGGACCAGCACCTCGCGGGCATGCGATGCAGAGGCGTGTTTCGCCGCGACCCCGGCGGGGCGGTGGCTGCGCGCCAATGCGGCAAGCTTCGGCTTCGAAATGTCGTTTCCCGCGGGAAACCGCCAGCAGGTGAAGTGGGAGCCGTGGCACTGGCGCTGGGTCGGCACGGCGACGGCGCAAGCGGGTGCGCCGGTGGCGCGCGGCCTGTTCGCCGAAGCGCGGACACGGTTTCCGGCCGAGCCGGGGGTGCGGTAGCGGGGCGTTTACCGAAGGTTGCGCTTCGGTTTTTCGGGCGGGCAGTTGGTTCGCGCGGAAACGCGGAGGGCGTGCGTTTCGGGGTTCGGTTGGTTCTTCTCCCGGGCAGTAGCAATGCCTGGGGCGCTGGCACGCGGGATCTGGATTCAGGATGAAACCGACCGGGACGTACCCATGGCCTGAGCCGTATCGACATTCAGCGATGCCGTTGCCAAACCCGTCACCCCGGACCCGCAGCGCCGCAATCGACACCGCTGGACGGGCGAACGCCATTGCCGGTGGCACGGGAGACCCCGGAACAGGTCCGGGGTGACGACGGATAGAGCCTGGAAAGATCCACCCGGATCGTTGCATGTAGATCTGGCCTGACATTTCGGTCCGGTCGCAGGACAATGCTTGCCGGGGCCGGTGGCGGATGCCAGCATATCGCTAAAATTATGGAGAAAACCGGTTGATCGGGGCTGCACTGTCGCTGGTCCTTGGCGCGCAGGCCGCCGCCCCTGTCCCGCCCCGGCCGGTCGCTCCGGTGGTTCGCCTGCCGCCGGCGGCAGCGCGCCGGCCGGTCGCATATGACGACGTCGGCGGGCTGGTGGTGTTCCGCGTGCGGATCGCCGGGCGCGAGGCGTGGGCGCTGCTCGACAATCGGGCGGAGCGCAGTTTCGTCGATCTGGGCTTCGCGCGCGCGGCGGGGCTGACGATCGATCCGCGCGCGTCGGTGCGGGTCGATGCCGGCACCGCGCTCAACGGACAACGGGTCGAGCAGGTGGCCGTGGCGGTCGCCGGGCAGTTCGCGGTGATGCTGCCGTCGATGACCGGAATCGATCTGGTGCCGGTGTCGCGATCGATCGGGCGGCCGATCGCGCTGGTCGTCGGAGCCGATTTCTATCGCCGGTTCGCAGTCGCGACACGGCCGGGCGCGCGGACGATTGCGTTCCTGCCGAACGGGACGGTCGAGCGCACGGCGCGCGCGGTCGATCTGCTCGACGCGCGGCCGCGTATCGCCATCACGCTGGGCGGCAAGCGGATGATCGTGACGGTCGATACCGGGCTGAGCGGTGCGCTGATCCTGACGCCGGCGGCATGGGCCCGGCTAGGCATCCCGGATACCGCGTGCGAGGACAGCAGCTTCCGCACCGGCGACGGCCGCGCGCGGACCGGGCGGCTGTGTACCGGACCGGCAGTGAGCGTCGGGCCGCTGGCGCTGCCCTCGACCCGGGTGTTCATCGACGCGGTCGACGGCGCGAACGGCGACGGGCTGATCGGCATGGGTCTGCTTGGGCTGGCCGGGGGGATGACGCTCGATGTCTCGGCGCGGAAACTGTGGCTGGTCCCGCCGGGGGAGATGGTACGGTAGCGGGCTTGTCCGGACGGGTCGTTTGGCCGACGCTGAACGCGACGACATCTGGCCCGGATATGGGATGCACGACGATTCTTCCGGCCCGATCCCCAGGGTCGTCATGGACACCTCCGTCTTACCGGTGGCCGAACAATTTGCCTATTGGGCGGCGCATACGCGCGGCGCGCGGCTGTTTCAGCCCGAACCCGGCCCGTTTCTATGCCGGGGCGACATGTGGAACCTCGGCGCGTTGCAGATGACGCTGGTCGACGTCGATCCGTTCGTCGCGGTGCGCGACCGTGCGCTCGTCAATGCGGTCGACGCCGATTACATCCAGTATTGCCAGTTGCTTGACGGTACGATGACCTTCGAGGCCGATGGCGCGACGGCGGTGCTGACCGCCCCCGCCGCCTTCCTGCGCGATTCCAGCCGGCCAAGCACCGTGACGGCGACCCGCACCCGCTGCCTCATCCTGTATTTCGCGCGGGGGTTCCTTGAGGAAGTGACCGGTCCGATCGATTTCCAGGGGCCGCTCGCTCCCGTTGCCGAACTGACGCTGCTGCGCGATGTCGGTGTCGGGATGATCGGCTTCTTTCCCGACGCGGCGGCGAGCGCCGCGCCACTCTATGCGGCGATCCTGCGCGATCTTGCCGCCGCCGCGATGCTGCGCGCCGGGGCGATCCAGCGTACCGGCGCGTCGTCGCTGCTGGCCGCCGCGAAGGATCATGTCGCGACGCAGCCGCCCGGGACGCTGTCGATCGAGGGCATCACCGCCGCGCTGGGGGTGTCGCGATCGGTGGTGTATCGCCTGTTCGAGCGCGATGGCGGCGTGCTTGCCTATGATCGCATGCGCCGGCTGCGCGCGCTCCACCGGGCGGTGTCCAACCCACGCAACACCAGCACGCTGGCCGAGCTTGCCCGGCGCTATGGGTTCCGCGACCCCGCGGCGCTGTCGCGCAGTTTCCGCAAGGCGTTCGGGGCGACGCCGGAAGGGGTGCGGCGACGACACGCCGATTTCGTGTCGGGGTCGGCGAGTTCGGCACCGTTCGAGATTCGACGGGCATTCGATAGCTTCGAATAGTATCGGCTGGTTGTCGGTGACGCCGGAATTATCGGCGCGGGGTTTGCGGACGTTGAGTGGATCGCCGCTTCGGCCAACCTTCGCAGATGGCAATCGGACCAGCATCAACCCTATTGGAAAGCGAAACTGCGCTTCGCGCGATGCGCGCTTAACGATCCCGCTACGCCTGACGATTGGGCCGATGCGGTTCGGCAAGCTGTTCGTTGACGCTCAATTTCGGACATGAGGCTACCTCTCGAAGGTGGCTCAGCGACAAACCCCACATCTTTGAAACCCGCCATCTGTAGGGTGTATATCGCGCCACCCAAGCATCGGTAAGGCGTTTCTGTTATATTGGCATCGATATGGGCTCGCCGCCCTAACCTCGCTTCCGGTCGCGCGATCGCCAGTAACTCGTCCGTGGTGACTTTGCGTCTGTTTACTTCGATGCTGCACGCCGTTGCAGGACCTCGAACGATCACATTGAACGGCACTGCCGTCGTGCGACTTGCGCATCCCGTTCCGGCCATCAGAAAAGCGGCCGCCGTTGTTCCCCAGAGTGATAGCTTCATACCCCAACGATGCCGAAGCAATGTCCGTGGTGCAACACCGCTACCCGCCAAACTCCGCCATTCGCACGACAGCGGTACGGTCGGTCGCGCCAAGAAATTCCTGTGGCGCGCCACCGGTGTAGCGCTTGCACGCGGCTAAGCGATGCCGTGGAACCGGCCCGGTTCGATCGGGACCGACCCTCCACTCGAACAATGGCCGCTCACGCGATCAGGCGTAGCGGCACTTCGACCGGCAGCACCGGGATCGGCAGCGTTCGGAACCCCGGGCGGGCGAACAGATAGCCCTGCATGTAGCGCACGCCCATGGCGCGCAGCGCGTCATATTCCTCGCGGGTTTCGATGCCTTCGGCGACGACGGTGATGCCGAGGCGGTGGAGCATCGCGACCAGATATTCGGCGATGATCCGGCGCGGCTGGCTGGTATCAATGTCGCGGATCAATTCCATGTCGAGCTTGATGACATCGGTTTGCAGCCGGGCCAGCAGCGCGAGGCCGGCGTGGCCCGCCCCGAAATCGTCGAGCGCGGTGGCGAAGCCCATCCGGCGATAGGTGTCGATGATATTGGCCAGATGCCCGGTGTCGCGGATTTCCTCATTCTCGGTGAATTCGAAGATCAGGCGATCGGTCGGGAAGCCGGCCGCAGCGGCGGTCTGCAACGTCAACTGGATACAGGCGACCGGCGAATAAACCGCGTTCGGCAGGAAGTTGATCGACAGTCGGGCACCAGTCGGCACGATGCCGGCGGCGACGGCCTGGGTGATCGCCGCCACCCGGCATTGCTGGTCGAACGCATAGCGGTTGGCGTCGGTGACGGTCGAGAGCACCGTTGCCGCCCCCTCGCCGTTCGGGCCGCGTACCAGCGCTTCGTAGGCCCATGGCGTGCCGGTTTCGACATCGACGATCGGCTGAAACGCCATCGCCAGATCGAACTGGTCGGCGGCATTTCGGCAGCCCTCGCAGCGGTTCATCGCAGGGTATCCATCCGGCGGTTCTGCGACGCCAATTCCTAATTTCCCGTATTTAACATATGTTATGCTTGCTATTGTCGCGCAGGGCGACCTGCGCGATCGGGGGGCAGGGGGCGGCCCGACGAAGCGCCCCCTGCCCTGCCTTACCCGAAGACCTTGGTCGCGAGTTCGGCAATGCGCTTGCCCTGATGGCGGGCGCCGCCCAGCTCGATCTCGGTCGGCTGGCGGCTGCCGTCGCCCGCCGCGATGGTCGAGGCGCCATAGGGGGTCGAGCCGTTCACTTCGTCCAGTCCGCCATGGCCGTCATAGCCATAGTCGAGGCCGACGATCGTCAGCCCATGGTGCAGCAGGTTGGTAATGATCGAGAACAGCGTCGTCTCCTGCCCGCCATGCTGGGTCGCGGTCGAGGTGAACGCGCCGCCGATCTTGCCGACGAGCCCGCCCTTGGCCCACACGCCGCCGGTCGTGTCCCAGAAGGCCGCCATCTGGCTCGACATCCGGCCATAGCGGGTGCCGGTGCCGACGATAATCGCGTCGTAGTGGGTCAGTTCGTTGGGATCGGTCAGCAGCGCGTGATGATCGGCGACGACGAAGCCCGCCGACTTGGCGACCTCGTCGGGCGCGGTTTCACGCACGCGGCGCACATCAACCTCGGCCCCGCCGGCGCGGGCACCCTCGGCGATGGCGTCGGCCATCTTGGCGATATGGCCGTAGGACGAATAATAGAGGACCAGAACCTTCGACATGCAGGCATACTCCTTTGGGAAAGACGTTGCTTATTCGGCGTCGACGAGGACGAGTTCACTGTCCTCGATCGCGGTGATGGTGACGGTCTGCCCGCCCGAGAGCGCCGCCCCGTCGCGCGCCTGAAAGGCGACGCCGTCGATGGTGAACGCGCCGGTCGCGGCGACCAGATAGGCGTGACGCCCCGCCCCCACGCTATGCTCCACACTCTCGCCGGCGCGCAGCGTGGCGCCGAGCACGCGGGCGTCGGCGCGGATGCGCAGCGCATCCTCGTCGTCCGCACCGCTGGCCAGCGTCACGAACTTGCCCGAGCGCTCACCCTTGGGAAAAGGTTTCGCGCCCCATGACGGGGTGCCGCCCTTCTGGCGTGGTTCGATCCAAATCTGGAAGATGCGGGTCGTTTCGGGTTCGAGGTTGTATTCGGCATGGCGCACGCCCGAACCGGCGCTCATCACCTGCACGTCGCCCGCCGACGTGCGGCCCTTGTTGCCCATCGAATCCTGATGGGTGATCGCGCCGGATCGGACATAGGTGATGATCTCCATGTCCTTATGCGGGTGCGGCGGGAAACCCGAATTGGCGGCGATCTCGTCGTCGTTCCACACCCGGATCGCGCCCCAGCCCATGCGGGCGGGATCATGATAGTTGGCGAAGCTGAAATGATGGCGGGCGTTCAGCCAGCCGTGGTCGGCGTGGCCGAGGCTGGTGAAGTCGCGTTTGTCGATCATCCGAAGTCTCCTTGCTTGACGATCAAGATAGGCGGCGCGACAGTCGCGTAAACGGAAACGTCGGAAACCGATCGTTTCGGGAACGAGGAACATCCATGCGGCTGCCGGATTTCGAGGCGTGGGCGATGTTCGCCTGTGTGGTGGAGCATCGGTCGTTCAGCGCGGCCGCGGCATCGATCGGCGTGTCGAAAGCGACGGTGTCGAAGGCGGTGGCGCGGCTGGAGGTGTCGCTCGGCACCACCTTGTTCCACCGGACGTCGCGGCGGCTCGCGCTGACCGATGCCGGCCAGTCGCTGAGCGAGCGGGCGGCGCGGATATTGGCCGAGGCGCAGGGGGCGGAGGAACAGGCGCGCGACGCCGCCGCCGCGCCGACCGGTCTGGTGCGGGTGGCGGCGCCGATGTCGTTCGGCCTCGCCCATGTCGCCCCGGCGATCGCGGACTTCCTGGCGGCGCATCCCGGCGTCGAGATCGACCTGACGCTGTCCGATGCCAAGGTCGACATCGTGGCCGACGGGATCGACGTGGCGTTGCGCATAGCCGACCTGCCCGACAGTTCGCTGCGCGCGCGGCGGCTGGCCCCGGTGGCGATACGGATCGTCGCCGCGCCGTCCTATTGGGAAACGCATGGTCGGCCGACGCATCCCGCCGACCTCGGCCATCATGCCTGTTTCGGCTATACCAACCTGCCCAACGCGATCTGGCATTTCCGGCAGGGCGCGGAGGAAGTGGCGGTCCGCCCGGCGGGGCCGCTGGCGACGAACAATGGCGAGGCGATGCTGCCGGCGCTGCGCGCGGGGATGGGTGTGGCGCGGCTGCCCGATTTTCTGGTCGATGCCGACATCGCCGCCGGGCGGCTGGAGCCGGTGCTGGAGGCATGGACCGGGGCCGGGGTGGCGCTGCACCTGCTGACCCCGCCCGGCACGCTCAGGCCCGCGCGGGTCGAGGCGCTGATCGAGTTTTTGTCCGAACGGTTCCGGCGTTTATGCCAGCGACGTTAACCGCTCATCCTAACGAATCGTTCTGGCTTAAGCGGAAATTAACCTTTTGCCTTCAGAAAGGTTTACAGTAATTGTTCTCGCTTGCGCGCCGACAGGGAAGAGCGTGCCGCGAAACGGGGGACTGCCGGATGCGCGTGCTGCTGATCGAGGACGAGCCGACGACCGCCAAGGCGATCGAGCTCATGCTGACCACCGAGGGTTTCAATATCTACACGACCGATCTGGGCGAAGAAGGCCTCGATCTGGGCAAGCTGTATGATTACGACATCATCCTGCTCGACCTGAACCTGCCCGACATGCACGGCTATGACGTGCTGAAGAAGCTGCGCGTGGCGCGGGTGCAGACGCCGGTCCTGATCTTGTCGGGCATTG
This sequence comes from Sphingomonas sp. Leaf4, assembly GCF_920939515.1. Classification (NCBI taxonomy): domain Bacteria; kingdom Pseudomonadati; phylum Pseudomonadota; class Alphaproteobacteria; order Sphingomonadales; family Sphingomonadaceae; genus Sphingomonas; species Sphingomonas sp. Leaf4. The sequence goes on along the minus strand of NZ_CAKLBB010000002.1, from coordinate 267,561 downwards.
ACGAGATGGACAGCAAGGTACGCTCGTTCGGCTTCGGCGCCGACGATTACGTGACCAAGCCGTTCCACCGCGAGGAACTGATCGCGCGTATCCATGCCGTGGTGCGCCGCTCGAAGGGCCATTCGCAGTCGGTGATCCGCACCGGCAAGCTGGCGGTGAACCTCGACGCCAAGACGGTCGAGGTCGACGGGTCGCGCGTCCACCTGACCGGCAAGGAATATGCGATGCTCGAGCTGCTTTCGCTGCGCAAGGGCACGACGCTGACCAAGGAAATGTTCCTGAACCACCTGTACGGTGGCATGGACGAGCCCGAGCTGAAGATCATCGACGTCTTCATCTGCAAGCTGCGCAAGAAGCTCAGCACCGCCTGCGACGGCGAGAATTACATCGAAACGGTGTGGGGCCGCGGCTATGTGCTGCGCGAGCCCGACGAGATGGGTGAGGCGGCGGTCGCCTGAAGCATCACGTCACCGCCGCGCGGTGGCATAGCCTGACCCTTCGATCCGGCGCCCGCTCGCCGGATCGGTGACATCGACCCGGAAGATCAGGCCGGTTTCCTCTGCCGCCGGCCCATAGAAGGTGCCGACGACCTCGGCTGAGCCGGTGATGCCGTCACCGGCCGACAAGGTGCCGCGAAAACCCCCGGCATACAGCGCGTCAGCCCGCCGCCGGAGCGTGCCGCTATACCGGCCAAGCGCGGCGGGCGGGAGCGTCGTACCCGCGACGCGCCCCGTCAGCGTCAGGTCGACGCGGACGTCACCGCTCGCCTGATCGACCACGATGCTGCCGGTGCTGTCGCCCAATTGATAGGGTTGCGCGGTTACCCCCTGCCCGGCGGTCAGCGTGCCGACGATCGCCGCATCGTAGCGGACCGTTCCGCTGTTCGGCCAGATCGGCGGCGGGGTGATGTTGCCGTAGAGGCAGTCGTAGCGGAACGGCGGGCTGGTAATCGCGGTCTGGGTCAGCCGCGCCGTCGCGAGATAGGTCCGCGCGCCGCTCGCCGGGGGTCGCAGTTCCAGCCGGTAGCTGCCGGTATCATAGCGTGCGGTGAATGCCAGGTCGGGCAACGCCATGGCGCGGTCACGCTCGCCAAGTTGGATGCCGTAACGCACATGCGGCGGGGCGACCGATTGCAGATAGCCGGGTGCGTCGCCGGTCAGATCAAGACCGAGATCGATCCCGGTGCCGTACGCCAGCAAGCGTGGCGCATCGGTGCCGACCTGCGCATCGCACAACGTCTCGTATTTTTCGCGCGGGGTCTGTGCCAGCGGCCGGACGTTCGCGTCCGGGTTGGTCGATGTGGCGGTCGGCGTGGGAGTTGGCGTCTGGGTCGGCGCGGGAGCCGGCGCCGCGATCACCGATGGGGCTGAGCTACTGTTACCGCCTCCGCCGCAGGCGGCAAGCGTACCCGCGGTGGCGAGCAACATGATTCGAACCTGGCGCATCGATTTCCCCCCGGAAGCGCGCGGCGTTGCCCGAACCCTTTTGCAAAGACAAGCTTCGTATACGTTGTATCAGCGGCGGGCAATCGCTGCCCCCATCGCCAGCCGCTTGCCGTTGGTGATGATGACGCGGTCGCCGAGCTTCACCGCCGCGAAGAGCTTGCGGGCAAAAGCGGTGGGGACGCCAATGCAACCGTGGGTCGCGCCGCCGGGCTGCACGTCGCTGCCGTGGATCGAGATGCCGTCGTTGGTCAGCCGCAGCATGTACGGCATCGGCGCGCCATAGAGGTTGCTGACATGGTCGGCGTCCTTCTCGGTGATCTTGAGCGCGCCGAGCGGCGTGGGTTTCCAGTCGGCGCCGTACAGCACGACCGCCGTGCCGATCTCATAGCCGTCACGGAAGATCGACAGGACCTGCGCGTCCAGATCGACGGTAATGACGATCGGGCCGGTTTTGGGCGCGGCGCTTTCGTCCCACAGCCAGCGGCCGTGGGTGAACGGACCGTCGATCGTCAGGATGTGGCGGACGACCATCGCCTCGGGCGCGGGAGTCGCGGCGGGGGTCGGCGTCGGGCGGATGGTCGCCGGAGTCGAGCGGGTGGACGGCGTGGGCGTGACGCGGATGACCGGCAGCGGCGGGGCGGCCGGTGCGGCGGGGTGCGCGCCGATCAGCATCAACGCGCCCCCCGCCGTCGCGCCGATCGCGCCCAGCAGCAGCGTCACTCCCAATGCGGTTCGCAGCTTCGCGGCCATGGGCGGGTCCTACCCCGGATCGGGCGCGGGTACACCCGTGGATTCGGCGGCGTTCCGCGATGGGACAGAGTCGGGGTGGTGCGGGACGCGGTCGGCCAGCCGGTGTGCCATCTGCGGAACGGTGGACCCCGAAACAGGTCCGGGGTGACGACGGTGTAGCGGTATCGATCGCGCGGGGCCGGAGCCGCTTGACGCTCCGGCCTTCGCCGGGGCGAGGGTTCTCCCGAGCTACCCTTACCGCCCCACCGCCACCTCCGGCTTGTCCTTGAGCGGCCATGCCCGGTAGCCGCCGACCCAGGTTTCCAGCACCTTCGTCGCGCGGAGTTCGGCCGGCGTGGCCGCCACCGGATCGCGGTCGACGACGAGAAAATCGGCCTTTTGCCCGGGCAGCAACGAGCCGAAGCGCTGTTCGGCGAAGCCGGCATAGGCCGCGTCCTGGGTGAACGCCTTCCATGCCTGTTCGCGCGTCACCCGTTCTTCGGGGCGCCAGCCGCCCGGCGGCTGGCCGTTCGCGTCCTCGCGGGTGAAAGCAGCGGCCCAGCCGACGAAGGGGTTGGGATGTTCGACCGGATAGTCCGAGCCGAACGCCAGCCGCCCGCCGTCACGCAACACGGTCGCCCACGCATAGGCCCCTTTGAGCCGCGCCTCGCCCAGCCGTGCCTCGGCCATGGTGCGGTCGCCGGTAGCATGGACCGGCTGCATCGAGGCGATGGTGCCGTTGCGCCCCAGCGCGGGCAGGTCGGCGGGGTCGATCACCTGCGCATGTTCGATCCGCCAGCGGCGGTCGTCCTTGTACGACGAGGCGATCTCGGCGATCGCGTCTAGGACCTGCCGGTTCGCCTGATCGCCGATCGCGTGGATCGCGAGCTGGAAATTGTCCATCGTCGCGCGGCTCATGACGTTGAGCAACGTGGTGTCGCCGATGAACGACAGGCCGCGCTGGCCCGGCGCGTCACTGTACGGCGCTTTCAGCCACGCCCCGCGCGAACCCAGTGCGCCATCGGCGTAGAGCTTGATCCCGCCCATGCGCAGGCGATCACCGTAGAGCCACGGCGTCGGCCCCGATCCCGCCACGCTCAGCGCGGTGTCGAGTCCCATGCCATAGCTCATGATGCGTACGCGCAACTGGCCGATGTCGCCCATGCGGCGGAACACCTGCCAGTCGTCGACGGTGGTGCCCATGTCGGCGGTGGCGGTGATGCCGTTCGACAGCAGCGTGTCCTGTGCTTTCAGAAACGCCGCGTTGCGTTCGCGCGGCGACGGTTTGGGCTTCGCGGCGTCGAACAGCGTCGCGGCGGCGTCGACGAACACGCCCGAGGGCTGGCCGTTCGCCAGCTCGATCCGGCCGCCCGGCGGCGATTTGGTCTGGGCGGTGATGCCCGCCGCCTTGATCGCGGCAGTGTTAGCCCACACCGCATGGCCGTCGGCGCGTTCGAGCAGCACCGGCTTGTCGCCGACCGCCGCGTCGAGTTCGGCGGCGGTCGGGAAGCGGCCGAGGCCCCATGCCTCCTGATTCCACCCGCCGCCGACGATCCACGGCCGGTTGCCGTTGGCGCGGGCATAGGCGCGAATCGCCGTCTGCGCGTCGGCGAGCGAGCGGGTGGCCGACAGGTCGATCTCCAGCCCGCGATAGCCGAGCGCCATGACATGGCCGTGCGCGTCGATCATGCCCGGCATGACGGTGCGCCCGCCCATGTCGGTGCGCCAGTCGGGGCGCTTGGGCGGCTTCTCGCCCTTGAGCACCAGCCGAACGACCTTGCCTTCCTTGTCGATGACGATCGCCGAGAAGCGCACGACCGCCCCCCGCGAATCGAGCGCAACGCCGTTGACGTTATCGACGAGGCCGTCGGCGAACGCCGGGGCGGCGGCAAGGAGCGCGGGGATCAGGAGCAAGCGCTTCACTTGGCCAGTCTCCGCACGAGCGCGCTGGTATCCTGTCGCCCGCCGTCCATCGCCTGTACCTCCGCATAGAATTGGTCGACCAGCGCGGTGACGGGCAGCGTCGCCCCCTGCCGCCGTGCCTCGTCGAGCGCCAGCCCAAGGTCCTTGCGCATCCAGTCGATCGCGAAGCCGAAGTCGAACCGGTCCTGTGCCATCGTCGGCCAGCGATTGACCATCTGCCAGCTTTGCGCCGCGCCGCCCGATACCGCTTCGAGGACCTTGTCCAGATCGAGATCGGCCTTTTGCGCGAAACGCAGCGCTTCGGCGAGACCGCCCAGGACGCCGGCGATGCAGATCTGGTTGACCATCTTGGTCGTCTGCCCCGCGCCCGCCTCACCGACATGGACGATGCGCTGGGCATAGGCGGCCATGATCGGTTCGGCGGCGGCGAAGGCCTCTGCCGAGCCGCCGCACATGATCGAGAGCTTGCCGTTTTCCGCCCCCGCCTGTCCGCCCGAAACCGGGGCATCGAGGACGAGCAGGCCGCTTGCCGCGCCGGCATCGGCCAGTTCGCGGGCGATCGCGGCGGAGACGGTGGTATGGTCGGCGAACAGCGCACCCGAAACCATCGCGGCGAAGGCGCCGTCGTCGCCCAGCGTTACGGCGCGCAGATCGTCGTCGTTGCCGACGCAGGCGAACACCGCATCCGCGCCCTTCGCAGCGGCGGCGGGTGTGTCGGCGACGGTGCCGCCGTGCTGTTCCGCCCAGCGATCGGCCTTGGCGCGGGTGCGGTTGTAGACGACCACCCGGTGCCCGGCGGTGACGAGATGCCCGGCCATGGGCGCGCCCATGACGCCGGTGCCGATGAATGCGATGGTTGCCATGACGGGGGTTTAGGAGGTGTCGCGGGTTCGCGAAAGGGGCCGTACGCCCAGCCACGGCAACCTTTGCTATTGATAACGACTCGCATTGTCCTTAGGGGCAGCATCGACCGTAGCGGCACGATGCCGACCGACGCAGGCAAGGATGCGCGGGCAGGAGGAACGGCACGGCATCGCGATACGGGGGCAGGGATTTGACAAGGCGTTTGGTTGCATGGGGTTTCGTCGCGCTGGCCGGTCCGCTGCCCGCCGCCGCACAGGACGCCACGCTGATCGACGAGCTGCTGGTCGTCGGACGGCGCCATAGCATCCGCCCCGAAGTCGCGACCGGCGCGACGCGGACGCAGACCGCGATCGAGGACATTCCGCAGGCGATACAGGTCGTCCCGCGCGAGACGATCGACGAGCAGCAACTGGTGCGGCTGGCCGATGTGGTCGCCAACGTGTCGAACGTGCAGCCCGGCGGCACGCAGGGCAACCGGACCGAATTGTTCGTCGTGCGCGGGTTCGAGCTGTCGTCCTATGCGATCGACGGGATTCTTACCAACCCGGCGCAGAACTTCACCGAAACGGTCCGCGACCTCGCCAATGTCGCGCAGGTGGAGGTGCTGAAGGGACCGGCGTCGGTCCTGTACGGACGCGGCGAGCCGGGGGGCACGATCAACATCGTCACCCGTCGTCCGGCCTTCACCTTCGGCATGGAAGGTCAGGTGCAGGGCGACGGCAACGGGCTGCGCCGGGTGCAGGCGACCGTGACCGGCCCGGCGAGCGAGGCGCTGGCGGCGCGGTTCAGCATCGCCGCGCAACGCAGCGGCAGCTTCCGCGATTTCCAGATCGACGGCAGCCGCGTGTTCTTTTCGCCCTCGATCGCCTGGCGGCCCGATGCCGCGACCCGCGCCGATGTGGATTACGACTATACCGATCAGGTGACGCCGGGGGATCGCGGGCTGCTGGTCGTGAACGGCGCGGTGCGGGGGCCCGCGTCGCGCAGCTTTGGCGAGCCATGGTCGCGCAATTTCGGGCGGCAGCACGGGGTGCGCGGGCGGATCGAGCATGACCTGACCGACTGGCTGACGCTGCGCCAGATCCTGTCGCATCAACGCGGCGAGAGCGGGCGGACCGTCGCCGATTTCACCGGCTTCAACACCGCGCGCACGTTGTTGCAGCGGCGCGGCGTCCGCCAGTCGCAGACGGTGGCGACGACGACCAGCCAGAGCGAGGCGCTGTTCCGCTTCGACACCGGGCCGCTCACCCACCTGCTGCTCGCCGGGTTCGAGGCGGTCGATGTGCGCCGCACGACCAGCGAATGGCGCGCGCCGCTGGCATCGATCCGCGTCGCCGATCCGGTGCAGGGGGCGCTGCCCGGCACCTTCGCCTTCTTCCGCACGGTCGACGTACGCGCGCGGTTCCTTGCCCCCTATGTCCAGGACCAGATCGGCATCGGCGACCGCGTCGACATCGTCGCGGGCGTCCGCTGGGACGATGTCGACCAGACGACGACCACCGCCGGGATCGCCACCGCCGAGGACGGACGGCGCGCATCGCCCCGGCTGGGGATCGTGTGGCATGCCGTGCCGTCGGTCGCGCTCTATGCCAACTGGTCGACGTCGTTCCGCCCGCGCACCGCCGCGCAGGCCGACGGCGGCACCGCGCCCCCCGAAACCGGACGGCAGTATGAGGCGGGGGTCAAGTTCACCCCCGCCGACGGCCGCCTGATCGCCAGTGCCGCGATCTTCGACATCGTGAAGAACAACGTGGCCAGCGCCGATCCGGTCAATAACGGCTTCGTGATCGTCACCGGCCAGCAACGATCGCGCGGGGCCGAGGTCGACCTGAGCGGCGAGGTGCTGCCCGGATGGCGCTGGATCGTCGGGGCGGGCTATCTGGATGCCACGGTGACGCGCGATACGGTGATCCCGGTCGGCAACCGGTTGCGCGGGGTGCCGGAATGGAGCGGCAACCTGTGGACCACCTATCGCATCCCCGCCGGGCCGCTAGGCGGCGCGATGCTGGGCGGCGGCGCGATCCGCGTCGGCGCGCGGGCGGGCGATCTGGCCAACAGCTACTCGGTCCCCGGCTATACCCGCTTCGACCTGACGGCGGGCTATACCATCGCCGATCGATACCGGCTGGGCGTAGTGGTGCGCAACGTCACCGACCGCTTCTATGTCGAACAGCCGGTCGCGTTGACCACCAACTATCCCGGCAGCCCGCGCACCGTGTCCGCCACGCTGTCGGTCGAATGGTGAGCCGGTTTGTCCGCCGCCTTTCCCCGCTGCGTCTAATCGGCTAGGCGCGGAGCCCTATGGCTACCAACCCGATCGCTTCGCCCGCCCTGCCCCTTTCGCTCGACGATGTACGCGGCGCGGCGATGCGGATTTCGGGGTCGATCGTGCGCACGCCGACGCTCATCAGCCGCACCCTGTCCGAACTGACCGGGGCGACCGTCTATCTGAAGTTCGAGAATCTCCAGTTCACCGCCGCCTACAAGGAGCGCGGCGCGCTCAACACGTTGCTGCAACTCGATGAGGCGACCCGCGCCAAGGGCGTGATCGCGGCATCGGCGGGCAATCACGCGCAGGGCCTCGCCTATCACGGCAACCGGTTGGGGGTGCCCGTCACCATCGTGATGCCCAAGCCGACGCCGACCGTGAAGGTGATGCAGACGCAGAGCCACGGCGCGACCGTGGTGCTGGAGGGCGAAACCTTCGACGCGGCGTACGACCATGCCCGCAAGCTGGAGGCCGAACAGGGGCTGACCTTCGTCCATCCGTTCGACGATGCGCGGATCATGGCGGGCCAGGGCACGGTCGCGCTGGAGATGCTGGAGGACGTGCCGGCCATCGACACGCTGGTCGTTCCGATCGGCGGCGGCGGGCTCATCAGCGGCATGGCGACCGTCGCCCGCGCGTCCGGCCGCGCCATCGAGGTGATCGGCGTGCAGGCCGAGCTGTTCCCGTCGATGTACAACCGGCTGCACGGCACGACGATGGACTGCGCGGGCGACACGCTGGCCGAGGGGATCGCGGTCAAGCAGCCCGGCGGCCTGACCGCGCAGGTGGTCGAGGCGCTGGTCGACGACATCGTGCTGGTGAGCGAGCGGCAGTTGGAGGAGGCGGTGAGCCTGCTCGTGCAGATCGAGAAGACCGTGGTCGAGGGCGCGGGCGCGGCGGGGCTGGCCGCGCTGCTGGGGCACGGGGACCGGTTCAAGGGCAAGACCGTCGGCATCGTGCTGTGCGGCGGCAATATCGACACGCGGCTGCTCGCCAACGTGCTGCTGCGCGATCTGGCGCGGTCGGGACGGCTGGCGCGGCTGCGCATCCGGTTGCAGGACCGGCCGGGCGCGCTGTTCCACGTCGCCAAGATCTTTCACGAACAGGCGGTCAACATCATCGAGGTGTATCACCAGCGCGTGTTCACCACCCTGCCCGCCAAGGGACTCATCACCGACATCGAATGCGAGACGCGCGACCGCGCCCATCTCGACCGGCTGGTCGAGGGACTGCGCGATGGCGGGTACGAGGTCAGCACGGTGGAACTGGCGTAGGGGGCGACGCGATGCTCGCTTCTCCCCTCCCTTGTCAGGGAGGGGAGAAACGGGACTGACGGCGCGCCGCATCATCCAAAGGGACCACCGGCGTGACGATTAACCGTCATTGATGCTCAAGCCGCTTTTCACGATGCGGCTTCCGCGCCATATCGGCGTTCGACACCATTAGCTGGACCGCTGGACGAAGGATCGCCGGGTGACTGCGCCGTTTCGTTTTCCCCGTTTTTTCGTCACCGCCCCCTCGCCCTGCCCGTATCTGCCCGGGCGGCAGGAGCGCAAGGTGTTCACCGAGCTGAACGGCCCCAATGCCGACGAGCTGAACGACGCGCTCGGCCGGATCGGGTTTCGGCGCAGCCAGTCGGTCGCGTACCGGCCGAGCTGCGTCGGGTGCAGTGCCTGCATCTCGGTGCGCGTGGTCGCGGGGGCGTTCGCGCCCAACGCCACGCAGCGCAAGCTGCTGCGCCGCCACGGCGACCTCGAAATCCGCACCTGCAAGCCATGGGCGACCGACGAGCAGTTCCGCCTGCTGCGTCGTTATCTGACCGCGCGGCATCCCGGCGGCGGCATGTCGGCGATGGACGAGAGCGACTTCGCCGACATGGTCGAACATTCGCCGGTGACGTCGTGGATCGTCGAATATCGCGAACCGACGCTCGACGGGCGGCCGGGCAAGCTGGTCGCGGCGTGCATCACCGACGAACAGGCCGACGGGCTGTCGATGGTCTACAGCTTCTTCGAGACCGAGGACGACAGCCGGCAGGGGCTGGGCACGTTCGTCGTGCTCGACCATATCCGCCGCGCGCGGGCGGCGGGGCTGCCACACGTCTATCTCGGTTATTGGGTGAAGGGGTCGCCGCGCATGGCATACAAGACCCGGTTTCGCCCGATGGAGGCGCTGGGGCCGGCTGGCTGGGCGGTGCTGGGCGACGTGCCGCCGATCGACGCGACAGTCGCCGCCTGAGATTCATGCGAAAGGGCGCGGCTGCCATGCCGGCAACCGCGCCCTTTCGTGCGACCGGCCGGGGCTGATGCCCCGGCCGCCGTAGCATCAGCCCTGGCGGGCCTTGAAGCGACGGTTGGTCTTGTTGATGACGTAGATACGGCCGCGACGGCGGATCACGCGGTTGTCCCGGTGGCGATCCTTGAGCGACTTCAGCGAATTGACGATCTTCATGGTTTCGGCTCTCAACACGGCAAAAGGGCCGCTCGCACGGCCGGAAACGAAGCGTCGCCTATCGGCCGGTATCGGATTCGTCAAGCGTTCGGGCAATTTTGACCACCGAAACGCTACCGCAATGAACCCAATCGCCCGCTCTGCACGTTGAACCGCACGAAAAGCGCTGAAAACGGGACGAATGGACATGAAGCGGATGATCGGACTGGGCCTTGCCGCACTGGCGGCCATCGCGACTTCGGGTTGCGCCACCACCGGATCGGGTATCGCCCCGGTCGACGTGACGCGATTCCACCTGAACCAGCCGATCGCACGCGGCAGCTTCTCGGTCGAGCCGCTGTCGACCAACGCCGTCGTCAGTCCCGAATTCCAGACCTATGGCGAAGCGGTGGCCCGCGAGATGACGAAGCTGGGCTTTGCGCGTGGGGCCTCGGGCAGCGGCGACATGATCGTCGCGGTGGCGTTCACCCGCGCGTCGCGCGGCTTCATCGAGAAGCGCCCGCCGGTGTCGATCGGCGTCGGCGCGGGCGGCGGCGGGGGCGGCTGGCGCGGCGGCGGGCTGGGCGTCGGTGGCGGCGTGGGCTTCGGCCTTGGCGGCGGAGGCCAGCGCGAGGTCGTCGGCTCCGAACTGGCGGTGCAGATCCGTCGGCGCAGCGACGGCACCACCATCTGGGAAGGCCGCGCGCTGACCAGCTCGCTCGAACGGACGGCGGGGGCGCAGCCGGTATTTCAGGCCGACCGTCTGGCGAATGCGTTGTTCCGCAACTTCCCAGGCGAGTCGGGAATCACTACCACGGTGAAATGAGCATCAGCATCAACGCCGCGTTCGACAGCGGCAATATCCGTGTGGTCGCTTGCCAAGGCGACGTGATCGACCTCGAGATCGTCGCCGACCATCTGTCGGACTTCTATCAGTGGTTCCACTTCCGCGTCGCCGGGGCGCGGGGGCGGACCCTTACCTTCCGCATCATCAACGCAGGGGGTGCCGCCTATGCGTTCGGCTGGCCGGGCTATCGCGCGCGGATGAGCACTGATCGTCATGCGTGGCGGCAGGTAGACACCGGCTATGCCGATGGCGTGCTGACCTTCACCGCGACGATCGACAGTGAACTGGCATGGTTCGCCTATTTCGCGCCCTACACCCTCGAACGGCACGACGATCTGGTTGCGCGGATTGCCGCGAAGCCGGGGGTCGCGCACCGCGAATTGGGGCAAAGCCTCGACGGGCGGGCGATCGATTATCTGACGCTCGGCAGCGGGCCACGCCAAGTGTGGGCCTATGCCCGGCAGCATCCCGGCGAATCGATGTGCGAATGGTTCATGGAAGGGCTGCTCGAACGGCTGACCGATCCGGGCGATGCGATCCCCGCCGACCTGCTCGCGCGCTTCACCTTTCACTGCGTCCCCAACATGAACCCCGACGGGTCGTATCGCGGGCATCTGCGCACCAATGCGGCCGGCGTGAACCTCAACCGCGAATGGCATGCGCCCACGGCGGAGCGCAGCCCCGAAGTGTTGTGCGTGCGGAACCGGATGGACGAAACCGGAGTCGACATCGCGATCGACGTGCATGGCGACGAGGCGATTCCCGCCAATTTCATCGCCGGTTACGAGGGGATTCCCAACTGGACCGACGAACATGGCGCACGCTTCACCGCGTTCGGCGCGGCATGGGCGGCGGCCACCCCAGATTTCCAGACGAAGCTCGGCTATCCGGTCGCAGCGGCAGGGCGCGCCAATCTGGCGATGTCGACCAACCAGGTCGCCAACCGCTTCGGCGCGCTCGCCATGACGCTGGAGATGCCGTTCAAGGATCATGACGACAACGCCGATCCCGAATTCGGCTGGTCGCCCGAACGCTCGAAGCGGCTGGCGCATGGCTGGCTGGAGGTTCTGGCGGCGTTCGAGCGATGATCGTGCGGGCCGGCGGGCTCGATGATCCCGCCACCGCCGCGCTGCTGTCCGCGCATCTGGCGGACATGCGGGCATCGTCGCCGCCGGGATCGGTCCACGCGCTCGACCTTGCGCGGCTGGCGACGCCAGACATCGCGTTCTTCACGGCATGGGACGGCGACACGCTGCTGGGCTGCGGCGCGCTTCGAACGATGAACGACGGGACCGGCGAAGTGAAGTCGATGCGCACCGATCCGGCGGCGCGCCGACGCGGCGTCGCGCAGGCGATCCTCGACCGGATCGTCGGGCAAGCCCACGCGGCGGGGATCGACCGGCTGTTGCTCGAAACCGGAACGGGAGCGATGTTCGACGCGGCGCACCGGCTCTATGCCCGCAACGGCTTCGTCCCCTGCGGAGCATTCGGCGACTATGCCGCGACCGACTTCAACCGGTTCCTCTGCCGGACGCTTTAGGCTAGTCGGACGGCCGACAACTGCAACGGAGGTTCCATGCCCACGCTCGTCCTGATCCGCCATGGCCAGTCGGCCTGGAACCTCGAGAACCGCTTCACCGGATGGTGGGACGTGAACCTAACCGAACAGGGCGAGGCCGAGGCGAAGGCGGCGGGCGAGCTGTTGGCGAGCAAGGGCCACGACTTCGACCAGTGTTTCACCAGTTTCCAGACGCGGGCTATCAAGACGCTGAACCTCGCGCTGGAGGCGATGGGCCGGTTGTGGCTGCCGGTGGAGAAGGACTGGCGGCTGAACGAGCGGCATTATGGCGGCCTCACCGGGCTGGACAAGGCCGAGACGGCGGCGCTGCACGGCGATGCGCAGGTCAAGGTATGGCGCCGCAGCTTCGACGTGCCGCCGCCGTTGCCCGAAGCCGACAGCCCGTGGGACCTGTCGGCCGATCGCCGCTATGCCGGAATCGACATTCCGCAGACCGAGAGCCTGAAGGACACGATCGACCGCGTCCTGCCCTATTGGGAAAGCCGGATCGCGCCCGACCTCAAGGCGGGCAAGCGGGTGTTGATCTCGGCGCACGGCAATTCGCTGCGCGCGCTGGTGAAGCATCTTTCGGGCATTCCCGACGACGAGATCACGGGCCTCGAAATCCCGACCGGGCAGCCGATCGTGTACGAGCTGGCCGACGATCTGACGCCGACCGATCGCTATTATCTGAACGAGCGGTGATCCTCTTTTCTCGTCATTCCCGCGCAGGCGGGAATCCATAGACGCAACGTCGGTGGCTTGAACCGCAGCGTCAGCGTGTATGGATTCCCGCCTGCGCGGGAATGACGATGGATGGGATGACGTCTTACCGACCCAATACGCGGAACGTTGTACGCTCCCCGCTTGCCCTGCCCCGCCCCCTTGCCTAAGCAGCGCGCTTCTCCAAGCGCTACGGGCCAAGCAATGAACGACGCACCGCTGGTCGGCATCATCATGGGCAGCACCTCCGATTGGGAGACGATGGCCCATGCCGCCGAGATTCTCGGCAAATTGGGCGTGGCGCATGAGACGAAAGTGGTGTCGGCGCACCGCACCCCCGCCCGGCTGGTCGACTATGCCACCACAGCGGTATCGCGCGGGCTGAAGGTCGTGATCGCGGGCGCGGGCGGTGCGGCGCATCTGCCAGGCATGGTCGCGTCGATGACGCGGTTGCCGGTGCTGGGCGTGCCGGTGGAATCGAAAGCGTTGAAGGGCATGGATAGCCTGTTGTCGATCGTGCAGATGCCCGGCGGCGTGCCGGTGGGGACGCTGGCGATCGGCAAGGCCGGGGCGATCAATGCCGGGCTGCTCGCCGCCTCGATCCTTGCGACGGGCGATCCGGCGCTGGCCGAGCGGCTGGATGCGTGGCGCGCGGCGCAGACCGACGGCGTGGCGATCGACCCGCGATGAGCGTGCTGCCTCCCGGTGCGACGATCGGCATCATCGGTTCGGGCCAGCTCGGCCGGATGATCGGCATGGCGGCGGCGCAGCTCGGCTATCGCATCCATGTCTATGCGCCCGAGACGGGGCCGGCGAACGACGTGGCGTTCACCCATAGCCGCGGGGCGTATGACGACATCGACGCGCTGCGGGCGTTTGCGCGCCAAGTCGACGTCGTCACCTATGAATTCGAGAATATCGCCGCCGCGCCCATCGCGGCGCTGGGCGACAAGGTGCGCCCCTCCGCCCGGTCGCTGGAGATCGCGCAGGACCGGGTGCGCGAGAAGCGCTTCGTCGAGGCACTGGGCGGCACCCCGGCGCGCTGGGCCGAGGTGGCGGATCGCGCCGCGCTGGACGCGGCGATCGCCAGCGTCGGATGCCCGGCGGTGCTCAAGACCACGCGCTTCGGCTATGACGGCAAGGGGCAGGCGCGGCTGATGGCGGCGGGCGATGCCGATGCGGCGTGGGACGCAATCGGCGGCGGGCCGGCGGTGCTGGAAGCGTTCGTCGATTTCTCGGCGGAGTTTTCGGTGGTGCTGGCGCGCGGGAGCGACGGGGCGGTGGCGATGTACCCGCCGCCGGCCAACGTCCACAAGGACGGCATTCTCGACACCTCGAGCGTGCCGGCCCCGGCGATCGAGCCGTGGCGCGCACAGGCGGAGGCGCTGGCGGCCAAGGTCGCCGAGGCGCTCGACCATGTCGGCGTGCTGACGCTGGAGTTCTTTTGCGGACCCGACGGAGCGGTGTTTAACGAAATGGCACCGCGCGTGCATAATTCGGGCCACTGGACGATCGAGGGCGCGGAAACCTCGCAGTTCGAGAACCATGTGCGGGCGGTGCTGGGATTGCCGCTGGGCGGCGTGGGGCTGACCGCCGCGCATGCCGAGATGACGAACCTGATCGGCGACGATGTCGCGGCATGGCCCGCGCTGATGGCCGAGAGCGGCGCGCATCTCCACCTGTACGGCAAGCGCGAGGCGCGGCCGGGGCGCAAGATGGGGCATGTGACGCGGATCGAGCGGTAAACCGCTCTCCCCTTCGTCGCTCCCGCGAAGGCGGGAGCCCATAGACGCAGCGGTCGTGATCTAAGGCGGAACGGTAGCGTGTATGGATTCCCGCCTTCGCGGGAATGACGAAGGAACAGTGGAGGCGCTACCCCTCCACCCCCAGTTGCCACAGCACGAACGCCATTTCCTCCGCCGCTTCGCGCAAGCTCTCCCAGCGCCCGGACTTGCCGCCATGGCCCGCGCCCATGTTGGTCTTGAGCAGCAGCATGTTCTGGTCGGTCTTGGTCGCGCGCAGCCGGGCGGCCCATTTGGCCGGTTCCCAATAGGTCACGCGCGGATCGTTCAGCCCGCCCGAGATGAACACCGGCGGGTAATCCTGCGCGGTGACGTTGTCATAGGGACTGTACGAGGCGATCAGCTCGAACGCCGCCTTGTCCTCGATCGGGTTGCCCCATTCGGGCCATTCGCCCGGCGTCAGCGGCAGGCTGTCGTCGAGCATGGTGTTGAGCACGTCGACGAACGGCACGCTGGCGACGACCGCGCCCCACAGCTCGGGGTCGGAGTTCATCACCGCGCCCATCAACTCGCCGCCTGCCGATCCGCCGGCGATGGCGATCTTGCCGTTATCGGTGAAGCCCAGCTCGATCAGCCCCTTCGCCACGTCGACGAAATCGGTGAAGGTATTGGTGCGCTTGTCGAGCTTTCCGTCGAGATACCATTGCTGGCCAAGGTCGTCGCCGCCACGGATATGGGCGATGGCGAACGCCATGCCACGATCGAGGAACGACATGCGGCTGGTCGAGAAGCCCGGCGGGATCGCATAGCCATAGGCGCCATAGCTGTAGAGATAGAGCTTGCCGGTGCCGTCACGCGGAAAGTCCTTGGGGTACACCACCGAACAGGGGATGGCGGTGCCGTCGCGCGCGGTGATGTTGAGCCGTTCGGTCGCGTATTTCGCCGGGTCGTAGCCCGAGGGGATCGTCTGCACCTTGCGCACGGTCAGGCCGCCCGACGCGACGTCATAGTCGTAGACGGTGCCCGGCGTGACCATCGATTCATAACCGAGCCGCAGCGTGTCGACGGCATATTCGGGATTGTCGCCAAGCCCGACGACGAAGCTCGCCTCGGGAAAATCGATCGGCTTCGGCGCGCCGCCGGCATAGTCGTGGAGGCGGATCTGGTCGAGGCCGTCGAGCCGGCCCTCGATCACGAAGAAACCGGCGAAGGTGGTCACGCCGGTCATGTAGAAATGCGGATCGGCGGCGATCACCTCCTCCCATACGTCCGGGGTTTCCAGCGCGGCTTTCGCGAGGCGGAAGTTGGGGTGGGTGTCGTTGGTGTGGATGTAGAGCGTGCCGTCATGCTCCTCCACGTCATATTCGACATGTTCCTCGCGCGCGCGGACGAGGATCGGGGCGGCGGTCGGATCGTCGGCGGGGATCAGATACACCTCGCTAGTAACGTGATCGCCCGCCGAGATGACGAGGAAGCGGCGCGACTGCGTCTCGCCGACCGATACGCGCCAGCCCTCGTCGGCCTCATGATAGAGTTCGATGTCCTGATCGACGGGCGTGCCGATGCGGTGGAGCCGGGCGTTGTCGGTGCGCCACTGGTCGTTGGCGAGGCCGTAGAGAAAGCCGCTCGAATCGGCGGTCCACACCAGTTCGGACAGCGTGCCGGGGATGGTGTCGGGCAGCAGTTCGCCGGTGGCGAGGTCCTTCACCCGCGCCTCGAACCGTTCGCCGCCGTCGTCGTCGATCGCATAGGCGAGCAGCCGGCCGTCGGGGCTGACCGACAATGCGCCCAGGCGGAAATATTCCTTGCCGGCGGCGAGTGCCGGTTCGTCGAGGATCAGTTCGTCGTCACCACCCGCGACGGGTTTGCGCCACCAGCGGCGATATTCGCCGCCGGTTTCGAAGTCGGACCAATACCACCAGTCACCGTCGCGCTGGGGGACGGTGGCATCGTCTTCCTTGATCCGCGCGCGCATTTCCTTGAACAGCGTGTCGACCAGCGAGGCGTGCGGGCGCATCACCGCATCGAAATACTCGTTCTCGGCCTTGAGGTAGGACAGCACGTCCTCATCCTCGACCTTGGGATAGTTCGGGTCGCGCAGCCAGTTCCACGGGTCCTGCACGGTGATGCCGTGATGGTCGTAAGCATGGGCGCGCTGTTCGGCGATGGGCGGGATCGGGTTGGTCATGGCGCGTCATTTGGGGCGGGTGGTTCGGGAAGTCGAGGCGTCTTGCCGGGTTTTGGTTCACGCGACGGCGTGAAGGGCGCGAAGAAGGTTGGTTCACGCGGAGGCGCGGAGACGCGGGGGAAAGAAGAAGGGATTTTCGCGCAGAGGCGCAGAGAGCGCAGAGGAGATGCGTTCGTGGAAACGTCCGCCGCGACAGCGGCTCTGTTTATCGTGGCTGCAACGGGATGGCAGGCGTCGCTGGAATAGCAGGTCGCCGATCACGCAATATCTCTGCGTCCTTCGCGTCCTCTGCGCGAAAAAGCTTCTTCCTCCGCGTCTCCGCGCCTCCGCGTGAACCTATTTGCTTCTTCGCGCCCTTGGCGCCTTCGCGTGAACCAATCTTCCGCACCCCTGCCCCGGATGGTATCGCCCGTGACATGATCGACCATCACGCCCGCCTGACCGCCCTTCGTGCCCACCTCGCAAAGCAGAACCTGACCGGCTTCGTCGTGCCGCTGAC
The DNA here is from genome assembly GCF_920939515.1 of Sphingomonas sp. Leaf4. Taxonomy (NCBI): domain Bacteria; kingdom Pseudomonadati; phylum Pseudomonadota; class Alphaproteobacteria; order Sphingomonadales; family Sphingomonadaceae; genus Sphingomonas; species Sphingomonas sp. Leaf4. The sequence goes on along the minus strand of NZ_CAKLBB010000002.1, from coordinate 250,344 downwards.
CGACGAGTTCATGAGCGAATATGTCGGTGCCTATGCCCAGCGGCTCGAATGGCTGACCGGGTTCAAGGGATCGGCGGGCAGCGCGGTGGTGCTGCGCGATACTGCCGCGATGTTCACCGACGGGCGCTATACGTTGCAGGTGCGCGAGCAGGTCGATGGCGACGACTGGCAGTTCGTGCAGGTGCCCGCGACCGCGATGACCGACTGGCTGGCGGCGAACACGGTCGAGGGCGACCGGATCGGTTACGATCCGTGGCTGGCGACGACTGGCTGGGTCGCGGCAGCCGACGCCGCACTGGGCGCGAACGGCGCGGCGTTGGTCGCGGTCGACGCGAACCCGATCGACGCCCTGTGGGACGACCGCCCCGCCCCCTCCCCCGCCGCGATGGAGGTGTACCCGGACGACCTCGCCGGGCGGACCTCGGCCGATAAGCGCGCGGCGATCGGCGAGTGGCTGGGCGAACGACGCGCCGATGCAGTGGTGCTGTCGGCGCTCGATTCGATCGCGTGGGTGTTCAACGTGCGGGGCAAGGATGTCGCGCGGACGCCGGTGGCGCTGAGCTATGCCATCGTCCGCGCCGATGGCACCGCCGAGCTGTTCGTGGCACCGGGCAAGGTCGGCGAGGACATCGCGCGGCATCTGGGCAATGCGGTGACGGTGCGCGACATCGCCAGTTTCGCGGACGTGCTCGGCCGGTTCGCCGGCAAGCGCGTCGCCGCCGATCCCGACCGCGCGGTCGCCGCGATCCATGGCGCGCTGAGTGCCGGCGGTGCCACGATCGTCGCGACACGCGATCCGAGCGTGCTGGCCAAGGCGATCAAGAACCCGGTCGAGATCGCGCATCATCGCGCCGCGCAGGCACGCGACGGGGCGGCAATGGTCCGCTTCCTCAAATGGTTCGAGGAAACCGCACCCTTGGGTACGCTGACCGAACTGTCTGCATCGGACCGGCTGGAGGCGATCCGCGGCGAAACCGGCCTGTTGCGCGACCTGTCGTTCGATACGATCAGCGCGACCGGGGCCCATGCCGCCAGCCCGCATTACAAGGCGACCGTCGAGAGCGACGCGCCGATCCTGCCCGGCCAGCTCTATCTGATCGATTCGGGCGGGCAATATCAGGACGGCACGACCGACATCACCCGCGTCATGCCGGTGGGGCCGGTGTCCGACGAGATGCGCGACCGCTTCACCCGCGTGCTCAAGGGCCATATCGCGATCGATACCGCCGTGTTCCCCGACGGTACGCTCGGCGGGCATATCGACGGTTTCGCCCGGCGGCCGCTATGGGAAGCGGGGCTCGATTACGCGCATGGGACGGGCCACGGCATCGGCGCCTTCCTGTCGGTGCATGAGGGGCCGCAGCGGATCGGCGCGCCGAACTATCCGGGTGGCGGGCCGCTCGAACCGCTACGCGCCGGTATGATGCTGTCGAACGAGCCGGGCTATTACAAGGCGGGCGAATACGGCATCCGCATCGAGAACCTGCTGCTGACGGTGAAGCGCGACATTCCCGGCGGCGACCTGCCGATGCTGGGGTTCGAGACGCTGACCTTCGTGCCGATCGAACGTTCGCTGATCGTGCCCGCGCTGTTGACCGAGGCCGAGCGGGCATGGGTCGATGCCTATCACGCGAAGGTCGCCGCGCTGCTGGTGCCGTTGCTCGATGGCGAAACGGCGGCGTGGGTCGAGGCGAAGTGCGCGGCACTGGTTTGATCTGACTCCCCTCCCTGACAAGGGAGGGGTCGGGGGTGGGTCGGCCTGCGAGGGAGCGGTGCGTCCGCCACGGACCTACCCACCCCCAGCCCCTCCCTTGTCAGGGAGGGGAGCAAGTATCGTCAGGCCGAGTCGCGCTCCACCAGCACCGGGGGCAGGACCAGCGAGGGCGCATCCTCGCCGGCGATACGGCGGAACAGCGCGTCGATCATCGCATTGGCGCCGGTCGCGAGGTCCTGTCGCACCGTCGTGATGCGCGGCACCGCGCTGATCGCGATCGGCAGGTCGTCATAGCCGACCACCGGCATGTCGTCCGGCACGCGAATGCCGCGATCGGCCAGTACCCGCAGCGTCGTCATCGCGATCACGTCCGACGCGGCGGCGATACCGTCGATCGTGCCGCCGACCCGGTCGAGGTGGCCGGCGATCTCCTGCTCCATGATGTCCGATGCGAGGTGCGTGTCGAGCTGGACCGGCGGATGGTCGATCCCCGCCGCCGCCATCGCCTGCGCCACGCCGTCGTAGCGGTCGCGGATTTCAGGCGCGCGCATCTCCCCCAGAAAGGCGATCCGGCGGCAGCCACGCGCGATCAGCCGCGCCCCCGCCAGCCGGCCGCCGGCGACATTGTCGGTGCCGACCGCGCAATGTACCTGCCCGTCGAGGTTGCTGCTGCCCCATGCGACCAGCGGGCGATAGCGTTCGGCGACCCGCTCGATCGTCGGGATCTGGTCCGACTGGCCGATCAGCAGCACACCGTCCATCATCCCCGAATCGACGATCCGTTCCAGCCAGTCGGCGGCATCGGGGATGATGCGCGACAGCATCAGGTCATAGCCATTCTCGGTCAGCCGGTCGGCGAGAAAGCCGAGCATCGTCATGAAGAACGGGTCGGAGAGATGCTGGCGCCGTTCGTGCCCCAGCGGCACGACGATGCCGATCACCCCGGTGCGCTGCGTCCGCAGCCGGCTGGCCATCTGGTTCGGGCGGAAACTATGTTCGGTGGCCAGCGCCTGGATCCGGTCGCGCGTCTCGGCATTCACCAGCGACTTGCCGGCCAGCGCGCGCGAAACGGTGCCGGCGGACACCCCCGCCAGCCGGGCGAGATCGGCAATGGTCCGCACGCGAGGGGTCGTGGATCGATTTTGCTCCATCCCCATGCTTGTACGAGAAAATATCGCCGTGCGCCTAGCGAAAATCTTTGCGGTGCGGCAAAGCGTACAATCGTTTGCAGTATCCGATATGCCATCGTGTACGGTAGGCGTACTTGCCGGGGGCCCGGCGGGTGCGCCACTATCGGCAATAACAGGGAGAGGAAGCATCATGGGCAGCGAAGCCGTCGTCGCGGGCGTCGAACTGGGCGGCACGAAATCGATCGCGGTGATCGGGCGGGGTCGGGAAATCCTGGCGCGGTATCGCGTGCCGACGACGACCCCCGGGGAGACGCTGGGCGCGCTGTCGCGGCAACTGGCGGCGTGGCGGACCGAATATCGACCGCGCGCGATCGGCATCGCCAGCTTCGGGCCGGTATCGGTGCGCGAGGGCGTCATGCTGCCCACCCCCAAGCCGCACTGGGCCGGGGCCGATATTGTCGGGCCGCTGGCGGAAGGGTTCGGCGCGGTCGCGTTCCATACCGATGTGACCGGCGCGGCGCTGGGCGAAGGGCGGTTCGGCGCGGGCGTCGGACTGTCCGACTTCCTGTATGTCACGGTCGGCACCGGGGTCGGCATGGGGCTGATCGTCGGCGGCCGGCCCGTCACCGGCATGATGCACCCGGAAGCCGGGCATATCCGCGTGCGCCGCAGCCCGGGCGACGATTTCGCCGGCGCCTGCCCCTTCCACGGCGATTGCCTCGAAGGGCTGGTCAGCGGCCCGGCGATCGCGGCGCGGTGCGGGCATGGCGCGCATCTGCTCGCCGTCGACGATCCGCGTTGGATTTATATCGCCGATGCGCTGGGCGAGGCGTTCGCGACGCTGTTCCTGACGCTGTCGCCGGCGCGGATCATCGTCGGCGGCGGCGTGGGGCTGGGGCAGCCGCATCTGCTCGACCTCGTGCGGACGCGCACGGTCGCGGCGCTCGGCGGGTATCTCGGCTATGTCGATGCGGGCAATATCGGCGAGCGGATCGTGCCGGCGGCGCTGGGCGACGAGGCCGGGCCGCTGGGGACGCTGGTGATGGCGCAGGACCGCATCGCCGCTGGACCGGGCGCGGCGGGGTGATAAGGACCGCGCGATGAGCGAGCCCATCGAAGAACCCTCCGCCGCATCGCGCGGTACGCAGACGCTGATGCGCGGGCTGGATCTGGTCGAGGCGCTGCGCGACACGCCGCTGCGCGTCGCCGAACTGGCGCGGATGCTGGGGCTCAGCCGGACGACCACCCACCGGCTGGCGGCGGCATTGGTCGAGCGCGGCTATGTCGCGCAGGGGGAGAAGGGCCAACTGACGCTGGGACCGATGCTGCTGCAACTGGGGTTCACCGCGCATCGCCGGATCGACATCGTCCGTGTCGCGCGGGCACGAATGGAGGCGCTGTCGGCGGATAGCGGGCTGTGCGTGTTCCTCGGCCGGCGCGAAGGCGATCATTCGCTCCACCTCGACCGCGCGGCGGGGCGGCAGCGGTTGGAGGTATCGACCCGGCCGGGCGACCGGCGGCCGGTGGCGCAGACCGGGATCGGCAAGGCGCTGCTGTTCGACGAGGACGCCGCCGGGCTGGCGCGGCTGTATCACGCCGTCCGCCCCGGTACGGAGGATGCGGCGGTCGAGGCATGGGTCGCCGACATGCGCACCAATGCGCGGCGGGGGCACGTGATCCACGACAGTATCGGCAACGACGGCATCCGTTCGGTCGCGGCACCGATCCGCGACGTGACCGGCGGGATCGTCGCCGCGATCGGCATCGCCACCGCCGCGCAATATCTGACGCAGGACAAGGTCACGGCGATCGGCCCGCAAGTCGCGGCAACCGCGCAGGCGATCAGCCGCGACCTCGGCTATGACGACGCCGGTCAGTCGGTCCCGGCGGCCTGATTGTCGGCCCCGCCGGGGCCGCCGTGATAATCCTTCAACGTCTGACCGCCATCGAACCGGCCACCCTCCTTGCCCGTCTGCGGATTGGGATAGGCCTCGCCGCTCGACTGACCGCCCGAGGGAGTCGAATTGACGCCGTCGGGTTTCGCCGCGCCCTTTTCGTCGGGCATCGCCTGATTGGGTTGCTTGTCGGTCATCGGGGCATCCTTCGTGTCTGGTTACCGCTCCAACGCGCGGGCCGACGCGAAGGATGCCCGATGCTTCAGGCGACGGTGAAGCTGCCGTTCACCCCCTCGGCTTCGGCAGACGGCGCGATCCACAGGCGGAAGCTGCCCGGCTCCGTGACCGGCCGGTTGGCGGTGCCGATGAAGGCGAGGTCGGCAGGTTTCAGCGTGAACGTCACCAGCTTCGATTCACCGGGCGCCAGCGCGACGCGCTGATAGGCTTTCAGCTCGCGCACCGGGCGGGTGATGCTGGCGGCGACATCGTGGATATAGAGCTGCACCACTTCGGTCGCGGCGCGGGTGCCGCTGTTGGTGACGCGGGCGCGGACGGTGAGCGTGCCGTCGAGCGCCATCCGCCCGCCGCCGAGATCGAGGTCGCTGTACGCGATCCGGCCATAGGTCAGGCCATGCCCGAACGGGAACAGCGCGGCGTTCGGCCCCTCCCGATAGCGCGCCTTGTATTCGGCAAGCGGCCCCGGCGGATTGGGCCGGCCGGTGGTCTTGTGCGCATAATAATAAGGCGACTGCCCGGTCGCATAGGGAAAGCTGACCGGCAGGCGCGCCGAGGGTGACATGTCGCCGAACAGGATGTCGGCGGTCGCCGGGCCGCTCTGCGAGCCGAGGAACCAGGTAACAAGGATCGCGCGCGCGTCCAGCACCGGCTTTGCCAGCACCATCGCCCGACCGTTGCGCAGCAGCACGACCGTCGGCTTGCCGGTAGCAAGCACTGCCTGCGCCAGATCGAGCTGCGCCTGGGGCACGCCAATGTCGGTGCGCGACTGCGCCTCGCCCGACATGCGTTGCGATTCGCCGATCGCCAGCACGACGATGTCGGCAACGGCGGCGGCGCGGACCGCCGCGTCGATGCCGCCGGGAATCGGATCGGTGATGCCCGATCCATCGACCGCGCTGACCAGCGCCGGATCGGCGACGGCCGCGCGCACCCCGGTCAGCAAGTCGACCGCCTCGGCGTCCGATCCATAGACGTTCCACGTCCCGATCAGCTCGCGCTGGCCCTGCACGAACGGGCCGATCAGCGCGATGCGCTTGCCCGTTTTTGGCAGCGGCAACAGATCGCCGTCGTTCTTGAGCATCACGATCGACTTCGCCCCCGCCTCGCGCGACAGCTTGAGGTGTTCGGGGGTGCGCACCCGCGTCTTTTCGCGGCGCGGATCGATGCGGCGGAACGGGTTGTCGAACAGCCCCAGTTGCACCTTCATCGCCAGCACGCGCCGCACCGCCTGGTCGAGCCGTGCCATCGGCACCTCGCCCTTCGCGACCAGATCGGGGAGATGCGTAAGGTAGAAGCCCGACTGCATCGACATGTCGACGCCGGCCATGAACGCCAGTTTCGTCGCCTCGCGTGCGTCCGCCGCGAAGCCGTGGGCGATCAGTTCCTCATCGCCGGTATAATCGGAGACGACGAGGCCGCTGAACCCCCATTCCTTGCGCAGCACGGTGTCGAGCAGCCACGGATTGGCGGTGGCGGGCACGCCCGACAGTTCGTTGAACGACGCCATCGTCGTCGGCGCGCCGGCGGCGAACGCGGTCTGGAACGGCGGGAAATAGGTTTCGCGCAAAGTCCGTTCGGACACGTCGACGGTATTATAGTCGAGCCCGCCCTCGCCCGCGCCATAGGCGGCGAAATGCTTGGCGCAGGCGGCGACCGCATCGTCGGCCATCAGCCCGCGTCGGCCCTGAAACCCGCGCACCCGCGCCTCGGCCATGACCTTGCCAAGCAATATATCCTCGCCCGCCCCTTCGATCCCACGGCCCCAGCGCGCGTCGCGGGCGATGTCGACCATCGGCGCGAAGGTCCAGTCGATGCCGGCGGCCGATGCCTCGACGGCGGCGGCGCGCGCGGTGCGCTCGGCAAGGTCGGGGTCGAAGCTGCCCGCTTCGGCCAGCGGCATCGGGAAGACGGTGCGGAAACCGTGGATGACGTCGGCGGCGAACAGCAGCGGCACCTTGAGCCGCGCCTCGCGCACCGCCACCGTCTGCATCCGCCGCGCCATTTCCGCGCCATTGCCGTTGAACACGCCGGTCAGCTTTCCGCCACGCACCTGCGCCAGTTGTTCGTCGAACGTGGCGGTCGCGCCGATCGGGTTCAGCGCATTGGCCGCCCCCCCGGCCCATGCGGCAGCCATCAGCGTCAACTGCCCGGCCTTTTCCTCGACCGTCATCTGGCCGATCAGCGCCTCGACCGACGCGGGCAGCGCGGTGGCGTTCCCTTGCGTCAGCAGCGCGCGCGCGGGCGATGCCTGCCACGCCGCCACGGCGCCTGCGCCCATCATCAGTGCGCGCCGCGAAATGCGGATGTCTTCCATGCGATCCCCTCTCCTGCCTGCCCGCCGGCCTGTCAGCGGCGGCGATGCGAATCCTGGTTGAAGCCCGTTGTAGTTTGATGTAACCGGTTACATCAAGAGCGATCGGCATCCGGCCGACGAAAAGCCGCTGGTACGAATCGCAGCGGCGCAGGGAGTGGATTGCAAAGGCGATGGCGAATGCCACGATCCGCGATGTAGCCCGGGTGGCGGACGTGTCCGTCGCATCGGTATCGCGCGTGCTGAACGGCCTGACCAACGTCCGCCCCGCGCTGCGGGAGAAGGTGGAGGCCGCCGCCGCGCAACTCGGATATATCCCGCATGCCGGGGCACGCTCGCTCAGCCTCGCGCGATCGAACGCGATCGGCGTGGTGCTGCCCGACCTGCACGGCGAATTCTTCTCCGAACTGCTGCGCGGCATGGACCGCGAGGCATCGGCGCGCGGCCTGCAACTGCTGCTGTCGAACATGCACGACGATCCGGCACGCGGGATCGAGGCGCTGCACACGATGCGCGGTCGGGTCGACGGACTGGTGGTGATGGCCCCGCATATCGATCCCGACCGGCTGTTCGGCCATATGCCCGCCGGCGTCCCCACCGTGCTGGTCAACTGCGCGCCGCATCACCAGCCCCGCCCCGAACTGCGGATCGACAATGTCGCGGGCGCGCGGATGATGGTCGACCATCTGGTCGCGACCGGGCGGCGACGCATCCTGCATCTGGCCGGCCCGGCGGGCAATATCGACGCCGACGAACGGGTCGCGGGCTACTGCGCCGCGATGGCCGACGCGGGCCTGGAACCGATGATCGAGCGCGGGACCTTTCTGGAGGAATCTGGCGTCGCGGCGGCGGAACGGCTGATCGCGCGCGACGGCGACGTCGATGCGGTGTTCGCCGCCAACGACATGATGGCGATCGGCCTGCTGATGACGTTCCGGCGTGCCGGGATCGATGTACCCGGCCGCATCGCGGTCGCGGGATTCGACGACGTACCGCTCGCCCGCCTGATCTCGCCCGCCCTCACCACGTTGCGCATCGACATCGCGCGACTCGGCGAACGCGCGGTCGCGCGCCTGATCGACCTGATCGGCGGCGGCGACGACTGCTCCATCGAACATCGCGCACCGGTCCTGGTGGTGCGTGAGACAACGACATCCAGGGACGGCCCGGACCCACGGGCAGCAAGGGGAATATTTCCATGAAGAAGTCGATGTTCCGCGCGGCGCTGGTCGCCGCGACGACGCTCGCCAGCGGCATGGTGGCCATCGCGCCCGCCGCCGCGCAGACAACGACCGCGTCGATCCGCGGCACGGTGCGCGATGCGTCGGGTGCGGCGGTGGCGGGGGCGAGCGTCGTCGCGACCTCGGCCGGCACGAACCAGAGCTATCGCGCCACCACCGATGCCAATGGCCGCTACACGCTGAACGGCATCCGTCCGGGCGGCTATGCGATCGCGATCACCGGCCCGAACGGCGAAAGCGCGTCGCAGGAAGCGACCGTCGGCATCGCCCAGTCGGCCAGCCTCGACATCACGCTGGGCGCCGCCGCCGCCCCGGCCGCCGACGGCACCGCCGCCGCTCCTGCGGCCGAAGGTGACGACAGCGACGTCATCGTCGTGACCGGCAGCCGCCTGATCGAAAGCCGGACCAGCGAGATCGCGACCAACGTGACGCAGGAACAGCTCCGCACCCTGCCGCAGACCGATCGCAACTTCCTGTCGTTCGCGGCGCTCGCGCCGGGCGTGCGCTACAACGACAGCGAAACCAACAAGGGGTTTCAGGCCGGCGCCTCGACCGCTTCGCAGGTCAACGTGTTTATCGACGGCGTGTCGCTCAAGAACAAGCTGCGCGAAGGCGGCGTGGCCGGGCAGCAGAACAGCCGGGGCAACCCGTTCGGCCAGTTGGCGGTGCAGGAATTCCGCGTCCTGACGCAGAATTATAAGGCTGAATACGAGCAGGCCGGATCGGCGATCATCACCGCCGTCACCAAATCGGGCACCAACGATTTCCATGGCGAGGTCTTCGGCCAGTACACCGACCGGGGCCTGACCGAGCGCAGCTACCTCGACCGCATCAACGGCCGCGACAAGCCGGCGTTCGAGCGCAAACAATATGGCGTGTCGCTCGGCGGCCCGATCATCAAGGACAAGCTGTTCTTCTTCGGCGCGTATGAAGGCAACGATCAGGACCGCGCGTTCATCGTTGATTCGACCGGTACGGCGGACAATATCCGGGCGTTCGAGGCGGCATCGGGCCGCCGGATCAGCGAGTTCGAAGGCAATTTCGTCAGCCCGTTCCGGGGCGATTTCTATTTCGGCAAGCTGACCTTCACGCCGGACGATGCGCAGACGTTCGACCTGTCGTACAGCCGTCGCGAGGAAACCGACATCCAGGGGTTCGGCGGCAACGTCGCCTATGAATTCGCGGAAAACAAGCGGAACACGGTCGAAACCTATCTGCTCAAATGGACCTATCGTGGCGACAGCTTCATCAATGAAGTCAACCTCAACTATCTGAACTATAATTTCAGCCCGACGTCGCTGAATCCGGGTCAGTCGAGCTTCAACTATGACACGGTGTTGCAGTTCGGCGGGCGCGAGGCATCGCGGCGGGAAATCCAGCAGGGCTATACGCTGCGCGACGACTTCACCTATTCGGGTATCGACAATCACGCGATCAAGGTCGGCGCGCGGGTCGAGGTGACGGACATCGAATTCTCGAACCTCGCCTTCTTGCAACCGGGCTATACCTTCCGCATCGATACGGTCGAGAACCCCAACACCAACCTCGCCAACGACACCGATTTCAGCTTCCCCGCCGAGGCGCGGCTGGGGCTTGGCAACGGCACGGTGCGTGGGTCGAACACCCAGGTCGGCCTGTACGTCCAGGACGACTGGGACGTGACCGACCGATTGCAACTGAACCTCGGCCTGCGCTGGGATTACGAAACCAACGGCAACAACAATGATTTCGTGACGTCGGCGAACGCCGCAGCGGCGCTCCGTGCGTTGCCCGCGACCAGCTATTTCGATCCCGAAAACTACATCAGCACCGGCAGCAATCGCAAGCCATTCGCCGGGGCGTTCGCGCCGCGCTTCGGCTTCTCCTACGACATCAAGGACGACGCCACGACCGTCGTGTTCGGCGGGTTCGGACGCTATTACGATCGCAACAACTTCAACAACACCGTCGACGAACAGTCGCGCACGATCAATCCGATCGGCGTGTTCCGCTTCTCGCGCGATGGCCAGCCGCGCAACGGACTGCAGACCGTCGTCTGGAATCCGCGCTACCTGACGCGCGAGGGGCTGCTCGAACTGCGCGCAACGTCGACCAGCGGCCTGCCCGAATTGTTCGCGGTCAAGAACGACACCAAGCCGCCGGTCAACGATCAGGTCAGCCTCGGCGTCCGCCAGCAGGTCGGCCGGTGGCAGTTCGCGGTGACGGGGTCGTATCAGCGCGGCCGCAACGGCTACACCAACCTGTTCGCCACGCGGCGCAACGCCGGCACCGGCCCGTGCTGCGATACCGCGCCGCTGGTGCCGTTCGGCTTCTCGAACGCGCTGATCGGCTATGACGGGCTCGATACCCGGTACAAGGCGCTCTATGTCACTGCCGACAAGCCCTATACCCAGACCTCGGGCTGGGGCGTGAACATCGCCTATACGCTGTCCAAGGGCGAGCAGAACGGCGGCGATCTCTTCAGCCTCGATGCCGTCACCCCCGACGATTACGGCTGGCGGCCGCGCGACGGCGACGAACGGCACCGGCTGGTCCTGTCGGGCATCGTCGACCTGCCGCTGGGCTTCCAGTTCTCGACGCTCAGCACGTTCGGCAGCGGTCAGGCGTTCCGCGTCACCGACGGCACGAACGGCGCGACGTCGGGCTTCAACGAGTTCAGCGCCCGCTATCCCGACAAGAACTGCATCAAGGGCGTGTTCGCGTTCTGCGAGGTCAACCTCACGCTGGCGAACAAGTTGAAGATTTTGGGCGGCGAGACCGAGATTGCGATCGATCTGCTCAACGCCTTCAACAACAACAACTTCTCGGGCTTCGACGACTTCTTCAACAACCAGGTCAACCCGGCGACCGGCCGGCCGGTCGACACGCTCGATTCGGCGCGAATCGGCCGCGACCTGCTCACCCTGCCCCGGCGTATTCAGTTCCGCGTCGGCTATCGCTTCTGATCTTTTCCCTTCCTGCCGGATCGGGCGCCCCCCTTGCCCGATCCGGCTTTTTTATATGGACGTAAGGCCAACCCATGATCGACCGCCGCCACTTCCTCGCCGCCGGCAGCGCCGCGATCGTCGGGGCATGCGCCGCGCCGGGCGGCATGGGCGCGCTCGCCACCCCCTATCTTCTGTCCGATGTGCAGGAACGCGCGTTCCGCTTTTTCTGGGACACGACCGATCCCGTGACCGGGCTAGCGCCCGATCGCTGGCCGACGCCCAGCTTCGCCTCGATCGCGGCGGTCGGCTTCGCGCTGACCAGCTATGGCGTCGGCGAGAAACATGGCTGGATCACCCGCGACCAGAACCGCGACCGCACGCTCGCGACGCTGGAATTCTTCGCGCGCGCGCCGAGCGGCCCCGCCGCGTCCGGCACCAGCGGGCACAAGGGCTTCTTCTACCACTTCCTCGATGCGAAGACCTGCACGCGCTTCGGCCGGACCGAATTGTCGACGATCGACACGTCGCTGCTGCTCGGCGGCGTGCTGTTCGCGCAAAGCTGGTTCGATCGTGCCGATCCCAAGGAATCACGGATCCGGGCATTGGCCGAACAGCTTTACCGCGCGGTCGAATGGGACTGGATCACCCCGCGTGGCACGTTCGTGTCGATGGGCTGGCATCCCGAGACTGGCTTCATCCGGTCCGACTGGGACATCTATAACGAAGGGATGATCCTGTACGTGCTGGCGCTGGCCAGCCCGACGCATCCGCTACCGCCCGCCACCTGGGGCGCGCTGACCAAGCGGTTCGAGGCGAGCTGGGGCAATCGCTGGGGTGAGCCACACCTGCAATTCGCGCCGCTGTTCGGGCATCAGTACAGCCATATGTGGGTCGATTTCCGCGGTATCCGCGACCCCTATATCGCGTCCAAGGGCATCGATTATTTCGAGAACAGCCGCCGCGCGACCCATGCCCAGCGCGCCTATGCGATCGAGAATCCGGGGCGCAAGATCGGCTATGGCCCCGACTGCTGGGGGCTGACCGCCTGTGACGGGCCGGGCGACTTCACCGTGACCATCGATGGAAGCCCGCGCGAGTTCTTCAGCTATTCGGCGCGCGGTCCGGGCGAACGCGACGATGGCACGATCGCGCCCACCGCTGCGCTCGGATCGATCGCGTTCGCGCCCGAGATCGTCGAGCCGATGATCGCGAAGATGCACGCGCGCTATGGCGCGGGCATCTATGACCAATATGGCTTTCGCGATTCGTTCAACCCGACGCTGACCCGCAGCGACCGGCCGTTGCAGCATGGGCGGATCGTGCCGGGTATCGGCTGGGTCGACGGCGATTATCTCGGCATCGATCAGGGGCCGATCGTGCTGGGGATCGAGAACCGCCGGTCGGGAATGATCTGGGACGTCATGCGCCGCAATCCGCATATCCGGCGCGGGCTGGGGCGGGCCGGATTCACCGGGGGCTGGCTGGCATGATGCTGCCATGGCGGCCGGCGTGACCGCGCGCCCGGCGGTCGCCGACCGGCTGCATGTTCCGGTACGTCCCGGTCCAATCGCGATCGTGATGGAACGCTAGGCGGCAATACTCGTTTCGCTGCCGTGCCGTATACCCCAATGGAGCGGCACGAAGGGGGATCATGCGGCGGTTCAGCGCCTCAATCGGATTAGCGGCGTTCGCCGCGCTTGGCGCGTGCAACCGGCATCAGTCGGCGTTGACGGTATTTGGCGAGGAGGCGGCGACCGTTCGCCACCTGACCATCATCATGCTTGTCGGCGCGGTCGCCATCGCCGCCGGCGTCGCCGGACTGATGATCGCGGCGGTCCGCGCGCCCGAAGGCAAATTGACACTGTCGGGCGGCATGCGCATGGTCGGCTGGCTCGGCGGGGTCGTGCCGGTGGTCGTGCTGTTGTCGCTGCTGCTCTACAGCCTGCCGGCGATGCGCCCCTTGCCCGTGGCCGACAGCGATCTGCGGATCGCGGTGGAGGGCGAGCAATTCTGGTGGGCGGTCCGTTACCAGCCGCCCGGTGCCGCGCCGGTCATGTCAGCGAACGAAATCCGCATCCCCGTGGGCCGCACCGTGCAGTTGGACCTGACCGCCGGTGACGTGATCCACAGCTTCTGGATTCCCGGTCTTGCCGGCAAGATGGACATGATCCCCGGCCGCACCAACCGGCTGGTGGTCCGCGCGACGAAGCCGGGCAAGTTCCGCGGCGTCTGCACCGAATTCTGTGGGCTCAGCCACGCGCTGATGGCGTTCGACGTCGTGGCGATGGAGCCGGTGGCGTTCGACGCATGGCTCGCCGCCGAGCGCCGCCCGGCGATCGTGCCGCCTGCCGGCAGCGTCGCGGCGGCCGGGGCGCAGGCGTTCGTCGCCGATGGCTGCGCCGGATGCCATGCGATCGCCGGCACCGAAGCGGTGGCGCGGATCGCGCCCGACCTGACCCACTTCGGCAGCCGCACCTCGCTTGGCGCGGGAACGCAGCCGATGACCCGCGAGGCGCTGGTCGCCTTCATTCTGAACGCGCCGTCGGTGAAGCCCGGCGCGCGGATGCCCGCCTACACTCATCTGCCGCCCGCCGAGGCGCAGGCGATCGCCGCCTATCTGGAAAGTCTGAAATGAGCCTCCACGCGCAAGACGATCCCGCGCTCCGCGCCGCGCAGGAGGAACGGCTGCGTGCGGTGTGGAAAGCACCGCAGGGCATTTTCCTGCGCTGGACCGATTGCAACAACAACCGCGTCGGCGCGTGGTACACGCTGACCGCGTTCGGCTTCATGCTGTTCGCGGGCGTGCTGGCGCTCATCATGCGCACCCAGTTGGCGGTGCCCGACAACGACCTCGTCTCGGCGAACAGCTTCAACCAGTTGTTCACGCTGCACGGCTCGATGATGATGTTCCTGTTCGCCGTGCCGATGTTCGAGGCGGTGTCGATCATCCTCCTGCCGCAGTTGCTCGGCGCGCGCGACCTGCCGTTTCCGCGGCTGTCGGCGTTCGGTTACTGGTCGTTCCTGATCGGCGGGGTGTTCGTCGGCGGATCGATCTTCTTCAACGCCGCGCCCGATGGCGGGTGGTTCATGTACCCGCCGCTTACCACCCGTACCGACCTGTCCGGCCTCGGTGCCGACATCTGGATGCTGGGGCTGAGCTTCATCGAAGTGTCGTCGGTGGCCGCCGCCGTCGAGTTGATCGTCGGCGTGCTGAAATGCCGGCCGCCGGGAATGCGGCTCAACCTGATGCCGCTCTATGCGTGGTATATCCTCGTCGTCGCGGTGATGATCCTGTTCGCCTTCCCCCCGCTGATCGCGGGCGACGTGCTGTTCGAGATGGAGCGGCTGCTCAACTGGCCGTTCTTCGATGCGGCGCGTGGCGGCGATCCGCTGCTGTGGCAGCACCTATTCTGGATCTTCGGCCACCCCGAGGTCTATATCGTGTTCCTGCCGTCGATCGCGCTGTTCGCGATGATGATCCCGACCTTCGCCCAGCGCCATCTGCTCGGCTATCCGTGGATCGTGCTGGCGGCGGTCGGCACCGCGTTCCTGTCGTTCGGCCTTTGGGTCCACCACATGTTCGCGACCGGCCTGCCCAAGATCAGCCTCGCCTTCTTCTCCGCCGCGTCCGAAGCGGTGGCGATTCCGACGGGAATCCAGATCTTCGCGTTCATCGCCACGCTATGGGCGGGCAAGGTCAAATGGTCGACGCCGCTGCTCTATGCCTCGGGCAGCCTCGCCGTCTTCGTGATCGGCGGCCTCACCGGGGTGATGGTCGCGATCGCCCCGTTCGACTGGCAGGCGCATGATACCTATTTCGTCGTCGCGCATCTGCATTACGTGCTGATCGGCGGCACGTTGCTGCCGCTGTTTGGCGGGCTGTATTATTACTGGCCGCTGATTACCGGCAAAAAACTGTCGGACCGGATGGGGCGCACCGCGTTCTGGATGTTGTTCGTCGGCGCGAACCTCACCTTCTTCCCGATGCACTTCAGTGGGTTGTTCGGCATGCCGCGCCGGGTGTTCACCTATCCGGCCGAACTCGGCATCGGCTGGCTGAACCTCGCGTCGACCGCCGGGGCTTATCTGTTCGCGCTGGGCACGCTGATCGTCTGCATCGACCTCGCGCGCTCGCCGTGGCGGGCCAAGGCGGTGCGCAATCCGTGGAACGCCGGCACGCTCGAATGGCTGGCGCATCCCGATGACGAGGATTGGGGCATCCGTTCGGTCCCGCTGATCGAGAGCCGCTACCCGATCTGGGACCAGAAGGATTTCGTGAAGAAGGTCGACGAGGGTCGCTTCTTCCTAGCCGATGCCGAGGAAGGCCGGCGTGAGACGATCGTGACGAGCGTGCTCGACGCGCGCCCGCTCTATGTCGTCCGGCTCGGCACGCCGAGCTGGGTGCCGATGATGACCGCCGTCGCGCTGGGCAGCGTGTTCATCCTCACCACCTATCACCTCTACTGGTGGTCGCTCGCCGGGGCGTTCGTGACGCTGGGCTGCGTCCTCTACTGGCTGTGGACCGGCACCGCCGAAATCCCGGAGAAGGACAGCAAGCCGATCGGCCATGGCATCGAGCTGCCGCTCTATGTCTCCGGCTCGGCGGCCCCTGGATGGTGGGCGATGTTCATCACGATGATGGCCGATGCGACCGCCTTTTCGGGGCTGGTGTTCGGTTATTATTTCTTCTGGACGGTGCATCCCGAATTTCCGCCCTCGGGTCCGGGCATGGATGGGCCGGGCACCTTCTGGCCGATGGTCGCGCTGGCGCTGGCGGCGGCGAGCTGGCTGGCGACGGTGGGCGCGCGCGGGTTCAACCGGCGTGGCGGCGTAGGTGCGGCACGGGGGCTGCTCGCGCTCGGTATTGCCGCCAGCCTGAGTGGCATCTGGGCAGGGTTGCAGGGGCCGCTGACGACCGGGCTCGACCCCGAACTGCACAGTTATCCCGCGATCGTGTGGGTGCTGGTGATCTGGACCACCGCCCATGCCGGGATCGGCGCGATCATGCAGGGCTACACGCTGGCGCGCAGCATCGCCGGGCGGATGACGCCGCGCTATGACGCCGATCTGCGCAACATCACCGTCTATCAGCACTTCATGGCGCTCACCGCCATCGTCACCTATGCGACGATCGGCCTGTTCCCGGGGGTCGCATGAAACGCGGGTTGCATGGCATGGTCGGCCGGCTGAAAGTCACTTTGTGGTCGCTGATCGTGCCGCCGGTCGCGTGGGCGGTGCATTTCCTCTTCTCCTATCTGTGGGCGGCGATTCATTGCGCGAAGGTCGGCGGTTTTCCGCGATTTCCCATCCTCTACGCCGTCGGCACGCTCGCCGCGCTGGCGGTGATCCTCGCGGCGGGGATCGTCGCGCATCTGCAATCGCGGGTGCCCGGCGACGATCCCCCGCACGAGGAGAGCACCGACCGCGACCGGATTCGCTTCCTCGCCTTCTCGACCGTGCTGCTGGCGGCGCTGAGCTTCGTCGGCGTGCTGTTCACCGCCGCGCCGGTGCTGTTTCTGACGGATTGCCGGTGAAGCGCGCCGCGCTCGTGACCGGCGGCGCGCTGCTGCCTGCCGGCTGGCTGGCGGCGGCGCAGGCGGGGATGGTCGGCCATATGGCGGGGCATATGATCGCGGTCGCGGTCGCCGCGCCATTGATCGCGTTCGGCCTGAGCGACGGGCGGTTCGACCCGGCACGGCGCTGGCCGACGATCGTCACCCCGCTTGGCATGTCGCTGGTCGAGCTGGTGACGGTATGGGGCTGGCACCTGCCCGCGCTGCGCCTGCTCGCCGACCGGTCGATCGTGGCGATGGTCGTCGAACAGGCATCGTTCCTCGCCGCCGGGCTGCTGCTCTGGGCCGCCGTGCTCGGCACCGGGCGTGACCGGCGTGCGGGCGGGGTTGGTGCGCTGCTGCTCACCTCGATGCACATGACATTGCTCGGCGCGCTGATCGGCCTTGCCCCGCGCCCGCTCTATCCCGCGATGGAGCATGGGATGCACGATCCGCTCGCCGATCAGCAACTGGGGGGCGTCGTGATGCTGATGGTCGGGGCGGCCAGCTATTTCCTCGGCGGCTTAGCGCTTCTCGCGACGCTGCTACGTCAACCGGAGCCGCAGCCATGACCATCCGTCTGACGTGGAAGCGCGCGATCGTGACGCTGCTGGGCCTCTTCGCGCTCGGCATGGCCTATGCGTGGTCGGGGGCGTTCAATGTCGCCGCCTCGTCGGGGCACTGGGCAGTCACCGACTGGTTCCTGCACTGGGTGATGCGCAATTCGGTGCAGACCCGCGCCGCGCTGAGCGTGCCCGACGATGCCGCCGACGCCAGCGGACTGGTGAGCGCGGCAGGCTATTACGCCACGTCCTGCGCGTCGTGCCACGGCGCGCCGGGCGTCCGGCCGCTGCCGTTGATGCAGAAGGCCACGCCACCCGCGCCCGATCTGGCGAAGAACGCCAAGGAGTGGACCGACAAGCAGCTCTACTGGATCCTCGAACATGGCGTGAAGTTCAGTGGCATGCCGGCATGGGGTGCGAAGGACCGGCCCGACGAGGTGCGGCGCATGGTCGCGTTCGTCCGCCGCCTGCCGACGATGAGCCCGCAGGAATATCGCCTGCTCGCCGGCAGCAATGCGCAGGGGTTCGGCGCGGCGAACGGCCGGTTCGACAGTTGTGCGGGATGCCATGGCAGCGACGGGCTGGGCCGGGGACAAAAGGATATTCCGGTCCTTGCCGGGCAGAACCCGGGCTATCTCGCCGCAGCACTCGAAGCCTATGCCACCGGCCGCCGCCAGAGCGCGGTGATGGGCAACGCCGCCGCGCAGTTGACGCCCGAGGAACGGGTCGCGCTTGCCCGTCGCTTCGCGGCGATGCCGAACGGGATCGGCGGTGCCGTGCGGCCGACGCGCGATGCGGCGGCGCTGCGGATCATCGAGCGCGGCCTGCCCGACCAGCAGCTCCCCGCCTGTCGCAGTTGCCACACGCCGGGCATGGCCAACCGCTATCCGGTGATCGACGGGCAGCGCGCGAACTATATCGCGGATCGACTGCGCAACTGGCGTGGCGAGAAGGAAGTGGTCGACGCGCGCAAGAGCCAGGCGACGATGCCGGTCATCGCCCGGCGCATCCCCGAGGACATGATCGAACCGATCGCCCGCGCGCTGGCGGGGAAATGAACCGATAGCGCCTCGACGCGGCGATGCGGGGTGATAGGGTGGGCCGGCCATGCCGACCGCCCCTGCCCTTCGTATCGCCGCGTCGCACGGCCAGCCGTTGTTCGCGACCGGTGCGGCCCTGTGAGCGATAGCGACCGCCTCGACCCGGCAATGGTGCTGCGCGCCTATGCCGCCGGGATCTTCCCGATGGCCGATACGCGCGACGCGCCCGGCGTCTATTGGGTCGAGCCGAAATATCGCGGCGTCCTCCCGCTCGACGGGTTTCACCTGTCGCGCACGTTGCGCAAGCTGATCGTGCGCGACCGCTACCGCGTCACCGCCGACCGCGCCTTTGCCGACATTCTCGCGCTGTGCGCCGAAAGCGCCGCCGATCGCACCGAAACATGGATCAACGGACCGATCGAAGCGGTTTTCCTCGAACTGCACGCGCTGGGCTTCGCCCATTCGGTCGAGGTGTGGGACGGCGATCGGCTGGCGGGCGGCCTGTACGGCCTTGCGATCGGCGGTGCGTTCTTCGGCGAAAGCATGGTCAGCCGCGCGCCTAGCGCCTCCAAGGTCGCGCTGGCGTGGCTCGTCGCGCGGCTGCGGGCGGGCGGCTACCGGCTGCTCGACTGCCAGTTCCAGACCGACCATCTCGAATCGATGGGCGCGGTCGAGATACCCCGCGCGCGCTATTCAGCGTTGTTGTCCGACGCGATCGGGGTCGATTCGGCCGGTGTCGTCACCGGTGCCGACTTCGGTGCGCTCGACCGCCTGGCGGTTGGCGACGGTGGCGCGCCGCCGCCTGCCGATACGGTTTCCGGCCCTCCCTCGGGAAAGGACATCGTGCAGCTCTTGGGCCACACGTCGTAGATCGGGTGGAGCACGACGTTCAGTGCCGGCCGTTCCTTGAACAGCCAGCCCGAAAACGCCCGCCGCCATTTGGTGTCGGCGCCGCGCACGTCCAGTTGCACGAACGCGCCGGTATATTGCTCCTGCTCCCACGGCGCGGTGCGCTCGCACGCGCGCAGGCGGACGACGACGTCGCCGACCCGCGTCGCCTGTCCGGGTTTCAGCGTCAGGTCGCGGGTTTCGCCGTTGCGCTTGTTGAGCAACCCGACCACCGCGACGCGCTGCGCCATCGGCGTGGCACCGGCCAGCAGCCGTTCGTCCAGCCCGGTGTCGACGCTGACCACTTCGGTACCACCACCGGTGCGCGGACGCGCGGCATCGGGCACGGCGACCTCGGCGGCGACCGGTGCGGCGGCGGTGCGGCTATCCTGCCACCGCGTCCAGCCCAGCCAGCCGATCAGCCCCGCCGCCACCACGATCGCCAGCCCGACCAGCCAGCGGCGCGGGGTCATGCGTCGGGGTTCCACGCCTCATAATCGCCGGTGGCGCGGACCCGCGCGCCGCCCTTGTCGAGCACGCCGGGCGGACGATAGGCGAGCGCGGTGCCGGTCTGGTTCTCGATCGGGGCCTGCTGCCACTGGCGCACCGGCGGCAGCGATTCGTCGGGCGTCCCCTCGATCTGGTGGTGCAGCCAACTGAACCAGTCGGGCGGCACGCGGCTGGCATCGTTCGAGCCGGAATAGATGACCCAGCGGCGCGGCTGCCCCGCGGTATCCTTGCCGCCCTGATAATAGACGTTGCCGAGATGATCGGAACCGACCTTCGCCATGCCGCGCAGGCCCATCCAGGTGCCGAAGGTGGCGCCGTTCCACCAAGTGAAGATGTTCGCGAGGATACCCATGGCGGTCCGCTTAGCGCCCCGACGCCGATGGGGCAACGGTGCCGATCATTTCCACGTCACCTTGTCGCCCGCCGCGATGCCCAGTTCGGCGGCGCGGCCACCGGCCAGTTCGAGGACGGCCGACACCGGCTCGCCCGATCCGACGGGGATTTCGGAATAGGGAATGGTGTCCTCGGCGATGGTCGCCACGATGCCGTCGGGGCGGATGAACAGGATGTCGAGCGCGCTGGGCGTGTTCTTCATCCAGAAGCTGGCCGGTTTGGGCGGGCCGCCGTCGGGCGGATAGGGCGCGAACAACATGCCGCCGTCGGCGGGAATCGACGGGCGGTACATCAACCCGCGCTGCTGCTGCGCTTCGGTCGCGGCGAGTTCGACGGTGAAGTCATGGGTCTTGCCGGCGGCGGTCGTGATCGTCACGCGCTTCGTCGCGACGCCGGCCTGGGTGGCGGCGTCGCTCCCCCCCGACTGGCAGCCGCCCGTCGCGGCGGCGAGCGCCAGTGCCGCCGCGGCGGCCATCCGTTGCAATGTCACGCGCTTACTCGCCTTTTTCGACCACGATCGCCAGCGGCCCCTTCTGCCCATCGACGATCCGCGCGACAAGCCGCTCCTCGGGATCGACTTCCTCGATCCCGCCGCGCCGCAACGTTTCCATATGGACGAACACATCGCCGGGTTCGTTGATGCGAACCAGAAAACCATAGCCTTTCAGTCGGTTGAACCACTTCACCGTCACCGGCTCGAACGGTCCTGCCTGATCGGCCAATGCCATGCGGTCGGGGCGGTCGGCGGGGCGACGCACCGGTTCGATCGCGCTCGACAGGTCGATTTCGAGAATTTCGGTCGCCTGCATGCCGCGCGCCTTGCGTACCGCGTGGCAGACGATCCGCGCCCCTTCGGGAAGGGTCCGGCGGCCATGATCCTGAAGCACCGAAAAATGCACGAGGACGTCACCGACGTCCGGATCGTCGGCGACCACGAAACCGAAGCCGCGGGTCACGTCGAACCATTTGACGACGCCGCCGATCGCGATTCCCGGCTCGGCATCATCGCCGAACGGCACGACGCCCGACGAAACGACGGAGAAATCGTCTGCGGTGGTTCGAGCCTCCATGCGCATATATTTGCAATCCCCCTGCCCGCATCCTAACACGATCTTTCACGAACGCGACGATTTCTTTGCGATTAAGCATGGTCTTCGCGCAAGTCCGGGACGTCGTCGCCGGTCATCGACGCGATTCGCCGGGCGAGCGACGGTGCATGACCGGCGCGGACCATCGCCGCGATCTGTCGTTCGCGCTGGTCGCGCTCGACCGGTTCGGGCGCGAACGGGCCGATCCGGCGCCGCCGGGCAAAGGCCATGGCGGTCGCCTCCGCCCCCTCGTCGATCGCTTCGTTCAGCATGCTGCTGTCCTCGCCGGCCACCCCGTCGTGGCGCAACGCATCGCGCACCCGGCGTGGCCCCAGCCCCCGCCGGGCCATCGCCGCCACGCGCGATTCCGCGAACGCCAGATCGTCGACATAGCGCAGTTCGACCATGCGATCGGCCAGCGCTTCGGGGTCTATCACCCCTTCGCTGCCGCGTTCGCGCAGCTTGCGGCGCAGATAATCGAGCAGCTTGGCGCGGGTCGTCGCGAAGCGTTCGACATAGCGTAGCGCAAGGCGTTCGAGTGCCGGCTGGGTCAGCGCGGGCGGCGGGCGGCGGGGTTCACGGGGCATGCGCCATGTTTGTGCCATAGTGCGCCGCGATTTTGAAACGGACTGTGCCGCGCGGCCGGTTGTCGCTATGGCGATCCGCTTGGGAGCCGCGTGTTACCCGCCATGGTGCCGTGAGTTGGACAAGAATGACGACGAATATTGAAGGAACTGTTGCAGCGACGCCGGTGGCGACACCGACCATGGACGCGCTCCCCCGCCGCTTCGCCGATTTCGCGACGCTGGGCGAAGCGATGGACTATGCCGCGACGGGGACACGCGGGCTGAACTTTCACGACGCACGCGGCACGCTCACCCGCCCCTACCCGTTTCGCGAGATGCGCGAGGATGCGCTCGCGCAGGCGCACCGGCTGATCGCGCATGGCGTGCGGCCGAAGGACCGCATCGCGCTGATCGCCGAGACGGGGCCGGAGTTCGCCGCGCTGTTCTTCGGCGTCGTCTATGCCGGGGCGTGGCCGGTGCCCCTGCCGCTGCCCACGTCGTTCGGCGGGCGCGACGCCTATGTCGAGCAGCTCCGCGTGCAGTTGGCGAGCTGCGATCCCACGACCTTGCTCTATCCGGCCGAACTGGAAGCGATGGCGGGCGAAGCCGCGCGGGTCGCCGGGGTCGAAGGGATTGACTGGGAACGCTTTTCCGCCAGCGACGCCCCGGTCGTCGATCTGCCGCAGGCCGCCACCGACGATGTCTGCTACCTGCAATATTCGAGCGGTTCGACCCGTTTCCCGCACGGGACCGAGATCACCCACGCCGCGCTGCTGAACAACCTGTCGGCGCACAGCCATGGTATGGAAGTGAACCCCGAGGACCGCTGCGTGTCGTGGTTGCCATGGTATCACGACATGGGGCTGGTCGGCTGTTTCCTGTCGGTCGTCGCCAACCAGGTGTCGACCGACTATCTGAAGACCGAGGATTTCGCGCGGCGGCCGCTGGCGTGGCTCGATCTCATCACCCGCAACACCGGCAGTTCGATTTCCTACTCGCCGACCTTCGGCTACGACATCTGCGCGCGGCGGATGTCGAGCCAGACCAAGGCGGCCGACCGGTTCGACCTGTCGCGCTGGCGGCTGGCGGGCAATGGTGCGGACATGATCCGGCCCGACGTGATGCAGTCGTTCGTCGATGCCTTTGCCGATGCCGGGTTCAAGGCGTCGGCGTTCCTGCCGTCCTATGGCCTCGCCGAAGCGACGCTGGCGGTGGCGATCATGCCGCCGGGCGAAGGGATCATCGTCGAACTGGTTGAAGAAACGGAACTTTCCGGTCACGCAGGGCGCGCCGACCGGCCGCAGCGGTATCGCGCGATCGTGAATTGCGGCAAGCCGGTGAAGGACATGGCGATCGAAATCCGCGAGGAGGACGGCACGCTGTTGCCGCAGCGCGCGATCGGCAAGCTGTGGTGCAAGGGCCCGTCGCTGATGAGCGGTTATTTCCGCGATCCCGAGGCGACCGCGGCGTGCATGGCCGACGGCTGGCTCGACACCGGTGATATGGCATATATGTCAGAAGGTTACGTGTATATCGTCGGCCGCGCCAAGGACATGATTATCGTCAATGGCAAGAATCACTGGCCGCAGGACATCGAATGGGCGGTCGAGCAACTACCCGGATTCAAGGCGGGCGACATCGCCGCCTTTGCGATCACCACGCCGGGCGGCGAGGAAACCCCGGCGGTGCTGGTACAGTGCCGTGCGTCGGACGAGGCCGAGCGGCAGCGGCTGCGCGAGGAAATTCGCGAGCGCGTCCGGTCGGTTACGGGGATGAACTGCGTGATCGAGCTGGTGCCGCCGCGCACGCTGCCGCGCACGTCGTCGGGCAAGTTGAGCCGGGCGAAGGCGCGCAAACTGTATCTGGAAGGCGAGATCAAGCCGTATGCGATCGCGGCCTGAACCCGCAAGTTTTCGCTGTCCTACAGGCCGCCCGACCGGCTATCCAATAATCGGCCTTGTGCTTCCGGTTGGACCGGGATAGAGGCCGCCTCCGCACACGAGTGTAGCTCAGCTGGTAGAGCATCGGTCTCCAAAACCGAGGGCCGGGGGTTCGAATCCCTCCACTCGTGCCAGCGCACCCCGCGCGCCCTTCCCCCATCTGGACGCCGACGATGTTCCGTGCGCTGTACGACTGGACGCTTCGCCTTGCCAATCATCGCCATGCGGTGCGCAGCCTTGCCGTCGTGTCGTTTTGCGAAAGCTCGTTCTTTCCGATTCCGCCCGATGTCGTGCTGGTGCCGGTCATCCTGCAGCATCGCACCCGGGCGTACCGGATCGCGGCGATCTGCACGATCGCGTCGGTGCTGGGGGCGATGGTCGGCTATGCGATCGGGTATTTCCTGTTCGACACGGTTGGGCGCTGGGTGATCGAGCTGTACGGGTTGCAGGACAAGGCGACCGCGTTCCAGGCGTCGTTCGCCAAATACGGCGCGGCGATCATCCTGCTGAAAGGGCTGACGCCGATCCCGTTCAAGCTGGTCACGATCGCGTCGGGGCTCGCCAAGTTCAATTTCGGGATGTTCGTGCTGACGGCGGCGATCACCCGCGCGTTCCGGTTTTTCCTGATCGCGTTCCTGCTCAAGCGCTATGGCCAGCCGGTGCAGGACTTCATCGAGAAGCGGCTGACGCTGATCGGGACGTTGCTGGTGGTGGCGCTGGTCGGCGGGTTCGCGGCGGTCAGCCTGTTGTAACCGTTTCGGCTGCGTTTCATACCGCACCGCAGCAAATCGATGCTATGCCCTTTGCGCCGTCCGCGAATCGGACGGTGTTTGGGGGGACCATCCATGTTGAAATTCGTAGCCGCCATCGGGGCGGCGGTGATCGCACTTGCCCAGCCGGCCGCCGCGCAGGATATGCCGCCGCCGGTCGCGCCCGAGCTGACCGATGCGCCGGGCGATGACCCGTTGAGCGGTTTCCGGTTCGAGGCGAGCGCCGGCTATGACCGGCTCGAAGCCTATTATATCGAGGACGATACCAAATATTACGACGGCGCGAACGGCATCCGCTATGGCAGCGAGATCGGCTATGATGCGGCGATCGGGCGCAATGTGCTGCTGGGCGGCTATGTCGCGTACAGCGGGTCGAGCGTGGACCGGTGCGACGACCTCGATTATTTCGTGCTGTGCCAGAAGGCGGGCAACGAGATTTCGGGGGGCGCGCGGATCGGCGGCCGGATCGGCCGTCGCGCGCAGATGTACGGCAAGATCGGCTATTCGCAGTTGAAGCTGAACCTGTCGGCGTTCGGCGACGATTTCGACGAAACGTACAAGGGCGTGCAATTCGGCTTCGGCGGCGAATATGCGATGGGCAACGGCGCCTATGTGAAGGCCGAGTTCGTCGGCAGCAGCTTCGGCACCAACAATACCATTTATGAGGACCTGAACTTCGAGCGGCGCAGCGTGGTGGTGGGGCTCGGCTATCGGTTCTGACGATCGGCCCCTTCGGGAGAAACCGGGGGGCACCCTTGCCGAGAAGCGAGGGGCGGGGGTGGGCAGGTCCGTGCGGCACGGGATGCTTTTCACAACCGGCCGACCCACCCCCGGCCCCTCCCTTGTCAGGGAGGGGAGAAGTCCGGCGTTTTGCTGGATGTCGATCCGGCCCGCTTGCCCTGCCCGACCGGTTATGGCGAGGCGGGAGCGCGCGGGCGGGGGATGTCGCGACGCGGGGCTTCGAGGGGGGATCGCCGCCCTGCCCGGCATTGCTTGCATGGGGCTGCGTTCGTCGCTAGATACCATGCCCAATCCGACAGCGTGGATGGGCCGCGCCGGTTCTTGTAAGGGACCGGACGGGGCCTTGTGTCCAAATGTCGATCAACCGCAACAAGGGTGCGCGCGTGGCCAAGGTTACTCCAGTCGAATTCATGCGGCAGGTTAAGGCGGAAACCGCGAAGGTGACGTGGCCGACGCGCAAGGAAACGGTGATGACCGCGGTGATGGTGGTCATCATGACCTCGTTGCTCGCGATCTTCTTCCTTGGCGTCGATTCGATGTTCGATGCGATCGTGAAGGCGCTGCTGCGCCTCGCCCAGTAACGCCTCGACCCCGCACTCCCACGAGCTTCAAAGGACTTTCATGTCGCGTTGGTACATCATTCACGCCTATTCGGGGTTCGAGGGCAAGGTCCGCGATTCGATCATGACCGAGGCGACGCGCCTCGGCCTTGACCATGCGGTCGAGGCGATCGAGGTGCCGACCGAGAACGTGACCGAGGTGCGGCGCGGCAAGAAAGTGCAGTCCGAGCGCAAGTTCATGCCCGGATACGTGCTGGCGAAGCTGGACCTGAACGATCAGGTCTATCACCTCGTCAAGAACACGCCGAAGGTGACGGGCTTCCTGGGGTCGTCGGGCAAGCCGCAGGCGATCAGCGAGGCGGAAGCCACGCGGATGCTGAACAGCAAGGAAGAAGCCGCCGCCTCGCCCACCAAGCAGAAGATCAAGGTCGATTTTGAGATCGGCGATTCGGTCAAGGTGCTCGACGGCCCGTTCGCGAGCTTCAACGGCGTGGTCGAGGAACTGGACTTCGACAAGTCGAAGGTGAAGGTGTCGGTGTCGATCTTCGGGCGGGCAACGCCGGTGGAACTGGACTTCGAGCAAGTGGAACGAAGCAAGTAAGGCGAAAGCCTGACTTGCTGTCCGCACGGCGATAGCGAATGCTATCGCCGAGACGGCGGACACCGGCCGGCGGGTGCAACCCGACCGACGTTAGCGGCGTAGGGCGAAGGCCCTGCGCCGTTTTTTCAACTACCTTGTACATATTAAGTTATGAGGTATAGTTATCTGCATTTGTAGCAATAAATTTGTTTAGACCAGATTTCGTTGACAATCTTCGCCGAAATCTTAACGTGAACTCATTGCCGAAAACATCCTTATATTTTGCTACGCCGCAAATTACGTATGCTTTATTCCCAGACACAATCCCTTCTACAGACGAAGCATCAATAGGCAGGCGGTCCTTATGAAAGGTGTTCTGTCCAGCACCAAGATCGATTTTACTTGCAGTACTACCAAATTCGTCTTTTATTATTGGCTTTATTTCCGCCTTATCTATGTCAACTGCACTCCACGTCATCCACTGCTGCATATCTTTAGCGGGAGTTTGCCCAGTATTAATGTATCCGTACATTATTAAGAGAAAACTTTCTCCATCGTTGAAGAAACATTCCACTTCTTTAATTCTGAAATCAACGTAAGCGCGTGCTTGCGCCTCGCCTATTCGCTTTGTTTCTTTAATTGCCTCCTCGGAAGCGTTAGCGCTCCTTTTGTTTTCAAGAGCAGCATTTCTCGCAAAAAACGCAGCAGCTGCCGCAGAGATTAACGTTAAAAAACCTATTGTTACGCCTACGATACTTATCAATACCGAATATTTTGACCATAGTGAACTTACAAATGCGGCGTCTGCGGCACGCCATTGAGCACACAGGTCACTATTTCTGTTAATTTCAACAGGCAAACAAGGCTGGTTTAACTCCTCCGCTTGCGATTGACTGTCGGTATATTTTGCTTTGTCGATGTAATCTCTACGAGGATCATTACCGCTTTCTGCTAGGGCCGATTTTAAATTATTATGAATATTCCCGTTTTCTCCCGACTTAGCACTGACAGTATATATACTGGATATTACAATGAAAAATGATATGACATATTTATCGATCTTCCTCATGCCTACCCCCACTACATAGTGTTTTTAGCTGGTACTATTATTTGAAATCGGACGCGATATTTTTTCTAATTTAAGCCTATTTACGTTGTGGGAAAGATCATGTCCTCCCCCGCACCGCCTTAACCGCCTCCCGCAAATCCTCATCCGGCGTCATCGGCTCCCACTCCGCCCTTCTCCCCCCACGCCGCCACTCCAGTTGCGCATAACTCACCAACCGCCGTTCCTCCTCATCCAGCAGCCACGCCACGCGATACTCCTTCGCACACCGGTCCTTCCACGCGGCATTACTCTCGCCACGCTTTGGCCCAAACGCCGGGTTGACCAGTTCCTTCTGCCGCCGGTCGTTCCACGCGACGAGCAGCATCGCCTGCTGCACGGTCATCGGCTCAATCGGCGGGGGATCGTTGTGGCGCCACTGGTCGTGGACATTGGCTTCGGGCAGGCCGGATTCGAGCAGCGCCATCTCCAGCCGTTCGGCGCCCACCGCCAGCGCGAGGCGCATTTCGCGGGCGAAGCCGGGGTGGCGGCGGGCGCGGGCGTAGAAGCTCGAATGGGCGAAGCCCGCCGCGCTCGCCGCGAGGCGCACGTTGGCGGTGGCGGTGAGCGCGCGCAGGAAGGCTTGCTCGGCGGCGGTGTCGATGTGGCGGGCCCTGGTGGCGCGCAGTTGCAGGCGGCCTTTCGAGCGGACGAGGCGGGCGTCGTCGGGCGAAACATTGGTATCGGCGAGGGCGGCGGCGGCGAGCGCCAGCGCGCCTTCCCAGCGCTGGGCGAAGTCGGGGTCGGCGTTGCGGCGCTTGGTCAGCATCGAGCGGTTGAGGCCGAGGGTGCGCGCGGCGTCGCGGGCGTTGCCGGTGCGGGCGAGTTCCTTGAGGAAGGCGGCGTTCTGGAGCGCCTGCGCGCGGCTATAGGGTCTGGGCATGGCTTCGAGCGGATCATGGTAAGTCCAACATTGCAAGGGGCCGCGCTTTCGACTATGCGCGCACGCTTCCGATACGACAGTTTTGGAAAACCATGGCGGGAGGCGCTCCGGTAACGGATGTGCCGCACGGACCGCTAAACTTGAAAGAGAGTGACCATGGCCAAGAAGATTACCGGCTATATCAAGCTGCAGGTGCCGGCGGGCGAAGCCAAGCCGTCGCCGCCGATCGGACCCGCGCTGGGTCAGCGCGGCGTGAACATCATGGAATTCTGCAAGACGTTCAACGCGCAGACCTCCAGCGGTGACATCGCGAAGGGCACGCCGCTGCCCACGATCATCACCGTCTATGCCGACCGGTCGTTCAGCTTCGAGACGAAGACGCCGCCGGCGACGTATCTCATCAAGCAGGCGATCAACCTGAAGTCGGGTTCGAAGGAGCCGGGCAAGTCGGTCGCGGGCACGATCAAGCGTTCGCAGTTGAGCGAGATCGCGACGATCAAGATGAAGGATCTGAACGCCAACGACATCGACGCGGCGACGAAGATCATCGAAGGTTCGGCCCGCGCGATGGGCCTCGAAGTCACGGAGGGTTGAGATCATGGCCAAGCTGACCAAGAAGGCGAAGACCCTCGCCACCGCCGTCGACACGCTCAAGCTGCACGGCATCGATGAAGCCATCGCGCTCGCCAAGACCCACGCCACGTCGAAGTTCGACGAGACGATCGAGGTCGCGCTGAACCTGGGTGTCGATCCGCGTCACGCCGACCAGATGGTCCGCGGCGTGGTGACGCTGCCCAAGGGCACCGGCAAGACGGTGCGCGTCGGCGTGTTCGCACGCGGCGCCAAGGCGGACGAAGCCACGGCGGCGGGTGCCGACGTGGTGGGTGCCGAGGACCTGATGGACGCGATCCAGGGTGGCAAGATCGATTTCGATCGCTGCATCGCGACGCCGGACATGATGGGCCTCGTCGGCCGTCTCGGCAAGATCCTGGGGCCGAAGGGCCTGATGCCGAACCCGAAGCTGGGCACGGTGACGATGAACGTCGCCGCCGCCGTCGAAGCCGCCAAGGGCGGTCAGGTGGAGTATCGCGTCGAGAAGGCCGGTATCATCCACTCGGGCATCGGCAAGGCATCGTTCCCGGCCGAGGACCTGCGCGCGAACTTCGACGCGCTGGTCGATGCGGTGGTCAAGGCCAAGCCGTCGGGCGCCAAGGGCAAGTATGTCCGCAAGGTCGCGCTCAGCTCGTCGATGGGTCCGGGGATCAAGGTCGATACGGCCGAGGTCGCAGGCGCCTGATCCGCACCGGAATAGCGAAAGCTATTCCGGAGACGGATGGCGCCGGCCGGCGGGAGCGCAAGCTCCCGACCGACGACGCGGGATTAACTCCCGCGTCGGCTGCCACAAGAAAAGGGGTCGGAGGCTTTACGCTTCCGACCCCTTTTTCGTACCCCCCCCCACCCCGCTTACAAATTCAGCAGCGCGGGGTCGCCGCCCTTGGCCATGATGTTGATCGAGGTCGAGCGTTCGGCGGCGTAGCGCAGCAGCGCGTCGGGGCCGCCGGCCTTGGGTCCGGTGCCCGACAGCCCCTCGCCGCCGAAGGGCTGGACGCCGACGACCGCGCCGATGATCGAGCGGTTGACGTAGACGTTGCCCGCCGGGACCAGCGCGGCGACTTCCTCGGCGAAGCGGTCGATGCGGCTGTGGATGCCGAGCGTCAGGCCATAGCCGCGTGCGGCGAGGGCGCCGGCGACCTGCGGCAGATCGGCCGGGTCGTAGCGGTAGATGTGGAGGATCGGGCCGAATACTTCGCGTTCGAGGAAGTCGGGGGTCGGGATTTCGGCGATGACCGGGGCGAAATAGGTGCCCTTGGCGTCCCAGCCGTTCGGGTCGGCGCGGAACAGGATGGTGGCCTCGCGCTCCAGCCGGGCGACATGGGCTTCGAGCGCATCACGCGCGTCACCGTCGATCACCGGGCCGATGTCGGTGGCGGGGTCGGCGGGGTCGCCTACGCCCAAACATTTGGCCGCGCCGATCAGCGTCTCGATCACCGCATCGGCGGTGTCTTTCGGCAGGTAGAGCAGGCGCAGCGCCGAACAACGCTGTCCCGCCGAGCCGAAGGCGGAGAGCAGCACGTCGTCGACGACCTGTTCGCGCAGCGCGCTGGTGTCGACGAACATGCCGTTGAGGCCACCGGTCTCCGCGATGAACGGCAGGATCGGGCCGCGCCGGTCGGCCAACTGGCGGTTGATCGCCCATGCGGTGTCGGTGCCGCCGGTGAAGGCAACGCCGGCGATCGACGGATGGCCGACGAGTTTCGCGCCGACGTCCGCGCCTTCGCCGGGGAGCAGCGCGAGGAGATCGGGGGCGAGGCCGGCGGCGTGGAACAGGCGGACGGCTTCATGCGCGACGAGCGGGGTCTGTTCGGCGGGCTTGGCCAGCACCGCATTGCCGGCGGCGAGCGCGGCGGCGACCTGTCCGGTGAAGATCGCCAGCGGGAAGTTCCACGGGGAGATGCAGACGAAGGTGCCGCGCCCGTGGAGTTCGATCTGGTTCACCTCGCCCACCGGGCCGTGCAGCACGGTCGGCCCGGCGAAGCGGGTTTCGGCGAGCAGCGCGTAATAGCGGCAGAAGTCGATCGCCTCGCGCACTTCGGCGACGCCGTCGTTGAGCGTCTTGCCGGCCTCGGCCGACAGGATGGCGATGAAACGGTCCATCTGCGTGTCGAGCGCGTCGGCCATCGCGCGCAGCACCTTGCCGCGCGCGAGGCCGCCGGCGGTGTCCCATGCCGGTTGCGCGGCACGCGCGCGGCGTGCGGCTTCGTCGATGTCGGCGGCGGTGGCGTTGCTGACCGATCCGATGGTGCGGGCGTGATCGACCGGGCTGGCCATCGGCGTCGGCCCTGCCCCGGCCTGCATCCGGCCCCCGACGATCGGACCGGCGGTGATCGGGGCATAGGCGGCGCGGGCGTGATCGGCCTGCGCGCGGACGGTGGCGATCGAATAGTCGCGGCCCAGTGGATTGGCGCGGCCGTGATAGATCGCAGCGGGCGATGGCAGGCGGGGGTGCTGGTGCGGCTGCGCGGCGACCGCCGCCACCGGATCGGCGACGATGGTTTCCGGCGCGATCTCCTCGTCGAGCAGCGCGTTGACGAAGCTGGAGTTCGCGCCGTTTTCGAGCAGGCGGCGCACCAGATAGGGCAGCAGCTCCTCATGCCCGCCGACCGGGGCATAGGCGCGGAGCACCAGCCTGTTGTCGGTGCCCGCTCCGGCGGCGCGGTACAGCCCCTCGCCCATGCCGTGGAGACGCTGATGTTCGATCGCCACCCCGGCGCGCGCCGCCATGTGGCGGACCGCGACGAGGGTGTGGGCGTTGTGGGTCGCGAACTGCGGATAGAGCGCGGGGGCGGCGGCGATCAGCTTGTGCGCGCAGACGAGGTAGCTGAGATCGGTCGCGGCCTTGGAAGTGAATACCGGATAGCCGGGGTGGCCGGCGATCTGCGCGCGCTTCACCTCGCTGTCCCAATAGGCGCCCTTGACCAGCCGGACCATGATCCGCCGCCCGGTGTCGCGCGACAGGCGTTCGAGGCGATCGATCACGCCGCGCGCGCGCTTGCCATAGCCCTGTACGACAACGCCCAAGCCGGTCCAGTCGCCGAGATCGGTTTCGCGCGCCAGCCGGTCGACGAGTTTCAGCGACAGTGCGAGGCGATCGGCCTCCTCGGCATCGATCGCGAGGTTCAGCGCATGGCCGGCGGCGATGCGGGCGAGGCGGTGGAGGCGCGGGTAGAGATCGGCGATGACCTCGCCCTCGCGCACCGCTTCGTAGCGCGGGCAGAGCGCGGACAGTTTCACCGAGACGCCGTGGCCCTGTTCGGGGGTGCTGCCCGGCGCGCGGGCGCGGCCGACCGCGTCGATCGCGGCGGCATAGATGGCTTCGTAGCGATCGGCGTCGGCCAGCGTGCGCGCGCCTTCGCCGAGCATGTCGAACGAGCAGAGATAGTTTTCCTTGGCGGCGCGCTTCAGCGCGTCCTCGATCGTCGCGCCCAGCACGAACTGGTCGCCCATGATGCCGACGGCGGCGGCGAGCGCGCGGCGGATGACCGGTTCGCCGAGGCGGCCTGCCAGACGACGGATCGTCTCGCCGATGCCGGCGCTGCCCGCGTCGCCGACTAGCTTGCCGGTGAGGGTCAGGCCGATGGTCGAGGCGTTGACGAACAGGCTGGACGACTGGCCGAGATGCGCCGCCCAGTCGGCCGCGCCGACCTTTTCGGCGATCAGCCGGTCGCGGGTCGCGGCGTCGGGCGTGCGCAGCAACGCTTCGGCGAGGCACATCAGCGCCAGCCCTTCCTGCGTGCCCAATGAGAATTGCTGGAGGAAGCCTTCGACCACGCCGGGCTTGGCGGCGGCGGCGCGGGTGCGCGCGACCAGTTTGGCGGCATCGGCGACGATCTGCGACCGGTCGGCGGTGGTCAGCGGCACCTGTGCCAGCAATTGCGGGAGCAGCACCGCTTCGTCGGTGAACTTGTCGGCGTCCAGGGCATCCCAATCGATCGCGGGCATCGGTTTCTCCATGTGGTATCGACGGTATAGGGTGGGATCGGGTGAAGGTGTGTCGGTTGTTACGGGGGATGGCCGATGATTTTTGTTATTTGGTACGTAGCGGGAATGGATTATTCACCACCCGTCACCCCGGACCTGTTCCGGGGCCCACCGGGCGGCAGGCGATGCGTTTGAGGATCGGGCGATACCGTTTGTGGACAGGTGGACCCCGGAACAGGTCCGGGGTGACGATGGGTGTGGGGCGGCCGGCGTGGCGGACCGCGACCGTTGGCCGGGGAAACAGGATCATGGACCAGACCGACCGCAAGCTGCTGCGGGTGTTGCAGGCCGATGGGCGGATCACCAATCAGGCGCTCGCCAGCCAGTGCGGGCTGTCGCCCGCTGCCGCGTTCGAGCGGGTGCGGCGGTTGCGTGAGAGCGGGGTCATCCGGGGCTATGCCGCGCTGCTCGATCCGGGCAAGCTCGACCGGTCGCTGCTGGTGTTCATCGAGGTGCTGCTCGACCGGACGACGGCCGACGTGTTCACCGCGTTCGGCAACCATGTCCGCGACCTGCCCGAAGTGCTCGAATGCCATATGGTCGCGGGCGGGTTCGATTATCTGCTGAAAGTGCGGATGGCGGACATGGACGCCTATCGCGCGTTCCTCGGCCGCACGCTGACGACGGTGCCCGGCGTGCGCGAGACGCGGACCTATGCGGTGCTGGAAGAGGTGAAGGCGACGACGGCATTGCCGCTGTGAGTCGCTCCCCTCCCTGACAGGGAGGGGTTGGGGGTGGGTCGGTTTGGGGCGGATGCTATCGTTCCCTCGCAGGCCGACCCACCCCCGGCCCCTCCCTGTCAGGGAGGGGAGTAAGCGGACGCATAACACGATATTGCGTGGCATTGCTGCGGTATGAACGATTGCGTCGTTCGTGCGCTGTGATAGCCTGTGCGACGGTTCGACGTGGAGACGACCGATGGTTGCGATCGCTGCCCCTGCTGGCCCGAGAATCCTGGCGTTGATCGATGGCGCGCCGCCGATGGCGATGGCCGATGCGATCGACCGGCTGCGCGCGACCTTGCTGCCGATCGGGCGGGCGACCGATGGCGACCGCAACATCCTTGGCGCCAGGATCGACCGGTTCGTCGGCGATGGCGATGCGCCGGTGATCCTGATGGCGCATGGCGCGGGCTGCCGCGCGGCGGCGTGGTGGGCGCGGCTGTCGCCGGCGCATTATGTCCAGCGGGTGGCCGGGGCGATCCTCGTCGACCCGGTGGCGGAGGCCGGGCATGACCGCTTCGCCTCGCCCAGCATCGCGCTGCCGTTCCGGTCGGTCACGGTCGATCATTCGCCGCCGGCGATGATCGCGGCGCTGGCGCGCGAATGGGGCAGCGAACTGGTCGACGATCGCGAGGAAGAGGCAGCGCGCGGCGGGCGATTGCTGAAGATCATCGAGCGGCTGAGCGGCGCGGTGGTGGCGCATGACGTGCGCACCGCGCGCAAGCTGGCGCGGTTGGGGTAGGACGGACGACCGTCATCCCGGCGGAGGCCGGGATCCACGGTCATGGGACGTATTGCTGGAGTCGCTCCCGCTTTTATCCGTGGATTCCGGCCTTCGCCGGAATGACGATAAGAGGATTAGCCCCGTCTTCTTGGCATCAGCGCGTTGCGCATCGCGAAGCTGGAGTTGATCCGCGTCACGCCGGGCAGGCGCGACAAGATGTCGGTGTGAAGCGCCTCGTACGCCCCGGCGGATTCGACCGCGACGCGCAGCCAATAGTCGGACTGGCCGGTCATCAGCCAGCATTCCTGGATTTCGGGGTGGCGGCGCACCGCCGCCTCGAAGCGGGAGAGATATTCCTCGGTCTGGCGCTCCAGCGTCACCTGCACGATCACGGTCGCGCCGTGATCGGCGGGATCGGCGCGGGTGACGACGGTATAGCCCCGGATCGCGCCGCCGTCTTCGAGCAGGCGGATGCGGCGCAGGCAGGCCGACGGCGACAGGCCGACCTCGGCGGCGAGCGCATTGTTGGGACGGCGGGCGTCCTGCCGCAGCAGGCTGAGCAATTTGCGGTCGATCGCGTCGAGGGTCATGGTTGCGATTCCGTCGTCGCTTGTTGCGTTCGATACAATCTATGGCAGATCATGCGACAATCGCGAACAATCTGCCGCGCCGACTGTAGTAGCGTCGTGGACGGGCAAGGAGCCGACGACGGGCATGGGTTTGCTGACGATCGATCTTGACGCACTGGTCGCCAATTACCGGAGCATCGCCGGCCGGGTCGCGCCGGCGCGTGCGGCCGGGGTGGTGAAGGCGGATGGGTACGGGCTGGGCGCGGCGGTCGTCGCCGATGCGTTGTACGGTGCCGGGTGCCGCGACTTCTTCGTCGCGCTGACCGGGGAGGCGGTGGCGCTGCGGCCTGCCCTGCCGGCCGATACGCGGCTGTTCGTGCTGAACGGGATTGCGCCGGGCGAGGAAGACGCACTGATCGAGGCGGAAGCGATTCCGGTGCTGAACGGTCCGATGGACATCGCGCGGTGGCGGGCGGCGGCCAAGCGTGCCGGACGGCGGTTGCCGGCGGCGGTGCAGGTCGACAGCGGCATGTCGCGGCTGGGGCTGACACCGGTCGAGGTCGCCGAGATCGCAGCCAAGCCGGCGCTGCTGGACGGGATCGAGGTGCTGCTGGTGATGAGCCATTTCGCCTGCGCCGACGAGCCCGGCGCGGCGGCGAACGAGGCGCAGCGCGCGCGGTTCGCCGAACTGGCGGCGATGCTGCCCCCTGCCCCGCGGTCGCTGGCCAATTCGGCGGGCGCGTTCCTCCCCGGCAATCCGGGCGATGTCGTGCGACCGGGAATCGCGCTGTACGGCGGTGCGCCGCAGATGGGGGTCGCCAATCCGATGCGGCCGGTCGTCGCGCTCGATGCACGGATCGTGCAGGTGCGGGACGTGCCCGCCGGGACCGGGGTCGGCTATGGACTGACGTCGGTCGCGGACCACAACCGGCGGATCGCGACGCTGTCCTATGGCTATGCCGATGGCTGGCCGCGCGCCTTGAGTAACCGGGGCATGACCTGGGTCGGCGGCCATGCCGCGCCGATCGCCGGGCGGGTGTCGATGGACAGCATCTGCATCGACGTGACCGGCGTGCCCGAAGCCGTGCTGGCGCAGGCGACCCATGCCGAGTTGATCGGCCCGAACCAGACGATCGACCGCGTCGCCGCCGATGCGGGCACGATCGCCTATGAAATCCTGACCGGACTGCGCCACCGCCATGCGCGGCGCATCCTGCCCGTGGCGGGCGAGCGAGAGGCAAGCACATGCGGATCGTGATTCTTGGCGCGGGGGTGATCGGCGTCACCTCGGCATGGTGTCTGACGCAGGCGGGGCATGAGGTGGTGGTGATCGACCGCCAGCGCGGCCCGGCGCTGGAGACGAGCTTCGCCAATGCCGGCGAGATCTCGCCGGGCTATGCCTCGCCATGGGCGGCGCCGGGTATTCCGCGCAAGGCGCTGAAATGGCTGTTCATGGAACATGCCCCGCTGATCCTGCGCCCGAAGGTCGATCTGGCGATGCTGCGCTGGCTGGTCGCGATGCTCAGCAATTGCAACGCGCGCGACTATGCGGTGAACAAGGGGCGGATGGTACGGCTGGCCGAATATAGCCGCGACAAGCTGATCGAGCTGCGTGGGCACACCGGCATCGCCTATGACGAACGCTCGCAAGGCACGCTGCAACTGTTCCGCGAGGATAAGCAACTGGCCGGGATCGACAAGGATACCGCGGTGCTCAAGGCCGATGGCGTGGCGTTCGAGGTCCTCGACCGCGCCGGCTGCATCGCCGCCGAGCCGGGGCTGGCGGGCAGCAACATGGACATCGCCGGGGGGCTGCGGCTGCCGGGCGACGAGACGGGCGACTGTTTCAAATTCACCAATGCGCTGGCGGACATGGCGACGAAGGCGGGCGTCGAGTTCCGCCTGGGGGAGACGATCCGGCGGCTGGTGCGCCAAGGCGACCGGGTGACGGGAGTCGAGACCGACCGGGGGGTGGTGCGCGGCGATGCCTATCTGGTGGCGCTGGGCAGCCATTCGCCGCGCCTCGTCGCGCCGCTCGGCCTGCGGCTGCCGGTCTATCCGGTGAAGGGCTATTCGATCACCGTGCCGATCGTCGACGAGGGGCGCGCGCCCGTCTCGACGCTGCTCGACGAGAGTTACAAGGTCGCTATCACCCGGCTCGGCGACCGGATCCGCGTGGGCGGGATGGCGGAGATTTCGGGGTTCAACAACGACCTGCCCGATGCGCGGCGCGCGACGCTGGAATATTCGCTCGGCTCCCTGTTTCCCGGCGCGGGCGACGTGTCGCGGGCCAGTTTCTGGAGTGGGCTCAGGCCGATGACGCCCGACAGTACCCCGGTGGTGGGGGCGACCAAGCTGTCCAACCTGTGGCTGAACACCGGCCACGGGACGCTGGGGTGGACGATGGCGTGCGGATCGGCGGCGGTGATCGCCGACCTGATGTCGGGGCGGCGCGCAGCGATCGAGACGGGCGATCTGGCGCTGTCGCGCTATCGATAGGGGCCGCACGCGGTTGCCGTCGACCGGTCGTCCTCCTAGACGACGGGGATGACACCGTTTGCGACCGCGTGATGCGCGAGGGGCTCGATACGCTGACCGAACGCGAGAAGGAGGCGTTGCGCCTGCTGCTCGCCGGGCATGATGCCAAGTCGGTCGCGGCGCATCTGAACCTGTCGATCCACACGATCAACGAGCGGTTGCGCGACGCGCGGCGCAAGCTGGCGGTATCGAGCAGCCGCGAGGCCGCAAGGATTTTGGGCGATGCCGAGCGCGGTGGCCCCCAAACCATGGGGGACAAGCAATTGGGGGTGTCCCCCAACGCCGTTGCGGGTGCTTCCAGTGGTCCGCCGCAGTCGACCCGACTGCTCTGGCTCAGTGGAGGAATGCTCACCATGTCGATCCTGATCGCCGCCGTCATCGCGGCCGCCACCGCCTTCAACACCGCCGCGCCGACACCCGCCGCCACCGAACAGGTCGCGAGCGATCCGGCGGGGCAGCAGGTCGCACGGCAATGGCTGACGATCGTCGACCAGGAACGCTGGCAGGAGAGCTGGCAGGCCGCCGGGGCGACTTTCCGCGGTGCCGTGACCGCCGATCAGTGGACGGCGCAGGTCAAGCCGGTGCGCGCGCCGCTGGGCGCGGTTCGATCGCGGACCGTCCAGCGAGCGACCACGACCACGTCGCTGCCGGGTGCCCCGGCGGGCGAATATCAACTGGTCGAATTCCGCACGGCCTTCGCCAACCGCGCCGGTGCGACCGAAACGGTGGTGCTGGCGAAGGACGGCGGCCGGTGGGGCGTCGTCGGCTATTTCATCAAGTAACGCGGGGTCACACCTTGTAGCGGTCGGTCGGCAGGTGCGCCTCGCCGGCCGCCGCGCTCTTGTGGAACAGCGCCTTGTCTTCCGGGCGAAAGGCCCAGCGCCACAGGATCGCGAAATAGGTGGCGAGGATGATCGGGATGCCGAACAGCATCTCCGCCCATTCGTAGCGGCGCGGCAACTGCATGATCGCCGAGCCGACCAGCGCCGCCGCCAGCACCGCCCAGACGAACGCCGGGCGGAAATCGCGCACGCTATGGCCGAGCAGTTTCGAGAGAAGCCCGGACTTGACGACCGAGCCGATGGAGACCGACGTGACGAGCGCCACCGCCGGCCCCGCCGCCGCCCATGGCTCTGGCCAGCCGAGGCCACGCATCAGCGCGACCAGCGCGAAGCTCAAGGCCACCTGAAACGCGAGCAGCGCCAGCGAGATCATCAGGTTGCGGTGGCGCGCGATATAGACCAGCGCCGCTTCGGACACCGCGCCCTTGGCGGCGAACACCTCGGCGATCAGCAGGAACGACAAGGCCCCCGCCCCGCTGACGAATTCGCGGCCGACGACGCCCATCACGCCCGAGGCGGGGATGCTGCCCGCCAGCGCCAGTGCGGCCTGCGCGGTGATGATCCAGAAGCCGACCTGCCGCACCTGTCGCGCGACCGCCGCCTTGTCGCCATCGGCAAGGCTGTGAGTGATGACCGGGCCCAGCACCGGATCGAAGCTGGTCTTGAGCTTCTGCGGCAGCGAGGCGACCTGTTGCGCCATGTAATAGACGCCGACCGTCGCCGGGCCGAACAACAGGCCGAGGATGAAGCGATCGACGTTGCGCGTGCCCCATTCGATCGCGTCAGCGCCGGCGAGCGGCATGTTGCGCTTCACCAGCGCCAGCATCGGCCCCAGATGCGGCGACCAGCCGACCGGCAGGCCATAGCTGCGGACGAACGGAATGATCGACGCGGCGAGCGCCGCCGCCATCGCCAGCACGTAGGACATGATGAGCCCGTCGCGCGTCGAATAATAGCTCAGGCACCATGCGGCGATCGAGATCGTCCACGGCTCGACCACCGCGCGCGCCGTCACCGCCGCCTTCACGTTCAACCGATAGGCGAGCGCGGCCAGACTGACGTCGGACCAGGCGATGGCGAACACGACCAGCGGCAGCAGGCGTTCGAAGCCGATCACCTGGCTGTTGGGATACATGATCTGCGGAAAGACGAAGAGCAGCGCACTGGCCGCGACCGACAGGATGAAGGCGACCGCCAGCGCATCCCACACGACATGCGCGTGCGGCCGGGTGGTCGACGACAAGGCCTGTGCCAGCCCGCGTTTAAGGCCAAGCGTCGCGATCAGCGCCGCCAGTTCGACCACCAGCACGGCGAGCGCGAACCGGCCGACGATCTCCGGCCCATAGACGCGGCCGGCGATGAACAGGAACGGCAACCGCGCGACGAGGCGCAGGACGAAGCCGAACACGTTCGTCCGCCCACCCTTGGCGAGTGCGGCGATGTCGTCGGTCGGCGGGGTCGGCGCGTCGGTCATGCGCCGCGCGGGGGGCAGGTCATCGCCGCGTCATAGGGGATGCCGCCGCCGCGCCATAGCCCCTCGTTTACGCTTTGCACGCCGGGTGCGGCTTGCGGGCAACGGTCGGAGTTCCGGTGCCAACCCTGCCAAACCCGTTCGATCGGGCCGGAGCGAAAACCCGCGCGTTCACGAGGGTTCGAACAGCCTGTCAGACCCGCAACAGATCGAGCAACGGGTCGAAGGCATAGAGCGCGGCGCGGCGGCCGGCCGACCCCTCGATCGTACGCAGGAAGCCCGCGTCGACCAGACGGCGCGACAACAGACGGGCCGAGGATACGGGTATCCCCGAACGATCGACGAAACGGTCGTTGCGAAACACCGGGCTGGCGAAGACGAAGTCCATTGCCTGATCGTGAAACTGCGAATTGAGCGTTTCGCGAAACCGCTCGCGCATGTCGCTGTAGAGCGCGAAAATCCTGTCGGCGGTCGAGATGTTGACGGCCGCCTGCGCGTGCATTGCGCGCAGGAAGAACACGATCCATCCCGTCCAGTCGCCGTCGGCGGAAACGGCGCGCATCCGGGCGATATATTCGTCCTTGTTCGCTTCGAAATAGCCCGAAACGAAGAAATTGGGCTGGGCGATGATGCCGAGTTTCCACAGCATGAGCGTGATGAGCATCCGGCCGATCCGGCCGTTGCCATCCTCGAACGGGTGCAGCGCCTCGAACTCGACATGGGTGAGCGCCGTGCG
Organism: Sphingomonas sp. Leaf4; assembly: GCF_920939515.1. Taxonomy (NCBI): domain Bacteria; kingdom Pseudomonadati; phylum Pseudomonadota; class Alphaproteobacteria; order Sphingomonadales; family Sphingomonadaceae; genus Sphingomonas; species Sphingomonas sp. Leaf4. The sequence continues at coordinate 209,509 of NZ_CAKLBB010000002.1, read as the reverse complement.
GATCAACGGGCGCATCGTGCTTCCGTTCATGAAGCGCACCAGCCCTTCCATGGCCGGGGCAAGCATTTCGGGCGCGATCGGCACATAGTGGATCACACCGCGACGGTCGTCGCCGATATAATTCTGTTCGGTCTTGTACGCGCCGGGGCGCTTGCGCGCGCCGCGACCCATGAACAGCAATTGCTGATGGGCGGTGCGGATCAGGTGTTCGCTCAACGGCGCACCCTCGGCCAGCGATTGCTGCGCGTTGCGCAGCGCGCGGGAATAGAGGAAGGTTTCGATGTCGTCGTTGCGCGCTTCGCGATAGGGATCGAGTGCGCCGGCGTCTTCTTCCGCCTCGATCCGGTACACTTCCTCGATCGTCGAGATCGTGCCCTCCATCCGCGACGAACTGACCGCATCCTGCCGCCGCAGGGGAGCGAGGAACAGTTCGCTGTTCACCATGCTCGCCATCTTGGCATCGTACCGCGCCAGCGACGCGGCCGCTTCCTCCAGCGGTCCGAGGAGCGCGGCATAATCGAAGGTCGCGGGCGGGAACGCACCGTGATGATACGATACCGCCCGGGACATGTCATATCGGTTGGCAAGCATTGGCATCGATTCGGCTATCAGCAACGTGGATTGACGACAGTCTATTGGCAGCATCCGGCGTTGACAACAAAAGTCGGCTGTCTTTTAGCGACAAACGAGCTGTCCGATCAGTGCGCCGCGCCCCAGCTCTTGCCGGTGCCGATCTCGACGCCGAGCGGCACGCTCAGGTCGACCAGCGGTTCGGCCGCCGTTTCCATCACGCGGCGGATCACCGGGGTGGCCGCCTCGACCAGCGCTTCGGGGAGTTCGAAGACCAGTTCGTCGTGGACCTGGAGCAGCATCCGCACCTCGCCCAGCCCGGCCTGCGCCAGCGCCGGCCCCATGCGGGTCATCGCGCGTTTGATGATGTCGGCACTGGTGCCCTGTACCGGCGCGTTGATCGCGGCGCGTTCCGCCCCCTGCCGTTCGTGCTGCACCTTCGACTTGATGCGCGGGAAATGGGTCTTGCGGCCGAACAGGGTGGTGGTGAAGCCGGTGGTGCGCACGGCCTGCGTGGTTTCGGCGATGTAGCGGTTGATGCCGGGGAAGCGATCGAAATAGCGGTCGATCATCGACTGCGCTTCCTCCGCGCTCACGTCCAGCCGTCCGGCGAGGCCCCAGCGGCTGATGCCGTAGAGGATCGCGAAGTTGATCGTCTTGGCACGGCCGCGGGTGTCGCGGTTGACCTCGCCGAACAGTTCCTTGGCAGTGATGCTGTGGATGTCGTCACCGCGCGCGAACGCCTCGCGCAACTGCGGCACGTCGGCGATATGCGCGGCGAGGCGCAGTTCGATCTGCGAATAGTCGGCGGCGAGGATGACGTTGCCCTCCTCCGCCACGAAGGCGTCGCGGATCTGGCGACCGATTTCGGTGCGGATCGGGATGTTCTGGAGATTGGGGTCGGTCGACGACAGGCGGCCGGTCTGCGCCCCGGTGAGGCTGTACGACGTGTGGACGCGGCCGGTGGCGGGGTTGATCTGCGCCTGGAGCGCGTCGGTATAGGTGTTCTTGAGCTTGGTGAGCTGTCGCCAGTCGAGCACGCGCGCGGCGATCTCGGCACCGGCCGATGTCCTGTCGGCGGCGATGCGTTCCAGTTCGGTGACGTCGGTCGAATAGACGCCCGACTTGCCCTTGCGCCCGCCCTTGATCCCCAGCGTCACGAACAGCACGTCGCCGAGCTGCTTGGGCGAGCCGATGGTGAATTTCGTGCCGGCCAAGTCGTGGATCTGGGTTTCGAGGTCGGCGATGCGCGTGGAAAATTCGTCCGACAGGCGGGCGAGGACCTTCGCGTCGACCTTGATCCCGGCCTGCTCCATGTCGGCGATCACCTGCACCAGCGGGCGATCGACCCGTTCGTAGACGGTCGTGACCGATTCATACGCCAGGCGCGGCTTGAACCGGCGATGGAGCCGGAGCGTCACATCGGCATCCTCGGCGGCGTAGCGGGTGGCGGTCTTGAGGTCGATCTCGCCGAAACCGACCTGTTTCTTGCCGGTGCCGACGACGTCCTTATAGGCGATGCAGCTATGGCGCAGGTGCGTGGCGGCGAGTTCGTCCATGCCGTGACCGTGGTTGCCCGCGTCGAGTGCGAAGCTCATGACGATCGTGTCGTCATAGGGCGCGACGGTGAGGCCCAGCCGCGCGAGCACGACCATGTCGTATTTCAGGTTATGGCCGATCTTGAGCACCGACGGGTCGGCCAGCAGTGGTTTCAGCGCGGCGACGGCGGCGTCGCGATCGATCTGGACCGGCTTTTCGGCGAACATGTCGGTGCCGCCGTGCGCGATCGGCACATAGCAGGCGCGGTTGGGGGCGAGCGCGAGGCTGAACCCGACCAAGTCGGCGCGGGTGGCGTCCAGCCCGGTCGTCTCGGTATCGATCGCGACATGGCCCAGCGCCCTCGCTTCGGCGATCCAGCGGTCGAGGGTGGCGAGATCGGTGACGGTTTCATAGCCGTCGTGGTTGCACGGTACCTCGTCATCGTCCGCCACCGGTGCGGCCGGGGTGTCGGGGGCTGTATCGGCGACGGTGGCGAGCTTGGTCAGCAGCGTGCGGAAGCCGTGATGTTTGAGGAACGCGCGAAGCGGTGCCTCCGGGATGCCCTGCATCGCCAGTGCGTCCAATGGTTCGGGCAAGGCCCCGTCGCATTTCAGCGTCACCAGCACCTTCGACAGCCGCGCGGCATCGGCATGGTCGATCAGATTGTCGCGCAGCTTGCCCTTCTTCATGTCTGGCGCGGCGGCGAGGACCGCTTCGAGGGTGCCGTGTTCGTTGATGAGCTTGGCCGCCGTCTTGGGACCGACGCCGGGGACGCCGGGGACGTTGTCGACGCTGTCGCCCATCAGCGCCAGCACGTCGCCCAGCTTGTCGGGGGTGACGCCGAACTTCTCGACGACATGCTCGGGGCCGAGCGTGCGGTTGTTCATCGTGTCGAGCATGTCGACCGACGGATCGGTCATGAGCTGCATCAGGTCCTTGTCGGCGCTGACGATCGTCACCTGCCAGCCCTGTGCCAATGCCGCCTGGGTATAGCAGGCGATGATGTCGTCGGCCTCCAGCCCCGCTTCCTCAATGCACGGCAGGCTGAACGCGCGGGTCGCATCGCGGATCATCGGGAACTGGGGGACGAGGTCCTCGGGCGGCGGCGGACGGTGCGCCTTGTACTGGTCGTAGAGGTCGTTGCGGAAGGTCTTGGACGATTTATCGAGGATGACCGCCATGTGCGTCGGCCCGTCGGCCTTGTGCAGCGCATCGGCCAGCCGCCACAGCATCGACGTATAGCCATAAACCGCGCCGACCGGCTCGCCATGGATGTTCGTGAGCGGCGGCAGCCGGTGATAGGCGCGGAAGATATAGCCGGAGCCGTCGACGAGATAGAGATGGGGCATGGGGCATGGGATAGCAGCGCGGGGCATGGCGCGGCAACGGCTTGACGAAATCCGTGGTTCGGCGAATCCTGTGCGCCGGGGGGATATAGTATATGCTGAAATGGATGTTGCCGCTGCTCGCCGCCGCCGCGATCGCCACGCCTGCCGCCGCCAAGGAATTGAAGGTCGGGCAGGTCGCGCCGCCGATCGAGTTCACGCTGGCCGACGGGACCAAGACGACGCTGGCCGAACATCGCGGCGAAGTGGTGCTCATCAATTTCTGGGCGACATGGTGCGTGCCATGCCGCGTCGAACTGCCGCTGCTCGACGGCTATTACCGGCAGGTCAGCAAGCACGGCATGCGCGTGTTCGCGGTGACGACCGAGGGGTCGGTGCCGATCTTCAAGATGAAGGCGCTGTTCAACACGCTGGCGATCACCCCGGCCAAGCGGATCAAGGGGATCGACGACGCGACGGCGGTGCCGACCAATTACATCGTCGATCGCAAGGGGGTGGTGCGGTATGCCAAGGCAGGGGCGATGACGCTCGACGATCTGAACCGGGAGCTGGTCCCGTTGCTGAACGAGCGGGTGCCGGTGGGCTGACGGCATCGCATCGCCGATCGAATCGCCTTCGTAACGATCGTATTGCCGGCTGAAATGGAGTAAGGTGCCGGTCCGTGGGTTATCGGGGGAATAACACATGGCTACACGGTCAATGCCGCAGTCGGTCGCGACGCGGGAACATCGGTTCTTTCTCTACTCGGCAATTGCGATGGCGGCCGTGCTGGTTGCCGGATTTTCGCTAAACCTCGCCGCCGGACGCTCGTCCTTCGCGCTGCCGCTCGTCTACCACGTCCACGGCCTCGTCTTTCTGGGCTGGATCGCGCTGTATGTGACGCAGACCGCCCTGGTCGCCGGTCGAGCACTCCATTGGCATCGGCGGCTTGGCTGGCTGGCGCTGATATGGTTGCCGGTCATGGTCACGCTGGCCATTGTGATTACCTTGCATGCCGTGCGCGACCATGGCGGACCGCCGGTGTTCGACGTCAATTCCTTCCTGATCGGCAATCCGGCCGGCATCCTGACCTTCGCCCTGTTGACGGGCGCCGCCATCGTACTGCGGCGACGGACCGACTGGCATCGCCGGCTGATGTTCTGCGCCATGGCCGCGATTACCGGGCCGGGGTTCGGACGCCTGCTGCCGATGCCGTTCCTGATTCCGTGGGGCTGGTGGATCGCGGCGCTGATCGCGCCGTCGATCTTCCCGATCCTCGGCGCGATCGCCGACTGGCGGCGAACCGGCCGGGTTCATGTCGCATGGGCGTGGGGCTGGGGCTTCTTCGTCGCGATGTTCCTGCTGGCCGAACTGTTCGCCTACAGCAGCGCAGGCATGGCACTGACCCATGCGGTGATCGACGGCACGCCCGGCGCGGCGCGGCCGATCAAGGCGTTCTTCCCGCAATAGGAAACGGCCCCGGAATCGCTTCCGGGGCCGTTCTCTTTTTTGTCGCCCGACGTGGCGAAGCCACGTCGTCGGTCCTTGCTGGTAGCAAGGACGGCCGGGCGGGCCTTGTGCGGCTTGGCGTAGCTGGCGCTACGCCTTTGCCCGGCCCGCCTTGCCCGGCCCCGCTATTCTCAGGCGGCCTTCGCCCGGCTCGCGCGCTTGCGCTCGTTCGGGTCCAGATGACGCTTGCGCAGGCGGATGTTCTTCGGCGTCACTTCGACCATCTCGTCGTCGTCGATGTACGCAATCGCCTGTTCCAGCGTCATCTTCTTCGGCGGAGTCAGGCGGATCGCGTCGTCCTTGCCGCCCGATGCGCGGAAGTTGGTGAGCTGCTTCGCCTTCATCGGATTGACCTCGAGGTCATCCGTCTTGGCGTTCTCACCGATGATCATGCCTTCGTACAGCGCCTCGCCGTGGCCGACGAACAGGATGCCGCGCTCTTCGAGCGGACCCAGTGCATAGCCCTGCGCTTCGCCGGCGCCGTTCGAGATCAGCACGCCGTTCTTGCGGCCTTCGATCTGGCCCTTGTGCGGGCCGTACTTCTCGAACAGCCGGTTCATGATGCCGGTGCCGCGCGTGTCCGACAGGAACTCGCCGTGATAGCCGATCATGCCGCGCGACGGCGCGGAGAAGGTGATGCGGGTCTTGCCGCCGCCCGAGGGACGCATGTCGGTCATCTCGGCCTTGCGCAGGTTCATCTTCTCGACGACCGTGCCCGAATATTCCTCGTCCACGTCGATGATGACGGTTTCGTACGGCTCGGTCTTCTTGCCGTCCTCATCCTCGCCGAACAGCACGCGCGGACGCGAGATGCCCAGTTCGAAGCCTTCGCGGCGCATCGTCTCGATCAGCACGCCGAGCTGCAATTCGCCGCGACCGGCGACTTCGTAGCTGTCGCGATCGGCGGCTTCCGTGACCTTCACGGCGACGTTCGATTCGGCTTCGCGGAACAGGCGGTCGCGGATCATGCGCGACGTGACCTTGGTGCCCTCACGCCCCGCCATCGGCGAATCGTTGACGGCGAAACGCATCGACAGCGTCGGCGGATCGATCGGCTGCGCGTGCAGCGGCTCGGTGACCTGCGGATCGCAGATGGTGTTCGACACGGTGGCGACGGCGAGGCCGGCCAGCGAGATGATGTCGCCCGCCTTGGCTTCGTCCACCGGCACGCGCTCCAGCCCGCGGAACGACATGATCTTGGACGCGCGGCCCGTTTCGATGATCTTGCCGTCGTTGTCGAGCGCGTGGATCGGCTGGTTCAGCTTGATCGTGCCCGAATTGACGCGACCGGTCAGCACGCGGCCGAGGAAGTTGTCGCGGTCGAGCAGGGTCACGAGGAAGGTGAACGGAACGTCCTCCACTTCCACCTTCGGCGCGGGCACGTGCGACACGATCGTCTCGAACATCGGGATCAGCGTGCCTTCACGCGCGTCCATGTCGGTCGAGGCATAGCCGTTGCGGCCCGAGGCGTAGAGCACCGGGAAGTCGAGCTGTTCGTCGTTCGCGTCGAGCGAGACGAAGAGGTCGAACACCTCGTCGAGCACTTCCTGGATGCGCGCGTCGCTGCGGTCGACCTTGTTGACGACGACGATGGGCTTGAGGCCCAGCGCCAGCGCCTTGCCGGTCACGAACTTCGTCTGTGGCATCGCGCCTTCCGACGAATCGACCAGCAGGACGACGCCGTCGACCATCGACAGGATGCGCTCGACCTCACCGCCGAAATCGGCGTGGCCGGGGGTGTCGACGATGTTGATGCGGATCGATTCATCGCTGCCCGGCGGGGTCCAGTCGACCGAGGTCGGCTTGGCGAGAATGGTGATGCCACGCTCTTTTTCGAGGTCGTTCGAATCCATCGCGCGTTCCTCGACGCGCTGGTTGTCGCGGAACGTGCCGGACTGACGGAACAACTGATCGACGAGCGTGGTTTTGCCGTGATCGACGTGGGCGATGATCGCCACGTTGCGAAGGCTCATACTATTTCCTGGATCGTGCGGGAGTGCAGTTGGGCGCGCGCTTAGCGTATTTATCACGATTCCGCAAAGGGGGCGTTTTTGCGGTGCAGCGTGTTGGCGTAAAATACGATGAATTTTTTTCACGCGGAGGCGCGGAGGCGCGGAGGGGTTGCGCTTGCGGCACCCGGTTCGCGTCCGGGAGACGCAGTGCTACCGGAAACACAGGCCAGAAGCTGCTGGCGCGGATGACGGACGCCACGACCGGAACCCCTCCGCGCCTCCGCGTGAACCAACCTTCCTTCTTCCTGATCGCAGGCAGAAGATGGTCGCGCAGAGGCGCGGAGGCGCAGAGAGGGGGCGTTCGACGCCATCGTGGCGATTCCTAGGTCCGATCGACATTCAGTCGGCCGTGACGCCGGCAAAGACCATCTCCGTCACCCCGGACTTGTTCCGGGGTCCACCGTGCAGCGATCGCTGCCGCTCGAGGCACTTGCGACAGCGTTCGCGGCCAGGTGGACCCCGGAACAGGTCCGGGGTGACGAAAGAGGGTGGTGTTTTCGACTACGGACTGCACACGAATAGCTGAATCTCGATCGGACCTAAGCGACGGCGTCTTCCTATCGCGCCCTTCCCTCTGCCTCCTCCGCGCGAAATACCGCTACTTGCCCGGCGTGATACGGACCATGACGACGCCGTGCGCCGGTACGGTTGCCGCAAAGCTGCCCGCCATGCGGCCGAGCGATTTGTGCGCCCACAGGTCGCGCACTTCGGCCGTCACCCCCGCCGGATAGCCGATCTCGGGCCAAGTCGCGGTGATCGGCGCGGGCGTCTCGCCGCGGTTGAACAGGATGACGGCACGCGATCCGTCGGACAGGGTGCGCGACCAGACTTCCCGATCGCCGTCGTCGCGGACGCGGCGGCCCTGTGCGCCAAGCGCGTCCTGATCGACCGCGATGACCTCGTGGTTCAGCAGGATCGCCTTCGTCGCGTCGTTCATCGTGGCGATGTCGTTGCCGGCGATCAGCGGCGCGGCCATCATCGCCCACAGGCTGAAATGCGCGCGATATTCGGTGTCGCTCATGCCGCCGTTGCCGACCTCGAGCATGTCGGGGTCGTTCCAGTGGCCGGGGCCGGCGTGCGGATAGAGCGGTTCGTTGATGTCGACGATGTCGGTCATGCCGATCGACCATTTCTCGCGGCCCTTCCATCCATCACGGATGTCGGACGACGTGCGCCACAGATTGCCGATCTTCTTGGCCCATTCCCACGGGCGGTTGTTGCCCCATTCGCAGATCGCCAGCACGATCGGCCGCCCGCTGGCCTTCAGCGCGTCGGCCATCAGCGCATAGGCTTCCTCGGCATTGCGCACCCCGGTCGAACACCAATCGTATTTCAGATAGTCGACGCCCCAGCGGGCATAGGTCAGCGCGTCCTGATATTCATGGCCCTGGCTGCCGGGCTTGCCGCCGCAGGTCTTGGCACCGGCGTCCGAATAGATGCCGAACTTCAGCCCCTTGCTGTGAATATAGTCGGCAAGCGCCTTGATCCCGCTCGGGAATTTCTCGGCATTGGCAGTGATGAAGCCGTTGGCGTCGCGAGCCCCATGCCAGCAATCGTCGATGACGATATAGGTGTAGCCCGCCGCCTTCATGCCGTTGCCGGCCATGGCGTCGGCCATGTCGCGCACGATCTTTTCGGTGATGGTGCAGCCGTATTTGTTCCAGCTATTCCAACCCATCGGCGGGGTGAGCGCGAGGCCGTTGGCGGTCCGCGTCGGATCAAGCGACGGCCTCAGCGTGTTGGGATCGATGAACTGGTCCTGTGCCTGCGCCGCCTGCGTCACCAACGCGAGCGACAGGGCGGCGGTCCGCAACAGGCCGGATAAACGCTTCGTCATGGCAATCCCCTCTGCCGGGCTGGCTATCGCGGATGACAACGCGGGACAAGAGGTTGCATCACCGTGGTGTATTATCTAAATACCACAGTTGAACCCGGTGACGTTCCCCGGCATCTAGGGCGGGACGACCGTTGGAGGGATTATGGCGACGTTGACGATCGACGAACCGACGCTGGTGCTGACCCCGCCCGATCCGGTGCCGACGGTGGCCCCGGCCAAGGCCGCCGGGCTGGTGCCGGTGGACGACACCAAGAAGACCGAGTTGCAGACCCGGGTCGACGACTTCATCGAGCAACTGATCGCGCAGGACACCAACTCGCCCGAATTCGGCAAGCGGGTCGATGCGATCAGCAATCTAGGCGCGCGCGAGATCCGCGAGGCGGCGGGCCAGTCGAACCGCTTCCTCGACCGGCCGGTGCGGGCGATGGATCAGGAATCGGGCGTCGGCACCGATCTGGCGCAGCTTCGCCGCACGATCGAGGACCTCGATCCGGGTCGTCAGGGCAATCTGATGGAGCCCAAGAAGCTGTTCGGGATGATCCCGTTCGGCAGCAAGGTGCGCGACTATTTCGACGGCTATAAATCCGCGCAGAGCCATATCGCCGAAATCCTCAAGCGGTTGCAGTCGGGCAAGGACGAGCTGTTGATGGACAATGCCGCCATCGACACCGAACGCGCCAATCTGTGGACCGCGATGGGCCGGCTCGAACAGATGATCTATCTGTCGAAGGAGATGGACCAGAAGCTCGAGGACAAGGCCAACGAGCTGGACCACAGCGACCCGGCCAAGGCCAAGGCGGTGCGCGAGACGGCGCTGTTCTATGTCCGCCAGCGTAGCCAGGACCTGCTGACGCAGATGGCGGTGACGGTGCAGGGCTATCTGGCGCTCGATCTGGTCAAGAAGAACAATGTCGAGCTGGTGAAGGGCGTCGACCGCGCCAGCACCACCACAGTCGGCGCGCTGCGCACCGCCGTCACGGTGGCGCAGGCGCTGACCAACCAGAAGCTGGTGCTCGAACAGATCACCGCGCTCAACACCACCACCGCCAACATCATCGATTCGACCAGCAAGCTGCTCAAGAGCCAGACGGCGACGATCCACGAACAGGCGGCATCGGCGACGATTCCGGTCGAGGTGCTGCAACGCGCGTTCCAGAACGTGTACGACACGATGGACGCGATCGACACCTTCAAGCTGAAGGCGCTCGATTCGATGAAGACCACCGTCGGCACGCTGTCGAGCGAGATCGAGAAGTCGAAGGGCTATATCGCGCGGGCCGAGGGCGCGTCGCAGAATGCGGCGGGCAAGGGCGAGACGTTCAAGCTGGAGGCGATGTAACCGCAATGGCCCGTGCCGAGGAAACGCTGGAGCGCGCCGAACTGACGCTGGAGCGCGTGCGCGAGCGGCACGGCGCGGTCGCCCCGCGCGCACGGCGGCGGCGCGAGGCGGAGGTGCTCAAGCGGCTGGGCCGGATCGCGGCGGCGGACGGCGCGATCATCGTCGGCGCGCTGGTGATCGGGTGGTTCATGCCGCTGGGTCTGGGCGGGGCGATGCTGGTGATGGCGTTGCTGATCGCCGCCACCGCGCTGTTCGCGCTGATGCCGGTGACGCGCGAGGTGGTGATCGAGCAACTGGGGCAGGCACCCTTGAAGTCGCTGCCGGCGCAGACCGAGCGCTGGCTGTCGGCGCAGCGCCCTGCCCTGCCCGCGCCCGCCATGACGCTGGCCGATGCGATCGGGATCAAGCTCGATACGCTGTCGGCGCAGCTCGTCGGGCTGAACGACGCCGAACCGGCGGCGGCCGAGGTGCGCAAGCTGGTGGGCGAGCAACTGCCCGAACTGGTGCGCGGCTATCAGCGCGTACCCGAGCCGCTGCGCCGGGTGCCCCGCAACGGCCGCACGCCGGATGAACAACTGGTCGAGGGGTTGAAGGTCATCGACGGCGAGATCGCGGCGATGACTCAGCAACTGGCGCAGGGGGATTTGGACAGTCTGGCGACGCGCGAGCGGTATTTGCAGATCAAGTATCAGGGCGAGGAATAGGCACTCCCGGCGGCCAGGCCATGCCACTCTACACCTATGTGATGTCGCATCGGAACCGGACGGAGGTTTCGCAGCACCGTTTCAGCAACCCGACCGGGTTTCTGCTGACGCCGATCGCTGACGGATTTCCCGAATTGAAGCCGTTCTTCGGCCAACTCGCGCGGATGCGACCCGAACCGGTGGCGGGTGCCGAGCGGACATGGCAGTGCTCGGCGGAAATATCGGGAGACGCCTTCATGCTGCACGTCGTCGAAACCAGAGGTTGAACGACTGATCCAGCTACATCGAACCAAACGTCATCCCAGCGAAGGCTGGGATCTCCCGTACATGAGGCGAGACAAGCGCCGCTTGAGGCCCCAGCCTTCGCTGGGGCGACGATGGTTGGGCGGGCGGACGTGTCGCCCGACCCGGTCCGCTACTCCCGCTCCACATCCCATTCGTGGCGCTGGACCATGACCGACGCCACCGGCTGGCCGCGTCCGTCGCGCGAGGGGCGGAAGCGGAAGGCGCGTTCGATCTGGCGGCAGGTCGCGAGGTCGATCGCGCGGTTGCCGCTCGACCGGCGGATGCGGCAGTCGGTGGCGCGGCCGTTCGGTTCGACGACATAGTCGACCTCGACGCTGCCCTCGAAACCGTTTTCCTCCAGTTCGGGGGGCAGGCGCGCGCCTTGCAGCGAGCCGCCGATCTGTTCGGGGGGCGTGTCGCCGCCGCCCGACCCGTCGCCGTCACCCGCGCCCCCGCTGCCAAGGCCATCGCCGATCCCGCCCGCGCCGGTGCCCGGCCCGATCGTGTCGGTCGCGCCCGACGAGGCGTCGTTACCCGGACCGGCGACCGGTGCGGTCACGACCGGCGGGGGTACGGGCAGCGGCACGACCGGCGGGGTCGCGACGATCTCGGTCGCTTTCGAGCGGATGTTGGGCGGGGCGGCGCGGCCTTCGGGGCGGCCCTGACGCACCACTTGGGGAACGGGTGGCGGGGGCGGCGGATCGGGCGGCGGGGGCAGGATGTCGAACGTCGCCAGCGCCCCTTGCGCGGCGCGGGGGATGTCGACGCCCAGCCCGATAATCAGCGCCCAGCCGAGCAGGACGTGCAGGCCGATCGTCACCGCCAGCGCGGTGCCTCTGGTCCGGTCGGGGAGCGTCGCGGTCATCGCCATCGTGATGGCATAACGCCGATGAATGGCGGCTGATCCGGGGTTCAGGTCATGTCGTAGGGATCGGCGATGTAGCCGGCGACGAAATCGGAGAAACTGGCGGCCACGATACAGTCGTCATTTTCGCCGAGGATCACGGCGACCTTCCCCCAATCGGGTCCGGGTTCGCAGCAGATCGCCCACGCCCAACTCCAGATCAAATGGTCGACGAAGAAGAGCCAACGCCGGCCGCCATCGGAAATCACCGGGCCGACCGGATGCTCATACTCGTCGGGCAGGTTGCGAATGCGATCGAGGTGCCACCATGTTCCCGCGCCGTGATCCATGTCCTCGCGCGACGGAATTGCGTTGGTGAGATACGCGCGGAAGTCGGGCGGCAAGACGATGTCGTAGCGGCGTTCCAGCGTTTCGATCGCTTCGTCGGAAGCCCCACCGATCGGCGGGCCGCCATCGGTCCGGTCCCACCATGCGACCAGCGTCCGCCATGCCCAGTCGGGATCGTCGGCCGCTTCGAGCGGGGCGACCGGGCGCGGTTGCGGGTTGCTGCGGTCGACTTTGACCCACTCGAACGGCTCGCGCCGCTCCCGCCCGAACAGCCGCGCCAGCCACCCCATCCTACCGCTTGCCCAGCGCCACGATCGCCCGGTCGCGCAGCCGTTCCACCGCCGCCGCGTGGATGCCCGGCGCGGCGGCCATCACCCCGAAGAATTGCGGGCGCGGCTGGTTGAAGCGCAGCTTGCGGCCGATCGCGTCGGTGACGGTCGCCCCTGCCTCGCGCGCCAGCAATATGCTGGCCGCGACGTCCCATTCATTGCCCCAGCGCAGGGTTGCCAGGAAATCGGCGTCGCCGCTCGCGACCATCGCCATGCGCAGCGCGATCGAATTGGGTTTGGCCACCACCGCCAGATCGCGATCGGCCTTCGCCAGCGCGTCGACCGGCGTGCGGCTGCCGGCGAAATCGGTGCGGGTGCTGGCGTGGATGCGGCTGCCGTTGGCATGGGCACCGGCCCCGGCGAGCGTCGTCCACACCTGTCCGCGTGCCGGGGCGTGGAGGACGCCCAGCACCGGCTGGCCATCCTCGACCAGCGCGATCGACACCGCCCAGCCGTCGCGCCCGCGGATATAGTCGCGTGTGCCGTCGATCGGGTCGACGATCCACACCCGGCGGCGCATCAGCCGGTCGGCATCGTCGGCGGTTTCCTCCGACAGCCAGCCGGCATCGGGCAGCAGCGCCGACAGCCGCTCGCGCAGCAGCCGGTCGACGGCGAGGTCGACCTCGCACACCGGATTGCCCGGCGCCTTTTCCCATGTCGCGAAGTCGCCGCGAAACCGGGCGTGCGCCAGCGCCGCCGCCTCGCCCGCGATGGCGACGACGCGCCCGAGCAGCGCGGCGTCAGCCACCCGCGACCGTCATCGCCGCGACTCGCAGCGTCGGCACGTTCACCCCCTGCCGGAATTCGAGGTCGCCCGCCGCGCTCAAGCTGCCGAGCATGTCGCGCAGGTTGGAGGCGATGGTGATCCCCGATACCGGCTGCGTGATCTCGCCATTCTCGATCAGGAACCCCGACGCGCCCCGGCTGTAGTCGCCGGTGACGCCGTTCACCCCCTGCCCGATCAGTTCGGTGACGAGCACGCCATAGTCGATGTCGGCGATCAGCGCGTCGCGGCTGCCGCTGCCGCCGGCCAGATGGATATTGCCGGTGGTGACGCCGGGTGGGCCGCCCAGCCCGCGCGAGGCATGGCCGGTCGGCTCCAGCCCCAGTTGCCGCGCCGACGCGCTGTCGAGCAGCCACGTCTCCAGCACGCCATGATCGACCAGCGCCATCGGCGACACCGCCAGCCCCTCGCCATCGAACGGGCGCGAGCGTAGGCCGTGCGGCAGATGCGGATCATCGAGGATCGACAGCGCAGTCGGCAGGATCGCTTTGCCCAGACAGTCGCGCAGGAAGCTGGTGCCGCGCGCGATCGACGGGCCGCCGATCGCGCCGAGGATATGGCCGATCAGGCTGGACCCGACGCGCGGGTCGAACACCACCGGCACGACGCCGCTGGTCATCGCCACCGGGTTCAGCCGGGCGACGGCGCGCGTTCCCGCGCGGGTGCCGACCTCGTCCGCCGCTTCGAGCATGCGGCGGTGGCGCGTGGCGTGATGGGCGTGATCGCGCTGCATCCCCTCGCCGCTCCCGGCAACGACGCTGGCGGAGATGCCGTGGCTGGTGACGGCATAGCCGTGCGCGAAGCCGTGACTGGTCGCCAGTGCCACGACCGCACGGCTGACGCTGGCCGATCCGCCTTCGGAATTGGTGACGCCGGGAACGGCGCGCGCGGCATCCTCGACCGCCTGCGCCGCTTCGCGCAACGCTTGCGGCGAGACGTCGCCACCATCGTCCAGATCGAGCAGCGGCGGCGCGCCGTGCAGCAGCCGTTCGGCAGGCGCAAGGCCGGCCCATGGGTCCTCGGGCGCGGCTTTCGCCATCGCCACCAGCCGCTCAGCCAGCGCATCGAGACCGGCGTCGGACAGGTCGGAGGTCGAGACGCTCGCCGAACGACGGCCGACGAAGGCGCGCAGGCCCAGTTCCGATCCTTCGGAGCGTTCGACATCCTCGAGCGCGCCGAGGCGGACCGATACCGCCAGCGCGGTGTCGGCGATCAGGATCGCATCGGCGGCGTCGGCACCGTGCGCGCGGGCACGGAGGGTGGCGGCATGGGCACGGTCGGCGGCGATGGCGGGAGTCAGCATGGCAGCGACATGGGAAGCGTTCGCGCCGAGGGCAACGCTCACGCCGCCTGTCCGACGACAAGAAGGCCGAGGAACAGCAGCAATCCGGCGTCGCGGTTGCTGCGGAAGCGCGCCAGCGTGTTCGCGCCGTCGTCGGGTTTCAGTGTCGCGACCTGCCACGACAGGTGCAGCGCGGCGGGCAGCAGCGTGGCGAGCGCGAGGGGCGTCGGGAACACCCGCCACACCGCCGCTGCCCAGCAGGCGACAGCGATCACATACAGCAACGTCACCCCGCCGCGCACCCGCCCGCCCATCGCCCGCGCCGACGATCGGACGCCGACCATCGCATCATCCTCGATGTCCTGACAGGCATAGATGGTGTCATAGCCGATCACCCACACGATCGACCCGACATAGAGCAGCGCCAGCGTGACCCAGTCGCCCACCGCCATCTGCGCCCATGCGACCGGGGCGGCCCAAGAGAACACCATGCCGAGCCACGCCTGCGGCCACCACGTGATCCGCTTCATGAACGGATAGGCGGCGACCAGCGCCAGACTGCCGAGCGCGACGATGGCGGCAGTGAGGTTCAGTTGCAGCAGCACGGCGAGGCCGATCAGGCTCAGGATCACCAGCCACGACCACGCCGCCTTCACCGACACCGCGCCGCTCGCCAGCGGTCGCTTCGCGGTCCGCGCCACCTGCCGGTCGAGATCGCGGTCGATGATGTCGTTGTAGACGCAGCCCGCGCCGCGCATCGCGATCGATCCGAGGAGGAACCACAGCAGCATGTCCCAGCGCTCGGTGGCGCGGCCCGACAGCGCGATCGCCCATGCGCCGGGCCAGAACAGCAGCCACCAGCCGATCGGCCGGTCAAACCGTGCGAGCAGCGCGAACGGGCGGGCGGCAGACGGCAGGACGGCGATCAGCCCGCGATGTTCGGTATCGGCGACGTGGGTGGCGGCAGGATCGGTCATCGTCCCCTGCTGCCATGGGTGGGCGGTTTGCGACAGGGGGTTTCGATCGACTCCCCTCCCTGGAAGGGAGGGGTTGGGGGTGGGTCGGTCTGGGGCGGGTGCTGCCGTTCCCTCGCGGGCCTACCCACCCCCGGCCCCTCCCTTGTCAGGGAGGGGAGAAAGAGCGCTACCGCACCGGCGCGGCGATCAGGCCCGGCGCGTCGGCGATGAAGCGGTCGAGCACGCCGTCGGCGATCTTGATCGTGCCGTCGAAGCGGGTCGCGCCGGGGATGGTGCGGACCGCCGCCGCTTCGGCCGCCAGCCGCTTCGCATCGGCGAAATAGCGGGTCGCCGCCGGATTGCCGGCATCGGCGGCGGCGAGACCGGCGGCGGTCAGGTGCAGCGCGCGGCCCCATGTGCCCATCGCGTCGAGCCACGGCGCGGCCTGTATGGCGAACGCCGGATCGGCGACGCCCGCGCGAATGATGTCGGGCGCGTCGGCGATCGCATCGGCGCGTTGCGTCAGTTCGGCGATGACAGCCGCCCGCGCGGGCGCGTCGCCATCCGCGATCGTGTCGCGGACCCGGTCGAGCAGCGCCTTCAGTTTGGGCGCCTGTTCCTGCCATGGCTGGCTGCCGAAGGTCGGCGCGATGTGCTGGGTGTCGAAGAAGGTCAGCAGCGCTTGCGCCGCGCGGGCGTCGCCGCCGGCCAGTTCGCGCGCGGCGGCGGTCCATGTCCGCTCGGCGTCGTAACCGGCGTCGTTCCACGCGAAGGCGGCGATGCCGGTCACGGCGACGCGGCTCGGTGCTTCCTGGTTCATCGGGTTCGACAGGATGCCGGCCAGTTCGCCCGACAGCCCGGCCTCGCGCTTGACGTACGGCGCCATCAACAGCCGTCCGGTAGTCTGGGCATAGTCGTTGACCGGATAATTATCCCATAGCAGCGTCTTGCGGCCGAACGCCTTGGTCGCGGCCTTGGCATCGGGGATCGAGATCGCCGGGGGCACGACGTCGGTGCCGGTCCATTGCACGACGATGCGCGGGTCGAGCGCGGCGCGAAGCGCTGCCTTGTACGGCGTTTCCTTTGCGTCGTAATATTCGGTCGGCACCATGATGAGCGGCGGAGCGGCGGGATCGCGCGCCACCAGATGCGCCTGCACTGCGTTCAGCAACTGTGCCTGCGCCTTGCCCGCCGCCGCCGCGCCCGACGGGCCGAAGGCCTGCGTATCGCGCGCGCAGTTCCATTTCTGATATTCGATGTCGTCGAGCGCGACATAGAAGCTGCGGATGCCCTGCCCGCGCAATGCGTCGAACTTGCGCTCCAGCGCCGCCTGATCGGCGGGGTCGGAAAAGCAGATCGTCGGCCCGGGCGAGATCGCATAGACGAAATCGACATGGTTCGCCCGCGCCCGCCGCGCCAGCGACCCCAGTTCGGCCAGCGTCGCCGCCGGATAGGCCTCACGCCATTTGTCGCGCGCGAAGGGATCGTCCTTCGGGCTGTAGACATAGGTGTTGGCCTTGACCGTCGCGAGGAAGTCGAGGTGGCGTTCGCGGTCCTGCGTGGTCCATGGCTTGCCGTAGAAGCCCTCGATCGTGCCGCGGATCGGCATCGCCGGATAATCGCGGATCGTGAGCGCGGGAAGCGACGCCCGCCGCACGAGCTGGCGCAGCGTCTGAAGCCCATGGAACAGGCCGTCGCCATCGGTGCCGGCCAGCGTGACGACGCCATCGCGCGCGATGGTGAGGACATAGCCTTCGCGGTGGGTGTCGACGGCGGTGCCGCTGCGGGCCAGCGCGGCGCGGACCGGCGCGGCATCGGCGGTGCCGAGCACGATATGTGGGCGATCGACGGTGGCCGGCAGCCGCGACGCGGTGGTGATCGTCCGGACCCCGGCATCGCCCAGCATCGCCCGGACGAGCGCGACGACTGCCGGATCGGTGCCCGGCGCTGTGACCAGCACCACCGAGTCGCCCAGCGTCACCGCGCCGCCGGTCAGCGTCGTCGACACCGGCGCGGGGGTGAGCGCGGGCAGCGTCGGGAGTTGCGCGACGGCCGGGGCGGCGGTGGCCAGCAGGGCGGCCAGCGGCAAGGTCCAGCGTCGCGTCATTCCGATCCTCCGGTATCAGATTGGTATTATTGGTGCTGCGTAAGGCCTTGTCGCCGGCGCTGCAAGTCACGGTGTTGGCGCAATCGGCGGCGATACCCTACAGCGCCGGACCATGGAACTCGACCAACTGCTCGGCCATTATTTCGGCGATCACGATCCCGATACCGCCCCCGCCGACGTACAGGCGCGCGCGAAGGAGCGAATCGCGATCGACTTCGGCATCGAGCGTGATCCCGCGCGCCGCTTCGCGCTGTGGACGCTGATGGATGCGCTGGATTTCGCACCGGTTCCGGCGGAAGCGTTCGAAAAACAGCCGGCGTTGCGCGCGGCGGCGGAACGCTATCTCGACGCCGCCTATCGCATCGAGCGTTATGGGGAGCCGGGCTGATGCCATGGGTGCTGCTGACGATCGCCGGGTTGCTGGAGATCGTCTGGGCGTACTGGATGAAGCGGTCGGACGGGTTCAGCAAATTCTGGCCGACGATCGTGACCTTTGCGGCGATGTTCGCGAGTTTCGGCCTGCTGGCGCTGGCGATGAAGCGGCTGCCGCTCGGCACCAGCTACATGGTGTGGACCGGGATCGGCGCGCTGGGCGCGTTCGTGGTGGGGATCGTGCTGCTGGGCGAGAGCGTGACGCCGCTGCGGCTGGCGGCGGCGGGGTTGTTGCTGGGCGGGTTGGTGTTGATGAAGGTGGCGTCGTGAAGCCCCGGGCCGTCATTCCGGCGAAGGCCGGAATCCATGGAAACGGGACGATGCGGCCCCATCGAGGCGGCCCGTGTCCGTGGATTCCGGCCTTCGCCGGGATGACGGTGCGTGGATACGACTGCCCAACCCGGCCACGCCTGCTATAGCCCCGCCCATGCCCGCCACCCCTGCCTGGCCGCCCGATTCGACGCCGCGGCTGTTCGTCGAGACGCCGCTCGCCCCCGATGTCCGCGTGACGCTCGACGGACCGCAGGCGCATTATCTGTTGTCGGTCATGCGGGTGAAGGACGGCGATCCCGTCCGCCTGTTCGACGATGCCAGCGGCGAATGGCTGGCGCGTGCCGAAGCCGTGCGCAAGCGCGACCTGATCCTTGCCGTCACCGAACGCCTGCGCGAGCGCGAGGCGGTGCCCGACCTGTGGCTGTGCATCGCCCCGACCAAGAAGGGGCGGATCGACTGGACGATCGAAAAGGCGTGCGAGCTGGGCGTCGATCGCATCCTGCCCGTCGTCACCCGGCGGACGGTGGTCGATCGCCTCAACCTCGACCGGCTGCGGGCCCACGCGATCGAGGCGGCGGAGCAGTGCGGCCGCACCGCGCTGCCCGCGCTCGCCGAGCCGGTGAAGCTGGCGCACCTGCTGCGCGACTGGCCGGAGGGGCGGACGCTGTTCTTCGCCGACGAGACCGGCGGCGTCCCCGCCACCGCGGCGATGCGCGACCACGCCGGGCCGGGCGCGATCCTGATCGGCCCCGAAGGCGGCTTCGACGCGGAGGAACGCGCCGCGATCCGCGCGCACCCCCACGCGGTCGGCATCGCGCTTGGGCCCCGCATCCTGCGCGCCGAGACCGCGGCGGCGGCGGCGGTCGCGCTGTGGATGGCGGCGGCGGGCGATTGGTAGCCGCGCTATATCGCGATCAACCACAGCCCCCTAGCGCGTCCCGACCGGCGCGCGTATGGGCGCGACCATGAGCACGAAGACCGTTTCGGACACCCACGCAGCGGTCATCGAGGACCGCGCCCAACTGATCGACTATTTCGCGGGCGGCGAGAAGCCGGCGGAACGGTGGCGCATCGGCACCGAGCATGAGAAGTTCGTCTATCGCACCGCCGATCATGCCGCACCTTCGTATGACGAACCGGGCGGCATCCGCGACCTGCTGGCCGGACTCGAGCGCTTCGGTTGGCGGCCGGTGGAGGAGAATGGCAACGTCATCGCGCTGACCGGCGCGGACGGATCGGTCAGCCTCGAGCCCGCCGGACAGTTCGAGCTGTCGGGCGCGCCGCTCGAAACGCTGCACCAGACCTGCGCCGAAACCGGGCGGCATCTGCAACAGGTCAAGGCGGTCGGCGACGAGCTGGGCCTGGGCTTCCTCGGCCTTGGCATGTGGCCCGACAAGCGGCGCGACCAGCTGCCGATCATGCCCAAGGGCCGGTATGGCATCATGCTGAACCATATGCCGCGCGTCGGCAGCATGGGGCTCGACATGATGCTGCGCACCTGCACGATCCAGGTGAACCTCGACTATGCCAGCGAAGCCGACATGGCTAAGAAGTTCCGCGTCGGCCTCGCGCTGCAACCGCTCGCGACCGCGCTGTTCGCCAATTCGTCGTTCACCGAAGGGCTGCCGAACGGGCAGTTGTCGTACCGCTCGCACATCTGGTCGGACACCGATCCGGCGCGCACCGGGATGCTGCCGTTCGTGTTCGAGGACGGCTTCGGTTACGAACGCTATGCCGATTACGCGCTCGATGTGCCGATGTACTTCGTCTATCGCGAGGGCCGCTATATCGACGCCGCCGGGCTGTCGTTCCGCGATTTCCTGAAGGGCGAATTGTCGGTCCTGCCGGGCGAGAAGCCGACGATCGACGACTGGGCGGACCACCTCTCGACCGCTTTTCCCGAAGTGCGGCTCAAGACCTTCCTCGAAATGCGCGGCGCCGATGGCGGTCCGTGGGGCCGCATCTGCGCGCTGCCGGCGCTGTGGGTCGGGCTGCTGTACGACCAGGGCTCGCTCGACGCGGCATGGGATCTGGTGAAGGGCTGGTCGATCGAAGACCGACAGGCGCTGCGTGACGCCGCGCCGGCACAGGGACTCGACTCGCCGCTGCCCGGTGGCGGTCGGTTGCGCGACATCGCGGGTCAGGTGCTCGACATCGCCGGCAGCGGCCTGCGCGCGCGCGGCCGCACCAACGCGGCGGGCGAGGATGAGAGCGGCTTCCTCGAACCGCTGCGCGAGGTCGTGCGATCGGGCAAGGTGCCCGCGCAGATCCTGCTCGACAAGTTCGCCGGCGAATGGGCCGGCGATCTGACGAAGGTGTACGAGGACTATAGTTTTTAAGGCGTCGTTCTCCCCTCCCTGACAAGGGAGGGGTCGGGGGTGGGTAGGTTCGTGGCGGGTGCCGGCGTTCCCTCGCCGGCCGACCCACTCCCGGCCCCTCCCTTGTCAGGGAGGGGCATGATCCGCGCGAACAGGCGCGGGATCAGCCCGTGCCGGTCCATCCAGCCGCTGTACGCCCGGTACGCGGGGTCCTGCCCCAGATGCCATTCCTCGGTCCGCGCGCGCCAGTAATACACGCCGCTGACGCAGGCGAGGATCGCGGTGTTGCGAAGCGCCTCGACCCAGTTGTCCGATGTGGTCAGCACGGGGATGGTCGAGATCCACCAGAACAGGTTCTTCGACAGATAGGCCGGATGGCGGCTGAAGCGGTACGGCCCATGGGTCAGGATGCCGCGGTTGGTGAGGTTGGAGAAGCGCAGCCCGAACGCCAGCGTCGCCCACGCATAGATCGCGGTCAGCGCCACCAGCACGGCACCCACGATCCACAACAGCCAGTCGTGGCCGGCGAGCCAGTGAGTCCAGTCGGCGGTGCCGGGGCGATAGTCGAACGGCCCGCCGTCGGCCATCAGGATGAACGGCGGATAGCAGATCAGCGCCGCCGCCCATCCCGCCGCATAGGGCGTCGCGCTGCGGATATGGCTGTCGAGCGGGCGCATCGCGAAGATATAGCCCGCCGTCGCGATCGCGACGTCGATCACGAACATGAAGGTGATGAGCCAGTTGGCGAGCGGCACCGGCCCCGACAGGATCGCCGAGCGGTCGGCGCGGATGAACTCGCCGAACCCCGGCGGCACGATGGCGAGCATGAAGGCGAGGAAGAAGGTCTTGACCGCCCAGCCGCGTAAGTGCCCCCAGATAGCAGCGCGGTCGATCGGTTCGTCAAGGTGCATCGCCCAGGCGCCCAATGCCCAGCAACCGTCCTTCGGCTCGACCAGCCGCCGGTCGAGCCAGATCACATAGGGGATCGAGAGGACGAACAGCGGCACCGCCGCTTGCCCGAACACCCACATCGAGAAGGCGAAATTGCCCTGCCAGTAGAAGCGCCCAGTGGCATAGATCGCGGCGATTCCCGCCCAAGTGAGCCACAGCCCGGCCAATTTGGTCAGGCTGATGTCGATCGTCTCGCGCCACGGCCGCACGTTCGCCCAATCGATGCCGGTCGAGGGATGGCGATGCACCTTGTCGACCAGCAGCGACCACGCCACCATCGGCACCGCGCAGGCAGCGACGTTGACCAGCGCCGCGTATGGCCCGTCCATGCCATACGCCCAAGCCACCGCGACCCATGCGAACAGCCCGGCCAGCCCCGCCAGCCCGACGCCGGACGACACCGCCGAGGGGGGGCGGGCATCGAGTTCGGCTTGCGCGGGCAACGACTTGTCGTGATACATGGGTACATCCGCTATCACCGGACCGGTAACTATCCGGTGAAGCATATTCGCTCCCGAAGGAAGTCCATGCTGCGTATCGCGTCGCTCGCCGCCCTGCTCGTCTCCACCGCGCTGCCCGCCGTGGCGCAGCAGATCAACCCGCCGGGCAATACGCTGCCGCAACCGACCCCGATCACCGATACCATTCCGGTCGCGCGTGACATCGACTATCCCGGCACGATCAAGCTGGAGGTCGACGCGACCGACACGGTGCAGAACATCTACCGCGTGAAGGAAACGATTCCGGTCGCGCGCACCGGCCATATGGTGCTGCTGATGCCCAAGTGGCTGCCGGGCAAGCACGGGCCGCGCGGCGAGATCGAGAAATTGGCCGGCCTCGTCGTCCGCGCGAACGGGCGCGAGCTGCCATGGACGCGCGACGTGGTCGACGTCCACGCCTTCCACATCGACGTGCCGGCGGGTGCCCGCACGCTGGACGTGCAGTTCCAGTTCCTGACCGCGACACAGCCCGACCAGGGCCGCATCGCCATCACCCCGGAAATGCTGAGCCTGCAATGGGAATCGGTCAGCCTGTATCCCGCCGGCTATTACACCCGGCGTATCCCTGTCGAAGCAACGGTTCGCTATCCGGCGGGCTGGACGGCGGCGGCGGGGCTGCCCTCGACCGTATCGAACGGCGTCTATCGTTACGAGCGCACCAGCTACGAGACGCTGGTCGATTCGCCGGTGCTGGCGGGCAAATATTTCAAGCGGTTCCAGCTTACCGACCGGGTGGGGCTGAACGTCACCGCCGACAAGCCGTCCGAGCTGGCCGCGACGCCGGAGCAGATCGCGGCGCACACCCGGCTGGTCGAACAGGCGGTGAAGCTGTTCGGCGCGCAGCATTACGACAAGTACGAGTTCCTGCTGTCGATCAGCGACAAGCTGGGGTCGATCGGCCTCGAACATCATCGCTCGTCGGAGAATGGCGTCGATCCGGGCTATTTCACCGACTGGGCGTCGGGGCCGGGCGAGCGCAATTTGCTGCCGCATGAATTCACCCATAGCTGGGACGGCAAATACCGGCGCGGCGCCGACCTGTTCACCCCCGATTTCCGTACGCCCATGCGCAATTCGCTGCTGTGGGTGTATGAGGGGCAGACGCAATTCTGGGGCTATGTGCTCCAGGCGCGATCGGGCCTCGTGTCCAAGCAGGACACGCTCGACGCCTATGCCGATATTGCCGCCGCGCTCGACGCGCGCGAGGGGCGGCAGTGGCGGCCGCTGGTCGATACCACCAACGATCCGATCATCTCGGCCCGTCGCCCCAAGGGCTGGGTGAGCTGGCAGCGTTCGGAGGATTATTACAACGAGGGGCTGCTGGTGTGGATGGAGGTCGACTCCATGCTGCGGGCGCAGTCCAACGGCGCGAAGTCGATGGACGATTTCGCGCGCGCCTTCTTCGGGATGCGCGACGGCGACTGGGGCGTGCTGCCCTATACGCTGGCCGATGTCGTCAGGACGCTGAACGGTATCCAGCCCTATGACTGGGCCGGTTTCCTCGACAAGCGACTAAACGCCCGCACCGATCGCGCGCCGACCGGCGGCTTTGCCGCCAACGGCTATCGCATCGTCTACACCGACACGCCGACGCCGTATCTCAAAGGACGCGAAAAGTCGGGCGGCGGGGCCAGCCTGCCCTATTCGCTGGGGCTGACCGTCAACAAGGACGGCAAGGTCGGCAGCGTGCTGTGGGGGAGCCCGGCGTACAAGGCGGGGTTCGAGACCGGCACCACGCTGATCGCGGTGGCGGGGCAGGCCTATACCCCCGATCGGCTGCGCGAGGCGGTGAGCGCCGCCAAGGGCGCGAAGGAGCCGATCCGCCTGACCGTGCGGATGGACGATGCGGTGAAGGAGATCCAGGTCCCCTATCACGACGGCCTGCGCTATCCCCGGCTCGAAAAGGTCGGCGAGGGCGAGAACGGCCTCGACCGGTTGCTGACCGCCAAATGACCGACGCCCGGGGCGGGCCGTCCCGCCCCGGCGCGATTCCACGCAAATGTTGCTTCAACGCGCCCGATTTCCGGCTAAAGAGCGCGTCTGATTGCGGAAAAGGCTCCTTTTCCGCGACCAAGCGAACAAGAGGGAGATACTGATATGCGGATCGACATGATCCCGGTGGGCGAAGACGCCCCCAACAGCCTGAACGTCATCATCGAAGTGCCCACCGGCGGCGAACCGGTGAAGTATGAATTCGACAAGGCTTCGGGCGCGCTGTTCGTCGACCGCATCCTCCACACGCCGATGCGCTATCCGGCGAACTACGGCTTCGTGCCGCACACGCTGTCGCCCGATGGCGATCCGCTCGACGCGCTGGTCGTGTCGCGCACGCCGTTCATCCCCGGCTGCGTCGTGCGCGCCCGGCCGATCGCGGTGCTGAATCTGGAAGACGAGGCCGGCGGCGACGAGAAGCTGGTCTGCGTGCCGGTCGACGCGACCTTTCCCTATTACAGCAACGTCGGCGAAAAGACCGATCTGCCCGAGATCGTGTTCGAGCAGATCGAGCATTTCTTCACCCACTACAAGGACCTCGAAAAGAAGAAGTGGGTCCGCATCGGCACATGGGGCGGCGCCGAAGAGGCCAAGCGCATCACCGTCGAGGCGATCGAGCGCTATGACGAAGCCAAGGCCAAGGGCGAAGAGCCGCACGAATACGACGTGCCCGGCCGCTGAGCCGAACCGGGAGGGCGCGGGACCCAGGTCCGTGCCCTCCCGTCCTTACCCTTTTGCCTTGCGTCGCCGGACCGGCGCGCGCCGTCCTGCCTCGATCGCCAGCATGGCCCAGTGCGACAGCGCATCGCCGTCGTCGAGCACGTCGTCGGGCGCGCGGCGATAGTGCATCGTCGCGGTCGTACCGTCACGGCGGGCATAGGTGAAACGCTCGCACCCCGCCGCTTCCCACAATGGATCGGCCTCCGCGTCCGATTTGAACCACAGCACGTCGTCGGCGACGATCGCGAACACCGTCCCGTCGAGATAGAGCGTCGCCCCGCCCATCATCCGCCGGAAGGTGACGGTGCCGACCGGCACGAGCGTATCCGCGACCCACGCGATCAGCCCTTCGTCCACGCTCATGCCCCCGCCTCGCTCTGCACCACGGGCGCGCGCCGGCGCACCGCCACCAGACACCCGGCGACGATCAGCGCCGCGCCGACCACCGTATAGAGCGACACTCGCTCGCCGAACGCCAGCCAGCCCATCAGCGCCGCCCACGCGAACGCGCTATATTCGACCGGGGCCAGCACCTGCGCCTCTGCCCGGGCATAGGCCCATGCCAGCGCCATCGTCGACAGCGTGCCGAGCAGCGCCGCGCCGGCGATCTCCAGCCACTGATCGGGGCGCGGCCATGCCCCCAGCCACGGTGCCGCAGGCAGCAGCATCACCGCGATGACGAGGCTGGCGAACAGCGCGACCTCGACCGGGTCGGCGGCCTGCGCCTGTCGTCGCAGCAGGATGAGGTTGCCGGCATAGAGGATCGACGCGGCGACGCACGCGAGGCTGCCGAGCACGGCCTGCGTCGAGGCATCGGCCCGCACCTCCCCCGCCGCGATCGCCAGCACCCCGGCCGATGCGATCAGCGAGCCGGTGATCGCCGTGCGCCGGATGCTTTCGCCAAGGAACAGCGCGGCGAGGAACAGCGCGACCAGCGGCGCGAGGAAGGTCAGCGCCACCCCCTGCGCCATCGGCACGCGCGCAAGACCCCAGAAGAACAGCACCACCGACGATCCCGCCGCGACTCCGCGCGCGACGTGCAGCCAAAGCAGCGCTGGGCCCGGCCAGCGTCCGCCGCGCAGGACGAACGGCACCGCGCACATCGCGCTGCCCGTGACCGACCGCCACAGCACCGCGTTGTACGCCCCGCTGTCGATCGACAGCCGCTTCATCAGCGTGTCCATCACCGTATAGACGGCGATGCCGGCGGCGGCGACCGCAAAGGCGCGCAGGCTGGACGGGGCGGCGGACATGGGCGGACCTTTGCGAACGGCGGGCGAAACCGCTGTCGCGTGGCCGCCGATTGGATGCAAGGGTCGGGATGCGGATGGTGTAGGCTCGCCACCGGGCGTCTCGCCCACGAAGGACAGCGTCATGGCCAAGAGCCAGCAGAAGTCGAACAAGGAAGTCCGCAAGCCCAAGGCGGTCAAGGTCAAGACCATCGCCGCCAACGCATCGACCAAGGACAAGCCGGTCGGCATGGTGACGATCAAGGGCTGAACCGGCACCGTACCCGGCCGGCCCCGTCAGCGGGACCGGCCGGGCCGCTTCCGAACGACAAGGCGGTGCGATAGACGGGTGCCATGTCGCTCGATCTAGGCCAACGCATCGCGCCGCCGCGCTTCCTCGCCTTCGCCCTAGTCGCGGGCGCGACCGGGGCGTGGAGCGTCCCCGCGCTCGGCTGGCGCAGCGGGGTTCCGCTGGCGTTCGATGCCGGGGCGGTGGTGTTCCTGCTGTCGTGCGTGTCGCTGCTCGGCGCGTCGGCCGATGCGATGCGCGCCGCGGCACTGCGCAACGACGCCAACCGCGCGCTGCTGCTGCTGCTGTCGGGCGGGATCGCGATCGTGGTGCTGGCGGCGATCGCCGCCGAACTGGGCCAGCGCGGCGCTCCCAGACCGCCGGTAATGGCATTGGTCGTCGCCACGCTGCTGCTGGCATGGGGCTTCGCCAACACCGTCTACACGCTGCATTACGCGCATCTGTTCTATACCGCCGCCGGCGATGGCCGGGATACCGGCGGGCTGTCGGTTCCCGGCACCGACGAGCCCGATTACTGGGATTTCGTGTATTTCGCCTTCACGCTCGGCATGACGTTCCAGACGTCGGACGTCACGCTGACCAGCCGGGCGATGCGCCGGGTGGCGACCGGGCACTGCCTGATCGCGTTCCTGTTCAACCTTGGCGTCGTGGCGTTCAGCGTGAACGTGCTGGGGGGATCGTAGGGCGCGCCACTACTCCCCTCCCTGACGAGGGAGGGGTCGGGGGTGGGTCGGCCCGCGAGGGGAGGTGCGCGCGCCACAACCGGCCTACCCACCCCCAGCCCCTCCCTGCCAGGGAGGGGAGCGCACAGCGTTACTCCGCTGCCTGCGGCATGCCCGCGCCGGCCGCGTCGATTTCCGCCGCCTTCGCTTCGACCAGCTTGACGATATGCTCGATCATGTCGGCGTCCTGCACGTGATGGTCGGTGACGCCCGACAGATAGACCATGTGCCGGCCGTTGCCGCCCCCCGTAATCCCGATGTCGGTCTCGCGCGCCTCGCCGGGGCCGTTGACGACGCAGCCGAGCACCGACAGCGACATCGGCGTGCGGATGTGCTGCAACCGTTCCTCCAGCGCCTGCACGGTGCGGATCACGTCGAACCCCTGCCGCGCGCACGACGGGCACGACACCACGCGCACGCCGCGGTTGCGGATGCCGAGGCTTTTGAGAATCTCGAAGCCGACGCGGATTTCCTCCTCCGGCTCGGCCGACAGCGACACGCGGATCGTGTCGCCGATGCCGAACCACAGCAAAGATCCGATGCCGATCGCCGACTTGACCGTCCCGCCGACGAAGCCGCCCGCCTCGGTGATGCCCAGATGCAGCGGGCAATCGACCATTTCGGCCAGTTGCTGATACGCCGCGACCGCCATGAACAGGTCGGATGCCTTTACCGCGACCTTGAACTCGTGGAAATCATGGTCCTGCAACAGCTTGATATGGTCCATCGCCGATTCGACCAGCGCGTCGGGGCACGGCTCGCCGTATTTCTCCAGCAGATGCTTTTCGAGGCTGCCGCCGTTCACGCCGATGCGGATCGCGCAGCCGTTCGCCTTGGCGGCGCGGACGACTTCGGCGACGCGCTCGTTCGATCCGATGTTGCCCGGGTTGATGCGCAGGCACGCCGCCCCCGCATCGGCGGCCTCCAGCGCGCGCTTGTAGTGGAAATGAATGTCGGCGACGATCGGCACCCGCGCGGCGCGGGTGATCTGGCGCAGCGCCTGCGTGCTGGGCACGTCGGGGCAGGAGACGCGGATGATGTCCGCGCCCGCTTCCTCGCAGCGGCGGATCTGGTCGAGCGTCGCCACCGCGTCCGACGTGTCGGTATTGGTCATCGTCTGCACCGTGACCGGCGCGTCGCCGCCGACGGGCACGTTGCCGACCATGATCTGGCGGCTTTGACGGCGGTGTATATCGCGCCAGGGACGGATCGACATGAAAATTCTCGCTAAGGCTTGCGTAACCGGAGGCTTGCTATAGCCCCGCATTGTTTCGTGCGAAAGGCGCGCGAGGCAGGGTAGGCCTTCGCGTACGTGAACCTTCGGGCAAGACATTA
Organism: Sphingomonas sp. Leaf4; assembly: GCF_920939515.1. Lineage (NCBI taxonomy): Bacteria > Pseudomonadati > Pseudomonadota > Alphaproteobacteria > Sphingomonadales > Sphingomonadaceae > Sphingomonas > Sphingomonas sp. Leaf4. Next base: position 180,957 of record NZ_CAKLBB010000002.1, on the reverse strand, counting down.
CGGGCTGGACTGGCTGCGCATCGCCGCCTTCGCGCTGCTGGTCCCCTATCACATCGCCATGGCGTTCAGCCCGTGGGACTGGGTGGTCAAGACGCCCTATGCCTTCCACTGGCTGATCGTGCCGATGATGGCGGTGACGCCGTGGCGGCTGGGATTGCTGTTCGCGGTGTCGGGCTATGCCTCGGCGATGCTGTCGCTGCGCTCGGCCGGGCGCGGCGACTTCGCGATCGACCGGTCGAAACGGCTGCTGGTCCCGCTGGCGTTCGCGATGGTCGCGGTCGTGCCGGTCGAGATGTGGGTGCGCGTGCGCGAGGCAGGCTATCCCCGGCCGTTCGGCTGGTTCTGGGTCCATGACGCATGGCACGACGGGCGCTTCTGGGGCGTGGCGTTTCCCAGTTGGGAGCATCTGTGGTTCGTCGCCTATCTGTGGGTCTATACCATGGTGCTGGTCGTGCTGCTCGCGGGCGCAGGGGGGCGGACCGACCGGCTGCTCGATCGCGCCGCCGGCTGGCTGATGCAGGGCCACCGGCTGCTCTGGGCCCCGCTCGCGCTGCTGGTCGGCCTGCGCCTCGCACTGCTGTTCACCGTCGCCGAGCGGATGGGGCTGGCGAGCGACTGGGCGGGGCATTCGCAATATTGGCCGTTGTTCGCGGCGGGATTTCTGCTCGGGCGACGCCCGGTGCTGTGGAGCGCGCTGCACCGCCACTGGCGGCCGGCGGTGGCGCTCGCGCTGGCCGGCGGGATGGTGACGACGGCGGTCGAGCTGCGCTATCCCGGCACCGCCGTGCCGCCGCATCTGGTGATGGCGATCGACCGCGCGGCACGATCGGTGATGGCGTGGGGGATGATCGTCACGCTGTTCCATCTGGCCGATGCGCTGGCCAACCGCGACCATCGCTGGCGGCTGCCGCTGTCGCGCGCGGTGTTCCCGGCGTATCTGGTGCATCATCCGGTAATCGTCGCGACGATCTGGTTCCTGCTGCCGTTCGATCTTGGCGCGGGGGTGATGGCGGCAATCGTGTTCGCGGTGACGATCGCCGCCTGTGCCGCCGCCTGTCTGGCCGCGCGTGCCGTGCCGACTCTGGGGCTGCTGCTGGGGATGCCGCCGCGTGGGACCGCGGCGCGGGGTGGCATGGCGCGCGCGATCTGATAGCAGGCGGCGCTCCCTTTTCGCAGTCCACAGGAACGTCGCCATGTCCGCCTCCCCCACTCCTTCCTGGACGCTGATGATCCACGGCGGCGCCGGTGTCCTGACCCGCGAGACGGTGAGCGCCGCGACCGACGCGGCGGCACGCGCCGGGCTGGACGCCGCGCTCACCGCTGGCGAAGCGGTGCTGGCGGCGGGCGGCGCGGCGCTCGACGCGGTGGAGGCGGCGGTGCGCGTGCTGGAGGATGACCCTACGTTCAATTCGGGGCGCGGCGCGGTGCTGACCTATGACGGAGGGATCGAGCTGGACGCGGCGATCATGGACGGGCGTACCCGCGCGGCGGGCGCGGTGGCGGGCGTCACCCGCAGCCGCCACCCCGTCACACTCGCCCGCGCCGTCATGGAGCACAGCCCGCATGTCCTGCTCGCCGGCAAGGGGGCCGACGTGTTCGCGACCGAACAGGGCGTGGAACAGGCCGACCCCGACTGGTTCCTGACGCCCGCGCGCCGCGCGCAACTCGACGCGATGAAGGCCGATCCCGACAACTGGTTCGATGTCGACATGAAATACGGCACGGTCGGCGCGGTCGCGATCGATACGCACGGCCATGTCGCCGCCGCCACCTCGACCGGCGGCGTCACCGCCAAACGCTGGGGCCGGGTCGGCGATTCGCCGCTGATCGGCGCGGGCACCCATGCCGACGACCGGTCGTGCGCGGTCAGCGCCACCGGCTCGGGGGAGTTCTTCATCCGCATCGGCGTCGGCCACGAGATCGGCGCGCGCATCCGCTTCACCGGCGAAGACCTGCAAACCGCCGCCGATACCGTGCTGGGCGAGGTGCAAGCGCTGGGCGGCACCGGCGGGGTGATCGTCACCGGCCCCAAGGGCGATGCGGCGTGGAGCTTCACCACGCCGGGCATGTTCCGCGGCCGCGCCGACGCCGCCGGCACGCGGCACGTCGCGATCTATGGTGACGAGGCATGAGTGGCCTTGCCGCGCTCCACCATGTCGCGATTATCGGCTCGGACTATGACCGCTCGAAACGCTTCTACCGCGACGTGCTGGGCCTGAGCGTGATCCGCGAAGTGTATCGCGCCGAACGGCAGTCGTGGAAATGCGACTTGCGCGTGGGACCAGCGCAGATCGAGCTGTTCACCTTCCCCGAGAGCCCGCCCCGCCCGTCGCGCCCCGAAGCGCTCGGCCTGCGCCACCTGGCCTTCACCGTCGCCGACATCGACGCGGAGGTCGCGCGACTGGCCGGGCACGGCGTGCCGTGCGAACCGGTCCGTGTCGACGAGCATACCGGACAGCGCTTCACCTTCTTCACCGACCCCGACGGCCTGCCACTGGAACTGTACGAAGCCGCAAGCTAACGCCAACCCCATGATTCGCCGCCTGATCCTCGCGCTTGCCGCGCTGTTTGCCGCCTCGCCCGCCCATGCGTATTGGGAGTTCGGGCATGAAAGCGTCGCGACCATCGCAAGGCTGAACGTCCGCCCCGAAACCCGCGCGGCGATCGAGCGTATCCTGCGGCATCAGGCGCTGCTGGAGACGCCGACCTGTCCGGCGCGGACGATCGAACAGGCGAGCGTGTGGGCCGATTGCGTCAAGCCGCTCGGCGAGCGGTTCAGCTATGCCTATGCGTGGCATTACCAGAACGTCGACGTGTGCAAGCCGTTCGACCTGAAATCGGCGTGCAAGGACGGCAATTGCGTGTCGGCGCAGATCGAGCGCGACGTGAAGCTGCTGAAGGACCCCAAGGTGCCGATGCGCGAAAAGGTGCAGGCGCTGGCCTTCCTCGTCCATTTCGTCGGCGATCTGCACATGCCGCTCCATGCTGGCGATCGTGGCGATCTGGGCGGGAACCGGGTGAAGGCCGATTACGGCGTCTATGCACCCGAGCGGTTTAACCTCCATTCGATCTGGGACGGGCCGCTGGCCGAGCGCGCGATCTCGACGCCGCCGTCGATCCTGCGCGTCTATACCCCGGCCGAGCGCGCGGCCGTGCAGGCGGGCAGCGTCGAGGACTGGAGCCGCGATAGCTGGACCGTCAGCCGCGACTATGCCTATGCCCCCGCGCTCGGCGGCGATGCCTGCGCGCCCAAACCCACGGGCCGGGTGAAGCTCGATGATGCGACGATCGCCCGGCTGGTGCCGATCGCGCAGGATCAGGTGCGCAAGGGCGGCCTGCGCCTCGCCCGCCTGCTCGACGAGGCGCTGGGATAAGGGTGTTGCGCACCGGCTGACCGCATGTCAGCTTGGCCCCCGACAAACGGACCGTGACCGACACGGCCGGCAAAGGGGACGGGGATGCGGAAATCGATGACGATGGCGGCGGCCATGGTGCTGGCGTGCTCGGCGGCGGGCTGTGGTGTGGCACCGGGTGCGGGCGGCCCGGAGCTGACGGTGGCCGGCCCCAGCGCGGCGGTGGAGGCGTTCGTCCGCGCACAGGGCGCGCACCGCCCGACCCGGATGACCAGCTTTCCGCAGGCGCTGGGCGACGGCCGGTCGAGCGCGCGGGTGATGATGCCGATCGGCACCCCCGCCGCCGCGATGCAGGCATTGTCGCAGGAAGCGGTCGCCGCCGGCCTGCGCTCGATCGTCGTCGCGCCGCGCTGAATCCATGTTTTGCGGTGCCGGCCCGCTCCCCCACCCGGCCACCCACAGCGTATCCTGAATGGGTGGCCGGGTGAGGGTAGCCCAGCAAAGTATTACTTTGCTGGGACCCGTGGGGGAGCGGGCCGGCACCGCCTCGAAACTCGCGCTTCCGCGCGGTTCCGGCAAAACCCGCATTTACCGAAAATTGTCGGCTGTCGTGCATCATCGGGCGATGGAGTCGCGGGTTCGGCACATTTGGGCGATCATGTTGCTGGCGCTGGCAGTATTCGCTGCCACGCCGGCATCGGCGCAGGCCGGGATCATCGGCGATCCGGTGGCGCTGTGCGTCCGCCCGGCACAGCCGGGGGACAGCGTGCGCGCGATCCTCGCCGAACCTGCCCGGTTCGACTGCGCGACGCCGCAGCAACACTTCGGACCCGGCGACTATTGGGTCCTGTCGGGACCGGTGCAGCGGCATGACGACGATCACGGCGCGCTGCGCGTCCGCCAGGCCAGCCTGTGGCAACGCGCGCTCACGCTCTATGCGATCCGCGACGACGGACGGATCGAGGGGATCGCCAGCGACGCATCGGGGGTCAGCGGCCATCTCCGCCTCGGCGCGGTGGTCGAACATCGCTTTGATGACCGGCCCGGCACGATCCGGCGGCTGTTGTGGCGGATCGACGGGGCGGCCAACCTGCGCGGCATCGTGGTCGGCGCGCGGATCAGCGACGATGCCGACAGCATCCGGTCGGACCTGCTGCTCGCCGGCCTCTATGCCGGGTTCGTCGGACTGTGTACCGCGCTGCTGATCTACAATCTCGCGCTGTGGAAGGCGCTGCGCCATGATTTCCAGATCGCCTATTGCGCGATGCTGCTGTGCCTGAACCTCTATGCGCTGTCGTCGTCGGGGGCGCTCGCATGGCTGGTCCCCGACCTGCCGAACAACAGCCGGATCACGCTCAACCATGTCGTGCTGTCATGGGCGACGGCGGCGGCACTGGCGTTCAGCCGGCGCTTCTTCGAACCGCGCGTCTTTACCGGCTGGGTCGGGCGGTCGACCGATGGCGCGGCGATCGCGTTCTTCGCGCTCGGTGCCGTCTTCATGGCGTTCGCGCCCGTCGCGATCCGGCTGCTCGACCAGGTCTATTCGGTGATGTTCATGGGCGTGCCGCTGGTGGTGATGCCGATCCTGTGGCGGGCATGGGCACGGCGCAGCAATTACCTCTGGCTGTTCTCGCTCACCTGGGCATCGCCGATCGGCATGGTGGTGATGCGCGGCCTGTATAACCTGAACCTGATCGAGTGGAATTTCTGGATCGACAATTCCACGCTGCTGGCGATGAGCGCGGAGGCGCTGCTCACCAGCCTCGCCATCGCCTATCGCATCCGCCTGCTCAGCATCGAACGCGACGAGGCGGTGCGACAGGAAGCGATCAGCCGCGAGCTGGCCGATACCGATCCGTTGACCGGACTGCTCAACCGCCGGGCGTTCATGGCGCGCGCGATCGCGGCGGACGGTCCGCGCACGCTGATGCTGTTCGACATCGATCATTTCAAACAGGTCAACGACACCATCGGCCATGACGGCGGCGACGAGGTGCTGCGCATCTTCGCCCGCGTGCTGCGCGATCATCGTCAGGACGGCGTGCTGCTGGCGCGGATGGGCGGCGAGGAATTCGCGATGCTGGGGCCGGCCCGCGCCATGCCCGATCCCGATGCGGTCCTCTCGGTCGTCCGCGCGCAGAACATGCCGTTCGACCTGCGCGTCACCACCAGCATCGGCATGTGCCACGGCCCGCTCGCCAACGAGGGCGACTGGAAAAAGCTCTATCGCCTCGCCGATCAGGCGTTGTTCCATGCCAAGGCGGCCGGGCGCGACCGCACCGAACGCGCCCGCCCGCTCGCACTCGCAGCGTGAAATCTCGCGGTTGCACAAACTGCAACCCGGCTTGCGGTACTCGCAACTACTGCTAACATTCATGTCAATGAGCAGCGCCGTCCCCCCGCCCGCCCGCTATGGTCATCCCGTGCCATGGGATACCCCGATCCCGCCGATGTCGATGGTCGACCTGTTCGAGCAATCGGCCGCCAGACGCGGGCCGGCACCGCTGATCGACTTCCTCGGCCGGCATTACAGCTATGCCGAAACGAAGAACGGCGCGGACCGGGTGGCGTGCGGCCTCGCGCGGATGGGCTATGCGCCGGGCGACCGCATCGGCCTGTTCCTGCCCAATGTGCCGCATTACATCGCCGCCTATTACGGCATATTGAAACTGGGCGCGACGGTGGTGAACTTCTCGCCGCTCTACACCGCGCAGGAACTGGCGGCGCAGGTCGCCGATTCGGGCACGAAGCTGCTGTTCACCCTGTCGGCCTCGGCGCTGTTGCCGACCGCACTCAGGGTGCTCGACGACAGCGCGCTCGAACGGCTGGTGGTGGGATCGGTCGCTGGCGCGCTGCCACCGGCCAAGTCGCTGTTCTACCGCTGGTTCCGCTCGGGCGAGGTGACGGCGCGGCCGCACGATCCGCGCATCACCGCCTTTTCCGCGCTGATCGCCAACGACGGCGGCTGCGCGACGCCGGCGATCGACCCGGAACGCGATCTGGCGCTGATCCAGTACACCGGCGGCACCACCGGCAGTCCCAAGGGCGCGATGCTCAGCCACGCCAATCTGGCGGCCAATGCGCGGCAGGTGACATGGCTCGATCCCGATCGCGGGCAGGCGGTCGACCGCATCCTCGGCGTGCTGCCGTTCTTCCATGTCTTCGCCAATACCTGCGTCCTCAACCGCACCGTGCTGTCGGGCGGGGAGATCGTGATGCTGCCGCGCTTCGACGCCGGACAGGTGCTGGCGGCGATCGACCGGACGAAGGCGACCGCGCTGCCCGGCGTGCCGACGATGTACCGCGCACTGCTCGACCATCCGCGCCTGAAGCAGACCGATTTTTCCTCGCTCGCCCACTGCATCTCGGGCGGGGCGCCGCTGCCCCCCGAACTGAAGGCGCGGTTCGAGGCGGCGACCGGCGCGACATTGGTCGAGGGCTATGGCCTGTCGGAAAGCTCGGGCGTGGTGTCGTGCAACCCTTATGCCGGGGTGCAGAAGCCCGGCACCATCGGCCAGCCGATCGCCGGCACCCGAGTCCGCCTCGTCGACAAGGAGGATGCCAGCCGCCCCGCCCCGGACGGCGAGCCGGGCGAGATCGTGGTGGCGGGGCCGCAGATCATGGCGGGCTACTGGAACCGCGCGCAAGCCGACGACACGACCTTTTGCCACGATGCCGATGGCACGCGCTGGCTGCGCACCGGCGATGTCGGCATGATCGACGAGGACGGCTTCATCCGCATCGTCGACCGGTTGAAGGACATGATCGCGGTCGGCGGGTTCAAGGTGTTCCCCAGCGAGATCGAGCGCGTGCTCTATCACCACCCGGCGGTGCGCGAGGCGCTGGTGATCGGCCTGCCCAGCGACTATCGCGGCGAAAGTCCGCACGCCTATGTCACGCTGACCGACGATGCCGGGGTCGACGGCGAAGCGCTGAAGGCATGGCTCAACCCGCAACTGGGCAAGCACGAGCGCGTCGACGAGGTCGTCGTCCGCCTCACCCTGCCCAAGACGATGATCGGCAAGCTGAGCCGCAAGGACCTGATCGCCGAGGTGATGGCCGAGCGGGGCGTCTAGGGCCTGACCCGTTTCACCGCACGTCATCCCAGAGAAGGCTGGAATCTGCCGGTGACAGCACGCGACAGGAACCGCTTGAGGCTCCGGCTGAATCGCAGAAGAAGATCGATTTTCACGCGAAGGCGCGAAGGTACGAAGAAGGAAGTTTTGGTTCGCGCAGAGGCGCGGAGGCGCGGAGAAAGTGCGCTCGCCGCGCCAGCGGCTCTCCACTCTCGGCCGCAGCATGAGACAAGGCTTCGCCGGACAGGCTGACACCTCCTGCTTTATATCCTCTCTGCGTCTCCGCGCCTCTGCGCGAACCAATCCCTTCTTCTACCCTCCGCGCCTCCGCGTGAACCAACCTTCCCAAACCCCGACCCTTCCGACCGCGGCCCAAATCCGGTACAGGCCGCCGGATGACCACCACCCCCAAGACCTTCCACGTCAAGTCGTTCGGCTGCCAGATGAACGTCTACGACGGCGAGCGCATGGCCGAATTGATGAGCGCCGAGGGCATGACCGCGACCGACGATCCACACGCCGCCGACCTCGTCGTGCTCAACACCTGCCACATCCGCGAACGGGCGACCGAAAAGGTCTATTCGGACATCGGCCGCATCCGCAAACACGGGTCCGATCCGATGATCGCGATCGCCGGCTGCGTGGCCCAGGCCGAAGGCGCGGAGATCGTCCGCCGCGCCAAGGTGGACGTGGTGGTCGGCCCGCAAGCCTATCACAACCTGCCGAAACTGGTCGCGCAGGCGGCGTCGGGCACCGCGCAGCTCGACACCGACATGCCGGTCGAATCCAAGTTCGCCCACCTGCCCGCGCGCCGCCGCGTGGGGCCGAGCGCGTTCCTGACCGTGCAGGAAGGCTGCGATAAATTCTGCACCTATTGCGTGGTGCCCTATACCCGCGGTGCCGAGATCAGCCGGCCGTACGCGCGCGTGCTCGACGAGGCGAAGGCGCTGGTCGATGCCGGCGCGCGCGAGATCACGCTGCTCGGGCAGAACGTCAACGCTTGGGCCGACGCCGACGGGCGTGGGCTGGACGCGCTGATCCGCGATCTCGACCGGATTCCGGCGCTGGAGCGCATCCGCTATACCACCAGCCATCCCAACGACATGACGCAGGGGCTGATCGACGCGCATGGCGATGTCGAGAAGCTGATGCCGTTCCTCCACCTGCCGGTGCAGGCGGGCAGCGACCGCGTGCTGAAAGCCATGAACCGCAGCCACACCAGCGACAGCTATCTGCGCATCCTCGACCGGGTGCGCGCGGTGCGCCCCGACATCGCGCTGTCGGGCGATTTCATCGTCGGCTTCCCCGGCGAAACCGATGCCGAGTTCGAGGAGACGCTCAAGCTGGTCGACGCGGTCGGCTATGCGCAGGCGTTCAGCTTCAAATACAGTCCGCGCCCCGGCACCCCCGCCGCCGACATGGGCGGCGACGTTCCGCTGGCGGTGATGGACGAACGGCTGCAACGGTTGCAGGCGGCGCTGCTGCGCGACCAGAAGGCGTTCAACGACGCTACCATCGGCCGCACCTGTCAGGTGCTGGTCGAACGCGAGGGTCGACAGGCCGGACAGATGCTCGGCAAGTCGCCGTGGCTGCAATCGGTCCATTTCATGACCGACTCGAAGGTCGGCGACATGGTCGAGGTCGAGGTCGTCGGTGCCGGCCCCGTCTCGCTGTCGGGCGTGGAGCGGATGCGGGCGGCGGCGTGAGCGACCTGACGCTGGGCGGGCGCGGCGGCATCGGCGACGACCTTGCCTATCTGCGCGCGGCGCATCCGCAGCCCGGCTGGCGCGGCCACACCAATTTCGGCCAGCTCGCCGATTTCTGGCTCCACGTCCACGCGAGTCTCCGCGCCGAGGCGGCGGCGATCGATACCACGGTCAAGGCCCTGCTCGGCGGCAGGCTCGATCCGGCCGGGTTCCAGCGGCGCTTCGTCCCCGAACTGAACCGCTTCCTGCAACACCTCGATGCGCATCACCGGATCGAGGATCACGCCTATTTCCCCAAGTTCCGCGCGCTCGACCCGCGCATGGCGGCAGGCTTCGACCTGCTCGACGCCGATCATCACGCGATCCACGCCGCGCTGGTCGCCAATGCCGACGCCGCGCGCACGCTCCTCGCCGCGCTCGGCGGATCGGGCGCGGCCGACCGCGCAGCAGCGGATTATGCCGCGCGGACCGATGCGTTGCTGGGGCTGCTGCACCGCCATCTGGCGGACGAGGAGGATCTCGTCATCCCCGCGATGCTCGAACACGGCGAACGTTCGCTGGCGTAATCCCACCATCGTCACCCCGGACTTGTTCCGGGGTCCACCTCACCGCACCCGCAGCACCCGTTCATCGAGCGGAAGCGCCTGCCGCACGGTGGACCCCGGAACAAGTCCGGGGTGACGGAGGTGTCGTTTGGCGCAACCAGTCCCCGCCCGGTCCGAAAAATCCATATCGCGATATAATATATCAGCAACCAAAACTGTCGTGCGGCATTGCACGCGGGGAATCCCCTACCCTTTCACGGAAAGCTCCCCGCCATGACGACCCCCGCCCAAGGCTATGCCGCGCAGAGCGCCGACGCGAAGCTTGCACCCTTCTCGTTCGAACGCCGTGACCCGCAGGCCACCGACGTCGCAATCGACATCCGCTACTGTGGCGTCTGCCACAGCGACCTGCACACCGCACGCGGTGAATGGCCGGGCACGCTCTACCCCTGCGTTCCGGGCCACGAGATCGTCGGCACCGTGACCGCCGTCGGCAGCGACGTAACCAAGTTCAAGGCGGGCGATACCGTCGGCGTCGGCTGCATGGTCGATAGCTGCGGCGAATGCCCGTCGTGCCATGAGGGCGAGGAGCAATATTGCACCGGCACCGGCTTCGTCGGCACCTACAACGGCCCCGATCCGGTGCTGGGCGGCCACACCTTCGGCGGCTATTCGGACCATATCGTCGTCGATCAGGATTTCGTGCTGAACGTCCGCCACGACGAGAAGGACCTCGCCGCCGTCGCCCCGTTGCTGTGCGCGGGCATCACCACCTATTCGCCGCTCAAGCACTGGGGCGTCGGGCCGGGTCAGAAGGTCGGTATCGTCGGCTTGGGCGGTCTCGGCCACATGGGCGTCAAGATTGCGGCGGCGATGGGCGCCGACGTCTATGTCTTCTCGACCTCGCCGAACAAGCGCGACGACGCGATCCGGCTGGGGGCCAAGGACCTGATCGTGTCGAAGGACGAAGACACGATGGCCGAGCACGCCGGCAGCTTCGACTTCATTCTGAATACCGTCGCTGCCGCCCACAACCTCGACCAGTTTCTGGGCCTGCTCAAGCGCGACGGCACGATGACGCTGGTCGGCGTGCCGGAGACGCCGCATCCCTCGCCCTCGGTCGGCACACTGGTTTTCGGCCGCCGCTCGCTCGCCGGGTCGCTGATCGGCGGCATCGCCGAGACGCAGGAAATGCTCGATTTCTGCTACCAGCACGGCCTGACGGCGGACATCGAGACGATCGCGATGGACGAGATTGAGACGGGCTATGACCGGATGCAGAAGAGCGACGTGAAATACCGCTTCGTCATCGACATGGCGACGATGAAGTAGCGGTCGGGTTCGACGGGGCGCAGAAGAAGATTGGGTTCACGCGGAGGCGCGGAGGCGCGGAGAAGAAGCATAAGGCGTTTTCGCGCAGAGGCGCAGAGGACGCAGAGGGGTTGGAGAACAGGACCGGTTCGATCCTCCGACGAAGCCCTGTCCCCTGCTGCGGCCGGGAATGGAGCGCCGCTGGCGCGGCAGGCCGTCCGTCTCTGCGTCCTCAGCGCCCCCTGCGCGAAAACTCCTTCTTCTCCGCGCCTCCGCGCGAACCAAAGCTTCCTTCTTCTTCGTACCCGTCGCGCGAACAAACACCGAAAACACCCCTTCCCCCGGCCCGCGCCATCTGCCACCTTCACGCATGATGCCGCCGCGCCCCGCCGCCTCCGTCCCGACCGGCCCCGCGCGCCATCCCGTTCCCGTACCCGAAAGGATCGCATGAGCCGCAAGCCCGTCCCCGCCCAGGCCGGCCAACGTGCCCGCGCCGAAGTCACCTTCGACAAGCCGCAACTCCTCCCCCGCCTGTTCGGCGAATTCGATGCGAACCTGCTCGCGCTGGAGGAACGGCTGGGCGTCTATATCACCGCACGCGGCGACCGCGTGGGCATCGAGGGGTCGGCCGAAGCCGTCGCCCATGCCCGCGAGGTGCTGAACGAACTGCACCGCCGCCTGCTGCGCGGGGAGGCGATCGATCCCGGCCTGATCGACGCGGTGATCGCCATGTCGTCGCAACCAGCACTCGACGGCATCTTCCGCGCGGAAAATGGCGAGGGCGCGCCCTCGATCATGATCCGCACCCGCAAGAAGACGATCGTACCGCGGACCATCGCGCAGGCCGGCTACATGCGCCAGTTGCTCGACCACGACATCATCTTCGCGCTGGGGCCGGCGGGCACCGGCAAGACCTATATCGCCGTCGCGCAGGCGGTGGCGCAGCTCATCACCGGCAGCGTCCAGCGCCTCATCCTGTCGCGCCCGGCGGTCGAGGCGGGCGAGAAGCTGGGCTTCCTGCCCGGCGACATGAAGGAGAAGGTCGATCCCTATCTCCGCCCGCTCTACGACGCGCTGAACGACTGCCTGCCCGCCGAACAGGTCGAACGCCGCATCCTGTCGGGCGAGATCGAGATCGCGCCGATCGCGTTCATGCGCGGCCGGACGCTGGCCGACGCCTTCGTCATCCTCGACGAAGCGCAGAACACCACGCCGGCGCAGATGAAGATGTTCCTCACCCGCTTCGGCCAGAACAGCCGCATGGTGGTGTGCGGCGATCCCAACCAGACCGATCTGCCCGGCGGTGTGCAGGCATCGGGCCTTGCCGACGCCACCCGCCGGCTGGAGGGGATCGAGGGCATCGCCTTCGCCCGCTTCGGCGCGGGCGACGTGGTGCGCCACCCGATCGTCGGCCGCATCGTCGAGGCATACGAGGGCAAGGACGCTTGAAGCCCGGAATATCCCGCATTAGCTTGCGGGATATTCCCCCGGAGGCCGGACGATGGCATCGCTGTATATCAAGGACGAAAAAACCAATGCTCTGGTCGATCGGCTGGCCCGCCTGCGCGGTACCAGCAAGACCGAAGCGGTGCGCCGTGCGGTAGAAGCCGAACTGACCCGAAATCGCCAGACGGCGTCACCACGCGAGCGACTCGAGGACTTTTACCAACGCTATCCCGTACCCGAGTCCAGCGGCCTGGCGGCGGACAAGACGTTCTTTGACGATCTGTCCGGTGATTTGTGACAACCTTCATCGACGCATCGGTACTGGTCGCCATTCTGGCGCGCGAACCTGACTATCTGGAGCAAAGCAGCCGACTGTTTTCGGCGGAAAACCCCTTGTGGTCGCCGATTTCGCGGTGGGAAACGATCAGCGGCGTGGCGCGGGCGACGAAATACGGCGATAGCTTGTCCGCGCAGATCACCGATGCCTTTGCCGAGGAGAACGGCCTCGTGATGGTTCCGATCGGCGAACCCGAAGCGCGTATCGCCACTGAAACACACCACCGCTACGGCAAGGGTCGCCACGACGCGAAACTCAACATGGGCGATTGCTTCGCCTATGCCTGCGCCCGTACCAACGACGCCCGCCTGCTCTACAAGGGCGACGATTTCGCAAGGACCGACCTTTCATGATCGACATCGCCGTACAGGCAGAGGCGGACTGGCCGCAGGATACCGACTGGGAGGCGCTCGCCACCCGCGCCGCGACCGCGCTGATCGGCCGCACGCCTCAGGGCGGCTGGCTGACCGACCCGGCGCTGATCGAGGTCGCGGTGCGGCTGACCAGCGATGACGAGGTCCAGACGCTCAATCGGCAATATCGCCAGAAGGACAAGCCGACCAACGTCCTGTCCTTTCCGATGATCCAGAGCGACCTGCTCGACACGGTGACGCAGAACAGCGACGACGGCGAGGTGCTCTTGGGCGACATCGTCCTCGCCCACGGCGTGTGCGCCGCCGAAGCGGCCGAGCGCGGCATTTCGGTCGCCGATCATGCCACGCACCTCATTGTCCATGGCTGCCTGCATTTGCTAGGTCACGATCACCAGAATGATGCCGAGGCGGAAGCCATGGAGGCGATCGAGCGTTCGACGCTCGCCGAACTCGGCCTGCACGATCCCTATCCCGTTACAGAGGACTGACACGACCATCATGGCCGACGTTTCGACCAGCACCACGCCCGGCGACAGTAGCAGCGGCGAAGGGGGCATATGGCGCGGCCTGCGCTCGCTGATCTTCGGGACCGAGGCCAGCGAGACGCTGCGCGAACGGATCGAGGAAGTCATCGCCGCGCACGAGGAGGAACATGACGCGCAGGTGAAGGGCGACCTCTCGCCGATCGAGCGCAAGATGCTGCGCAACATCCTGCATTTCGGCGAACGCGACGCCGGCGACATGGGCGTGCCGCGTGCCGACATCGTCGCGCTGGAGGAAAACACCCCCTTCGCCGACGTGGTGAAGATCTTCGCCGAGGCGGGGCACAGCCGCCTGCCGGTGTACCGCGAAAAGCTCGATACCGTCGTCGGCATGGTCCATGTGAAGGACGTGTTCGCGATTCTCGCCAAGGGCGAGGAACACCCCCCGACCGCAATCAGCCTGCTGCGCCAGCCGCTCTACGTACCGCAGTCGATGGGCACGCTCGACCTCTTGGCGCAGATGCAGGCCAGCCGCACCCACTTGGCGATCGTGCTCGACGAATATTCGGGCACCGACGGCCTCATCACGATCGAGGATCTGGTCGAGGAGATCGTCGGCGCGATCGAGGACGAGCATGACGAGGCTCCGACCGACCTGTTCGTGCCGCTCGATGGCGGCGCATGGGAGGCGGATGCCCGCGCCGAGCTGGAGGACGCCGCCGAACTGATCGACCCGCGGCTGGGCGAAGTCGACGAGGACGTCGAGACGCTGGGCGGCCTCGCCTTCGTGCTGGCGGGCGAAGTGCCCAAAGAAGGGACCTGCCTCGACCACCCCTCGGGCTGGAAGATCGAGATCGTCGCCGCCGACACCCGCCGCGTGCTGCGCCTGCGCCTCCACCCGCCGGTGTCGACTGAGGACGAATAGGGCAACCTCCTCCACTCCCTGATAAGGGATGGGCCGGGGGTGGGTCGGTTCGGGGCGAGTGCTGCCGTTCCGTCGTGGACCTACCTGTTCCACCTCGCAACCAACGTCGCCCCGGCGAAGGCCGGGGCCTCAAGCGACGCTTGTCGCGCATCAGCCCCGGGAGATCCCAGCCTTCGCTGGGATGACGCTCGCTTCAAGGCAGGTGAATCAGCCTGAGCCTCTCCCCCACGAAAATTCACCCCCACCCCCCGGACACCGCTTCCCCCCGCCCCCGCGCCCGCCTATTCAAGCGGAATGCGCAAACACGTCATCCGCCTGACCATCATCGTCATCGTGCTGCTCGCGCTGCTGGCGTTCTATCTGACGCGGCCCGACCGGGCACGCTTCAGCGAGCAGGCGGTGACCGGCCGGACCCCGCAACTCTCGCAGGCGCGGCCGCAGCGTATCCCGACGGTCCGCGTCGCCGAACCGATCGGCTGGGCCGATGGCCAGACGCCGACCGCAGCCGCCGGCTTGCAGGTACAGGCGTTCGCCAAGGGACTCGACCATCCACGCTGGCTCTATGCCCTCGCCAACGGCGACGTGCTGGTGGCGGAGAGCAACAGCCCGCCGCGCGAGGGCGGCGGCATCACCGGCTGGTTCATGAAGCGGTTCATGGACCGCGCCGGGGCGGGCACCCCCTCGGCCAATCGCATCACCCTGTTGCGCGACGTGAACGGCGACGGCGTGGCGGAGAGTCGCAGCGCGCTGCTGACCGGGCTGAACTCGCCGTTCGGCATGGCGGTGGTCGGCGACTGGCTCTATGTCGCCAACACCGACGCGCTGGTGCGCTATCCCTTCCGCGTTGGCCAGACCAAGATCACCGCCGCAGCGGAGAAGATCGTCGCGCTGCCCGGCGGCGGCAACCACTGGGCGCGCAACGTCGTCGCCGCGCCCGATGGCAAGTCGCTCTACGTCAGCGTCGGATCGGCGTCGAACATCGCCGAGAATGGGCTGGACGTCGAAAAGAACCGCGCCGCGATCTGGCAGGTGAACCCCGAAACCAAAAGCTTCCGCATCTATGCCACGGGCCTGCGCAACGCCAACGGCATGGCGTTCGAACCGCGCAGCAAGGAGCTGTGGGCGGTGGTCAACGAACGCGACATGATCGGGTCGGACATGCCGCCCGATTATCTGACGAAGGTGGAATTCGGCGGCAACTATGGCTGGCCGTGGCATTATTGGGGCGGCTACATCGACGATCGCGTCCAGCCGCAGCGGCCCGATCTGCGCGAATATGTCGTCCGCCCCGATTATGCGCTGGGCGCGCATGTCGCGCCCTTGGGCCTAGCCTTCACCGATGCGATGCGGCTGGGCGACCGCTTCGGCAATGGCGCGGTGGTCGGCCTGCACGGATCGTGGAACCGGGTGCCGCCATCGGGCTACAAGGTGGTCTATGTGCCGTTCGGCACCAACGGCTTTCCGCTGCCCAACAGCCGCCCGGTCGATCTGCTCACCGGCTTCCTGACCGCCGACGGCAAACAGGTCCACGGCCGCCCGGTGGGCGTGATCGCCGACCGCACCGGCGCGATGCTGGTGGCCGACGACGTCGGCAACGTGATCTGGCGCGTCAGCCAGCCGCTGGCGGCGCGCTGAGGCCCTCCCTCCGTCATTCCGGCGAAGGCCGGAATCCATGGATGGGTGACGGCAGCGATAGAGTCGCCAGCACCCGACACAATGGATTCCGGCCTTCGCCGGAATGACGAGCGTTACTTGAGAAGTGCCGGCCCATCGCGCCCCAGTTTCTCACGAATCTTCGCCGCGAACAGCGCCAGCATCGGCGGCAGGTCGAGCACCGCATGGACATGCGTGTCGTGCAGCTCGCAGCGCGCCTGCACGCTCTGCCCCATCGCGCTGACGGTGAAGTGGAGCGTATCCCCCTCCCACCGTTTGTCGTGCATCGTGCCGCCGGGGATCATGCCCGCCAGCTTGTCGATGCCGCCATCGATTCGCGTCCGCACCCCTGCGCGGCCCAGCTTGTGGGGAATGTCGACTTCGACCGGCTGTGTCATGAACGCTCCTGTACGGTGATATTCCCCAGTTAGTGCGCCACGCTGCGCGAAAACAGGTTCATCACCACCACCCCGGCGATGATGAGCGCCATGCCGGTGAGCGCCGCCCCGTCCAGCCGCTGCCCCTGCCACCCCCACGCGATCCCCGCGACCAGCACGATCCCCACCCCCGACCAGATCGCATAGGCGATCCCGGTCGGCATCGTGCGCAGCGCCAGCGACAGGCAATAGAAGGCGACGGCATAGCCGACGACGGTTACGATCGAGGGGACGAGGCGGGTGAATCCCTGCGTCGAGCGCATCATCGAGGTAGCGATCACTTCGGCGACGATCGCGACGGCGAGCCAGGCATAGGCGGTCATGCCGGTACTGATACCGCGCGACGGCGGCCAAAATAACCCATGTTCGTCACCCCGGACCTGTTCCGGGGTCCACCGTGCGGCAGGCGGCACGGTACGGGACGAACGACATTGCCGACGGAGCCGTGGACCCCGGAACGAGTCCGGGGTGACGAGGGCCGGGAACAACTCCCCCTTGCACCCGCCCGCCCCACGGCGGATATGCCGCGCGTGTCTGCGCTCCTCGCTCTCCTCGCCGGCCTGACCTCGGCCTTTGGCTTCGCGCCGCTCGAATGGTGGCCGGTGACGCTGGCCGCGTTCGCGCTGTGGCTGTGGCTGGTCCACCGCGCGCCGAGCCTCAGGACCGCGCTGTGGCGCTCATGGCTGTTCGGCGTCGGCCATTTCACCATCGGCAACAACTGGATCCAGCACGCCTTCGACTTTCAGGACCGGATGCCCCCCGCGCTTGGCTATGTTGCGGTCGTCGGCCTCGCGCTCTATCTCGCGATCTATCCGATGCTGGCGGGCGGCTTCGCATGGCGGCTGGGGCGGCGCGGCGAGCGCCCCGACCTCGGCTTCGTCCTGATCGCCGGCGCAGGCTGGATCGTCACCGAATATTGTCGCGCGGTGGTAATGACGGGCTATCCATGGAACCCGGTCGGCGCGATCTGGGTCCCGACCCCGCTGCGCCATCTTGCCGCCTTCACCGGCACCTACGCGCTGTCGGGGCTGACCGTCGTCGCCAGCGCCGCGATCCTGCTGCCCCGGTCGCGCGTACGCTACGCCGTGCTGGTCGGGCTTGCCGTGCTGATGGCCGGGTTCGCATGGATGGAACGCCCCACCACCCCGGCCATATCGTCCGACGCGCCGCGCGTGCGCGTGGTCCAGCCCAATGCTGGCAAGGAGGAGCAGAATCAGCCGGGGTATGACGATCGGGTATTCGATACGCTGGTCGCGCTGTCAGGGCGGCCGGGACCGGTTCCCCGACTGGTGATCTGGCCGGAAGGTGCGGTCAACCCGCCGTTGGAGGATGGCTATCCCCCCGAATGGTATCCGCAGTCCCCGTTCCTGCTGCGCACGCGCATTGCCGAGACGCTGGGGCCGCGCGACGTCGCGTTGGTCGGCGGAACCGCCCTGTTCTTCGATCGCCAGCGCCGGATCGAAGGGGCCGGCAATTCGGTGTTCGCCATCACCGCCGATGCCCGCATCATCGGCCGGTACGACAAGGCGCATCTGGTGCCGGGCGGGGAATATCTGCCGTTGCGCTCGATCCTCCAGCCGCTCGGCCTGTCGCGACTGGTGATGGGGGATGTCGATTTCCGCCCCGGCCCCGGCCCAGCGACGATCGCGGTTCCCGGTTTCGGCGATGCGGGGATGCAGATCTGCTACGAGATCATCTTTTCCGGGCAGGTCGTCGACCCGACGCACCGGCCACGCTTCATCGTCAATCCGTCCGTCGATTCATGGTACGGCAGTTGGGGGCCACCGCAACATCTGGCGCAGGCCCGGCTGCGCGCCGTCGAGGAGGGGTTGCCGGTGTTGCGCTCCACCACCAACGGCATTTCGGCGGTGATCGACGCATCGGGCGCGCTGGTTGCAACCATCCCTATGCGCCGCGCCGACGCGATCGAGGTTCCGATCCCCGCCCCGCACCCCCCGACCCTGTTCGCGCGGCTGGGCAACTGGCTGGCGCTGGCGATGATAGTTTTGCTTAGCGGCCTCGCGATTGCCATCCGCCGCGCCGCGCGCTAGGGCCATGGACATAAGGAAAGCTTTATATGCGGCATGGCAACGGCCGCGCGCTTTCGCTCTAACCAGAGGAAGTCCATGCGTTCCAATTATCTCTTCACCTCGGAATCGGTTTCCGAAGGCCATCCCGACAAGGTCGCCGACCAGATTTCCGATTCGATCGTCGATCTGTTCCTGTCGAAAGACCCCGAAGCGCGCATCGCCTGCGAAACGCTGACCACCACCCAGCTCGTCGTGCTGGCCGGGGAAATCCGCTGCAAGGGCGTGTTCGAGAACGGCCAGTGGGCCGACGGCGCGCAGGCCGAGATCGAGGCCGCCGTCCGTGAGACGGTGAAGAAGATCGGCTATGAACAGTCGGGCTTCCACTGGGAAACCTTTCGCTTCGAAAACAACCTGCATGCGCAGTCGGCGCATATCGCGCAGGGCGTCGACGCCTCGGGCAACAAGGACGAAGGCGCCGGCGACCAGGGCATCATGTTCGGCTTCGCCTGCGACGAGACGCCCGACCTGATGCCGGCCACGCTCGACTACAGCCACAAGATCCTCGCGAAGATGGCGGCCGACCGTCACGCGCGCACCGCGCCGTTCCTCGAACCCGACGCCAAGAGCCAGGTCACGCTGCGCTTCGAAAACGGCAAACCGGTCGCCGCCACCGCGATCGTCGTGTCGACGCAGCATGCGCCGGGCTATGACGAGGGCGACAAGGAGGCCGAACTCCACGCCTATGTGAAGTCGGTCATCGCCGACGTGCTCCCGGCCGACCTGCTGTCGGACGCGACCGAATATCACATCAACCCGACCGGCAGCTTCGAGATCGGCGGCCCCGATGGCGACGCCGGCCTCACCGGTCGCAAGATCATCGTCGACACCTACGGCGGCGCGGCTCCGCACGGCGGCGGCGCGTTCAGCGGCAAGGACCCGACCAAGGTCGATCGCTCGGCGGCGTACATCACCCGCTATCTGGCGAAGAACATCGTCGCCGCCGGCCTCGCCAAGCGCTGCACGATCCAGCTTGCCTATGCGATCGGCGTGTCGAAGCCGCTGTCGCTCTATGTCGACACCCATGGCACCGGCACCGCCGACGACGCCGCGATCGAAACCGCGATCGCCAAGATCGAGAAATTGGGCGGCCTGACCCCGCGCGGCATCCGCATGGCGCTCGGCCTCAACAAGCCGATCTATCGCGCCACCGCCGCTTATGGCCATTTCGGCCGCAAGCCCGAAGGCGACCTGTTCCCGTGGGAAAAGACCGACCTGGTCGACGAACTGAAGGCGGCGCTGGCGGCGTAAACCGTCTCGACAGCACGGCATTTTTGCGGGAGGTTCGCCGGCGACGGCGGACCTCCCGTTTGCATTGGGGGCCGCGTCGGAGGGGAACCTGATGCGACGCTTCCTGCTTCTGCTCGCGGCCTGTGCCACGCTGCCCGCCGCTGCCCAGACGACACCTACAACCGTACCCGCTCCCGTACCGACTGCTGCCGAGCAGGCCGAACTCGACCGCATCGTCGCGCGCGGACGATTGATGGCGGCCTATGACCGCGCGGCATGGCTCGGCACCGACGATGTGATGCCCCGCCTTGGCCAGCGGCGCGATCAGGCCGGCGGCTGGATCGTCGATGGTCCGGCAAGCGAACCGACCGTCGTCTTCCACGACCGCTCGAACCCACCGCGCGCGCTCTATTCGGCGCGGCTGGTCGGCGGCAAACTGGTCGATGCCACGATGCTGTCGGGCGACGCGGCCATCCTGTCGCCCGACCGGCTGCGCCTGATCGCGGCGCGCAACGCAGCGGCGAGGGCGATTGGCGCGGCCGGCATCGGTCCGTGCGGGTCATCGTTCAACACGGTCGTCGTCCCGCCGCCGACCGCGACCGGCCCGACCTCGGTCTATTTCCTGTCGCCGCAGATGAAGGCGGGCGAGATGCCCATCGGTGGCCATTACCGCGTCGAGGTCGCCGTCGATGGCACGCCCGGCACCCCCTACGCCTTTTCCAAAGGCTGCATGACGCTGCCACCCCCGCCGCCCGGCGTCCGTGAGGCGCTGGCCATCGCCTCGACGCTCACCGCGCCGCTGCCTAACGAAACGCACAGCTTCGCGGTGGAGGCCTATCGCCGGCCGCTGGTCGTCGTGATCCCCGGCCCGGCGCGTGCGTTCCTGCTCCGCCCGGGGCAACCGGTCCGCCCGTTCGCGATGCCGGCCACGCCGCGCCGCTAGTAGTTGGTCCATCCGCCTTGAACCAAGCGTCATCCCAGCGAAGGCTGGGATCTCCCCGTGACAGCACACAGCAGGAGCGGCGGGAGGCCCCAGCCTCCGCTGGGGCGACGCTTTGGGTACGATGAATCAACGACAAATGCCGATCGGCACTCCGCCCGAAGCGGCGCATGATCCGGCGTTTCGGGTCGAACGCGCTATCCGCTTCGTCACCCCGGACCTGTTCCGGGGTCCACTCGGCCGCACACGCTGCCGCTCAAGACTAGAACCACACCGATTGCCGCACCGTAGCCCCCGGAACACGTCCGGGGTGACGGTACGGAAATGAATGTCGATCAGACATGGTAC
Organism: Sphingomonas sp. Leaf4; assembly: GCF_920939515.1. NCBI lineage: Bacteria > Pseudomonadati > Pseudomonadota > Alphaproteobacteria > Sphingomonadales > Sphingomonadaceae > Sphingomonas > Sphingomonas sp. Leaf4. Next base: position 159,707 of record NZ_CAKLBB010000002.1, on the reverse strand, counting down.
ACCGAATCACGCAAAACGTGCCGACAGCGCCCGGCCAAACGGCGCACCAAGGGGGGAATGCGATGCGAACGACGACGGGCCTGCTCACGGCCGCACTGGGCGCGATGATCGCCGCGACAATGCCGGCGACCGCGCAGCAGATGGGCAAGACCGTCATCCGCACCTCGGCGACCAAGCCCTATCGCTTCCGCCACAGCCGCCTCGCCGTTCCCACCGTCCTCGACGGCATCCCCCGCACCAGCGTCGAGGCGCTCGGCGCGGATGAACTCGACGTCTATGCCCGCTACGAACGGGGCAACGACATGATTACCGTCTATGTCTATCGGCAGGTCAGCGGCGCGGTGCCGGTGTGGTTCGATCGCGCCCGCCATTCGGTCGAGACGCGCACCGACCTGTTCGGCACCGTCACCCCGGCGATGGCCCCCGCCGCCTTCACTCCGCCGGGACAGACCACGCCCAGCGGCCTGATCGGCGCATGGAGCATCACCAAGCCGCCCTATCGCGGCACGGCGCTGGCGCTGCTGCCGCTCGGCGAATGGCTGGTGAAGGTGCGCTACAGCTCGTCCACCCTCGACGGCGCGGGTGTCGCCGCGCGGATGCCCGCCGTGCTGGCGGCGCTCGACTGGCCGAAGAATGTCGCGACCGGCCCGGCCGCGCAGCCGATCGCCGATTGCGCCACGCCGCTCACCTTCCCCACCACCGCGCAGCCGGTCCGCGACGAACAGGCGCTGACGTCGGCGGCGATCACCGGCGGCCTGTTCGCCTCGCTGCTGGCCAAGGCGACGCCCGAACCCGCCGCCACGTCGGTGCTGTGGTGCCGCGATCCGGCCCCGGCGCGCGTCGGCGGCGTCTACCGCGCCAATGCCGCGACCGACGCCTATCTGCTGGCGTTCACCGATTCGGGACGCGGGGCCAGCGTCGCACCCGACGCGATGGGCGTGCTGCTCGACGAAAAGGCTCCGCCACGCTGGTCGGTATCGCTCGACGATCTGGGGGCGACGACCAGCTACCCGCCGATGACCGCGCTCCCCCGCCCCGATCAGGTGATCGCCGCGCTCGAAGGCCCCGCCCTGTCGCGCACCTCGACCTGGGGCAAGAAGCGGCAGGTCGATGTCAATTCTGCCATGGTGGGGTCGGGCAAGTAGCGGCGCTGTCCTACAGTGCGGCGGCCGGGTAGCGTACCGGCCGCTCCTTGACCACGCGAAGATGACTCCACGATCACCGATCGCCACTGTTGCGATACGTTCGCAACAAACGCGCCATTAGTGTAAACTTTGTAAACTTTGGGCGAAATTGGACCACCGGAACTAGGACCGATCGACATTCAGCCGGACGGTGCCTCAGGCGCCTCCCCTCCCTGACAAGAGTTTCGGGTCGGTCATGCCCCCGGCATGACCTGAACAGTGCGGGGCACTGTTCACCCAAAACTGGGCTGGGGGTGGGTTGGCCCGAGAGGAAACATAAGCGCTCCACAACCGGCCTACCCACCCCCAACCCCTCCCTTCCAGGGAGGGGAGCAGATTGGGAAGCCATTTCGTTGAATGTCGATCCGCCCTTGGGGGCGGGTCGATGCCCGCCGCGTCGCCGGACGGTGCTACCCGCCCCGCTGGCCGCGCGCGCCCTGTTCGGCTGCAAGCAGCGTCGCCACGGCGCGCGCCACAACCGCCTCCGCCGCCCAGCCGATCACCGCGCCGACCACGACGTCGATCGGGAAATGCTTGCCCCGCGGAATCTGGATCGCGGCGATCGCCCCCGCCCCGGCATAGGCGGGACCGGCAGCCTGCGGATATTCGCGCGCCACCGCCCGCGCGACCGCGACCGCGCCGGCGGTATGGCCCGAGGGAAAGGAATTATGCGGCCCCTCGTCGCGCTCGCCCGGCGTCGGTCGATGCGCCTCGCGGCTGGCGAACAGATACGGCCGTGCCCGGTCGATATTGTGCTTCATCACGGCCTTCACCGCCGTCGCCAGCCCATGCGCCGCCAGCATCCGCGCACCGGTCCGCGTCAGCCGGCCATTGCCCGACACCAGCCCGGTGGCGATGACGCACAGGTTGATCGCGACGGTCGGCGGCTGATCGGCCACCTCGCTCAGCCAGCCGGCGACCTTTACCACCGGATGGTCGGACAGCTCGCGCGCCACCGCCTGTCCCGCCTCGGTATCGGCATCGACCAGCGCTTTCGCCTGGTCCTTTGCCTGCTGCTTCCTGCCCACGACCATGTTCCTCTCGGGCAATCGAACCCCTCACAACGGCCATGGGTCCGTGGCAAAGTGTTGCCGTTTGGCCGGACCCCGCCTACGTCCGCGCCCCATGAACGATCCCACCACCATCCGCCGCCTCTATGGCCGTCGTCAGGGGCACAAGCTGCGCACCGGCCAGGCCGCGCTGGTCGAGGAGCTGCTGCCCCGCGTTTCCGTCCCCGACACCGGGCCGCTGGACGCCGCCACGCTGTTCGGCGACAACCGCCCGCTCGAAATCGAGATCGGCTTCGGCGCGGGCGAGCATCTCGCCGGACAGGCGGCGATGCGCCCGACCCACGGCTTCATCGGCTGCGAACCGTTCCTGAACGGCGTGGTCGGTGCGCTCAACCACATCCGCGACGATAATCTCGCCAACGTCCGGCTGCACATGGGCGACGCGCTGGAGGTGATCGAACGTTTCGCCGACGCCTCGCTCGACCGGGTCTATCTGCTCCACCCCGATCCATGGCCCAAGGCGCGCCATGCCAAGCGGCGGATGATGAACCATGGCCCGATGGACCTGATCGCGCGCAAGCTGCGCCCCGGCGGCGAATTCCGTCTGGGCACCGACGATCCGACCTATTGCCGCTGGGCGATGATGGTGATGGACCAGCGCCGCGACTTCGCATGGCAGGCCGCGACCGCCGCCGACTTCCTCACCCGCCCCGCCGACTGGCCGGAAACCCGCTACGAACGCAAGGCCCGCCGGCAGGGGCATGAAGTCTGGTATTTCAGGTATATCCGCGCCTGAGATACCGGTCGGCTGGCAGTTCCGTTGGCACGGACACCGGCGGCACCGGTCGCGCGGCGGCGGCGGCGATCCATGCGTCGCCGCCATCGCGCCGGCGCGTTGATCCGTCGCCGCGCGTCGCCACCCGGCCATAAATCGGTCGCTCGCTGTCGCCCGGCGCGCCGCCGAACATCGCGGCGATATTGCCATAGGTCGACGGATCGCGCCCATCGAGGCTCAGCCGGTCGTTGAGGTAGCACGCCGTCGCCCATGCGGTTGCGGGGTCGGGGGTCATCGCGATGATCCGCTTGGCCCAGTACATCCGCAGGTTGTTGTGCATCCATCCAAACCGCAGGAACTGCCGCTGGCAGGCGTTCCACGTCTCGTCGCGCGTCTCTCCGCGTAGCATCGCCGCAAGGGTTTCGATCTCGGGCCGGGGATCGCCTTCATGCTCGGCCAGCGTCGCCCGCGCCCAGCCGGCGACCCGGTCGTAGCACTCGGGCGCCGCAAGGCCACGCGCCTGATAGTGGAACCACTCGCGCCATCCGAGCAGTTCGTCGGCGAACTTGGTCTTGTGCTTCGCCCCCGCCGCCGCCGCATCGACCGCGCGCATCACCTCGCGCGGTCCCAGCACCCCGAAGTGGAGATAGGGCGACAGGCCGCTCGCCCCCTCGCGCCGGGTCGCGTCGTTGCGGGTCACGGCATAGCCCGGCAGTACCTTGTCGACCAGCCGTTGCAGCCGGTCCCCGGCCGCCGCCCGGCCGGCGGGAAACGCAGCGCTGGCGGGCAGGCTGTGGTCGATGTCCAGACCGGCTATCAGCATGTCGAGATCGTCGTCCAGCACATCGGGCACGAACGGCAGCGCTCCGGCATAGGCCGCCACCTCGGCCGGCTCGTCCACCGCCTCCAGCCATGCCGCCCGTTCGGGTTCGTGACGCCGCAGAAAGCCCGAACGACCGCCGATGCCCTCGCCCAGCACCGCCGGGGGCACCAGACAGGCGGCGTTGACCGCATAGGCCGGGATCGCGACCCGCCCTGCCACCCGCTCGCCCTGCCAGCGCGCGACGAAGGTCGGCTGATCCTCCATCACCAGCGCGGCGGCATCGGCGGCAAGGCGATAGACCAGTCCCTTCTCGCGGTGCCCTGAGCGATCGACATGGCGGACGCAGGCCAGCCCACGCGCCTCGCACCCGGCGGCAAGATCGCGGCTCGCCCCCAAGATGAACTGGTGCAACCGGTCCGACGCATAGGGATAATCCTCGCGCACACCATGATAGACCAACACCGGCAGCCCAAGCGCATTACCCAGTCGGACGGCGGCATCGATCACCGGATTGTCGGTGGCGCGCAACGCCTGTTGCAGCCAACACAGGACATAGCGCGCGCCGGTCGCGATCGGCCGGTCGTTGGCCTCGCGGACACGCGGTGCCTCACGCCAGTCGGCAAGCCCGGGCGGCAGCGGCACGCTCACCATCCCATGCTGCCGGGAATGCCCTTGAATGGTCCGGCAAGGTCGTCGGTGATCCAGCCGCCATAGAAGCCGCCGGGCTGGGGCCGGACCCGCTCGCCATCGATGGTGCAGGCATCGAACGGCGCGGCGTAGAAGGCGACATGATCGCGCAGCATGGCGAAGGCCGGCGTCGGGTTTGGATAGCTCCAGCCGACGTCGTTGAACCGCTGCCCGCCGACCTCGACATGCCAGTAGCGCGCCTCCCCCTTCCATTCGCAGAACGATCGCCGTGTCGACGGGCGGAGCAGGCCTGGCGCAATCGCGTCGGGCGGGATGTACCAGCTCGGCGGATGGCTCGTTTCCAGCGTGCGGACGGCCGCGACGGTATCGGCGACGACGATACCGGCATGGACGATGCGGACATGCCGGTCGCTGGCTTGCGCGATCGCGGGACGCGGATAGTCCCAGACGCTCTCCTGTCCCGGCGCGGGCGCATCAGGACGCGGCCTCATACGCTTGCCTCCCGTCGCCCGAGCCAGCGTTGCAGGCGCGGGCGCACGATCAGGAACCGGCGATAGCCATATTCCAGCGCGGCCAGAACCGGCCGATAGCGCGCCAGCAGCCCCAACGGCCGCAGCAGCGGGATCGCGCGCCACATCGCCGCGAACGCCGCCGCGCCGGAAAGCATCCGCCCATCCTCGCGCGCATGGAACCGGGCAAGCAGCTCGGCACGGTCGACCGGGCAGTCCGCCGGGCCGGTCGCATCGACGAACTCGATCCGCCCGCGCCGGTCGAGCCGCCGCATCAGCGCGATCTCGCGCCGGCACAGCGGGCAATTGCCGTCGTGCCACACGGTGACGCGGCTCATCGCCTCTCCCCCGGATTATCACCCCAGATCCGCGTCGCCAATAGCGTCGCGAAGCCGAGCCATGCGACGAATGGCACGCCGGTCGCCGCCGCCGGCCGGTCGACCCGCGCGGCGGCGGCGACATAGGCGGCTCCGGAGGCGACCATCGCCCCCGACGTCGCCGCACTCGCTCCCAGCCGCTTCTCGCGAAAGAACAACTGTGTCCAGCCGCCGACCATCGCGGTGTTCAGCAGCCACAGGGCGACGGCGGTGTTGCGCGCCGCGCTCGACGGCTCGCGCAGCAACCGGTAGCCGCCGACGGCAAGGCCGGTTTCGAGTACCGGCCACACCGCCCCGAACACCGCGTCGGGCGGGGTGAAACCGGGCTTGTCGAGCCGGCGATACCAGCGGCGGATGCGGGGATGCGACGGATCGGGGGCATTCCGCCGCCCGACGACCGCACTCGCCCCCAGCACGAGGCCGACCGCGCCCAGCGCCAGCAGCGGCGACAGCCCGCCCTTCGACAGAGCGGCAGCGCCTTGAATGACGGTCGCGTCGGGATGTCGGGACATGGCAACGATCTCCTTTGCGTCGCACAACGATCGAAACGACATTCGGGCGCCTCGACAGGCTGTCCCACCAGCGCCTTTCGGGTAAGAGGCCGGCTGTCAGAGTAGGAAAGCGGATGAACGACACGTCGAAACCATGGGATGCCGATCTCGTCCGCACCTGGCTCGACCGGCGGATCGATGCCGCCCGGCTCGATCAGGCGGCGGCGGACCGGCGCGGCTATACGGCGCAGGACGACTATGACAAGGCGGCGGGCGAGGAATGGGCCTGTCGGGCGCTGCGGACCAGAGACCATGCCGATGACCGGACGGCGTTCGCCGCGCAGGTGAAGGCGCTGCTCGCGCAGGAGGAATATCGCACCACCGGCATCTACGACGATCGCCGGTTCGACCGGAACGTGCGCGCGACCCTGCGCAAGATCGCGAAGATGACCAAGGCGAACGACGGGTTCGCGAACACATTGCGCTATCAGGGCTGACGCGGACCGACCGCGGTACGGCACGACTTCAGGTGGATAATTTCAAGGCATGGCCCGCAAACACCCCAAACATGGTCCCTATCCAGCAGAAGCGGAGAACGAGGACGAGGCGCCGCCCCCGGTCGCGTGCTGGCTGTGCGGCCGGCCGACCGGCAAGACAATCGTCTGGCACCATCCCGTGCCCAAGAGCCGGGGCGGGCGCGACGTCGTGCCGATGCACCCGATCTGCCAGCAGACGCTGATGGCCAATTTCACCAATTCGGAATTGCAACGCCACGGCACCGATGTCGCGATGCTGCTGGCGCATCCCGACGTGCGCAAGTTCGTCGACTGGGTCGCCAACAAGGATCCCGACTTCACCGCGACCACGGCGAAGAAGCGGAAATAGCAGCCAGGGCGCGCGGGCTACAGCCCGGCAACCGGCGGCGCGAGCGTGCCGAGCCACGCGACCAGCGCGAGGATGGCGATACCGCAGCCGGTTTCCACCGCGACGCTCGCCCGCAACCCGCGCCACGCCGATGCCGGATCACCGGTCGGCAGGGCGAGCGCCGGGGTCAGCCGGAACCGGTTAAGGGCGGCGAGGCACAACATCGCGGCGAACAGCATCAGCTTGACGAGCAGCAACCGGCCATAAAGCGTACCGGTCAGTCCGCCAAAGCCGCCGACGAGCAGCCAGGCGTTGACGATCCCGCTCGCGACGATCGCCACGACCAGCACCGTGCCCAGCCCCGCGAACCCCGACGCCAGCCGGTGGGTGCGGGCGAGGCGCGACGGGTCGGGCACGCGGACGAGCAGCGCGCACAGTAGCGCCAGCACGCCGATCCACAATGCGGCGGCGAGCAGGTGGACAATATCGGCGACGAGATGCACCCGGCCGATCACCCCCTCATCCATCGCGCCATGCCCGCTCCACGCCAGCGTCGCGAGCGCCACCGCGCCGGCAAGCGCGGCAAGGCGCGGACGGGCAGCGAGCGCCACCGCCACGCACAGCGCGACGATCCGCACGACCCATGACCGGCCGACCGCCGTCGCCGTCACCACCATCTCCAGCGTCGCGCGGTCGACGTCACCGATTCCGGTGCCCGCCATGCCCGCCGCCAGCACGACCAGTCCGGCGACCGACAGCAGCATGCCGACGATCGCCAGCATCGCGACGATCCACGGCAGCCGCGCGACAGGATGGCGCCACCCGGCATAGCCCGCGATCCCGACCAGCAGCAGCAGGTCGACGAACAGTGCGAAGCGCAGCGCGATGCCGGGCAGGTCCATCACTTGACCTTGAAGGCGTAGCTGCCGTTGACACGGTGGGTATCGCCCGACACGACATGCCAGTCGAGCCGGTAGCTGCCACGCGGCAGCGGCCGGGCCAGCGTCGCCACCAGCGTCTTGCCATCGGCGGCGACGCTGGTCTGCAACGGCATCCGCATCGGCGATTTCATCTTCATGCCGGGCATGTCGGTCATCTCGATCGTGATGCCGGAAAAGGCGGCGACGAGCGGTTCGGAAAAGCCAAGCTGCACCACCTTGGTCGCGGGCACCGTCGCCTCGGCGGCAGGGGTGGCGGCAAGCAGCTTCGGATGGGCCAGCGCCGGTGCGGCAGCGAGCAGGGCGGGCACGGCAAGAGCGATCAGATGGCGCATTGCGATCCTTCGTCAGACAGGAAGCAGGGCCGGACTGTCCGGCCCCATGCCAAGCGATACGCAGCGGGCGACACCGTCCCTCGCCCGGACGAAATGATTTTCGGGCTTGAGGGAAAGCGGCGGGGCGTGCGTATTGGATAGGCCCGTTACCGATGTAGAGATGCCCGATGCCGACCGACCTCGACCGATCGCTGGCCCTGCTGGGCGACACTGACGAACCGCCCGCGCTGGCGCGGCTGGAGGGGGTGCTGTTGTCGCGGGTCGCGGCCGATCGCGCGGCGCGGGGGACGGGATTATCGATGGCGTGCGGCGCGGCGGTCGGCGCGGTCCTTCTTGGACTGGGCGCGGCGGGGCCGACGGGCAGCCCGGCAGCGGCGGCACCGCTGGGCATCGACATGGCGCTGGCCCCCTCCACCTTGCTGGCCGGGCGATGAGCCGCACGCGCTGGACGCTGCTGGTCGCGCTGGTCGCCTTCGTCGCGGCGCTCGCCGGGGTGGTTGCCGGGCGGATGCTGACCACGCCGCCGCATCACGACGGTGGCGAACTGCACGCGCTGCTGCACGACGGACTGACGCTGACCCCGGCGCAGCGTGGCGCGATCGACACGCTGGAGGCACGCTTCGCCATACGGCGCGCGGCGCTGGAGGCACGGATGCGCGCCGACAACGCACGCCTCGCCACGGCGATGGCCGCCGAACATGCGGCGGGACCGCGCGTGACGGCGGCGGTCGATGCCTGCCACCACACGATGGGCACGCTGCAAAAGGAAACGCTGGCGCATGTCTTCGCGATGCGCGCGCTGCTGCGCCCCGATCAGGCCCCGGTGTTCGACCGCGCCGTGGCGCGGGCGCTGACCGCCGGCCAGCGGTGAGCGATGCGCTGGCGGCGGTGTCGGACGCCGATCTGGCGGTACTGGCGCGCAGCGGGCACGAGATGGCGTTCGCCGCGCTGTTCGCCCGGCACCGCGCGCGGGTCTATCGACTGATCCTGAACAACGTCGCCGACGCGGACGAGGCGCTCGATCTGGTGCAGGAGACGTTCCTGTCGGCGCATCGCGCGCTCGGCCGCTACGATCCGGCCCGGCCGATGGCCGGGTGGCTGGCGACGATCGCGCTCAACAAGTGCCGTGACTGGAGCCGGCGGCGGACGGTGCGCCGCTGGCTGTGGCGCGCGCGCCCGATCGAGGAGGTCGCCGACACGCTCGGCGACGGCGCGCCGGGGCAGGACATCGCCATTGCGGACCGCGACCGGTTGACCCGGCTGCGCGCGGCGATCGCCGATCTGCCCGCCACGCTGCGCGAACCGCTGGTGCTGTGTGCGATCGAGGGGGCGAGCCATGGCGAGGCGGCGGCGATCCTCGGCGTCAGTGCCAAGGCGGTCGAAACCCGGCTGCGTCGCGCGCGGCTGCGATTGGGCGAGATGCTGCCCGAATGACGGGCCGGGATGAGGGATGCGTCCGGCGGCTGCGTATCACAGGGACGGACGGCGCGGATCGCGTTGGCAAAAGGATATGGGCATGACGACGATCGACCGGCGCACGCTGCTGCGCGGCGCCACGATGGCGGGCGGCGCGCTGGCGCTGGAACGCTGGACCCCGGCATGGGCGCAAGGGGCCGGCCTGCTCCCGACCGTATCGGGCGAATCGATCGAACTGCGCATCGCGCGGCTGACCCGCACGGTCGACGGGGTGACGACGCGCGGGGTCGGCATCAACGGCACGTCGCCCGCCCCGCTCGTCCGCCTGCGCGAAGGGCAGCGCGCGCGCATCCGCGTGGTCAACACGCTCGACGTCGACAGTTCGGTCCATTGGCACGGGTTGCTCGTGCCGTTCCAGCATGACGGCGTGCCCGGCATCTCGTTTCCCGGCATCGCGCCGGGCGGTCATTTCGACTACGACTTTCCGGTGCGCCAGAACGGCAGCTATTGGTATCACAGCCATTCGGGCGGGCAGGAACAGGAAGGGCTGTACGGCCCGATCGTCATCGACCCCGCCGACCGCGATCCCGTAGCCTATGACCGCGAGCATGTGATCGTGCTGTCCGACCATAGCCGGTCGGATGCCGCCACGATCTTTCGCCGGATGAAGCTGCAACCGGGCTATTACAACTTCCAGCGGCAGACGCTGGGCGGGCTGTTGAGCGGCGCCGACCAGCGCGCCAAGGACCGCCGCGCCTGGGGCGCGATGCGGATGGACCCGGCCGACATCGCCGACGCGACCGGAGCGACCTATACTTATCTGGTGAACGGGCGGGGGCCACGCGACAACTGGACCGGGCTGTTCGTGGCAGGGGAGCGGGTGCGGCTGCGGATCGTCAACGCATCGGCGATGACGACCTTCAACGTGCGCATTCCCGGACTGCCGCTGACGATCGTGCAGGCCGACGGGCTGAACGTCGAGCCGGTCGAGGTCGACGAATTCCAGATCGGTGTCGCCGAAACCTATGACGCGGTCGTCACGCCCGCCGAAGCCCGCGCCTATACGCTGGTGGCCGAGAGCATCGACCGGTCGGGCATGGCGCGCGCGACGCTGGCGCCGCGTATCGGCATAACCGCGCCGGTGCCGCCGCTGCGCCCGCGCCCGCTGGCCGACATGACCGACATGGGAATGGGCGGCATGGCGATGGACGAAGCCCCCACCGGCCCGCCCGACCCGAGCGCCGAACAGAACGCATCGCGGCGGCTGGCGACGCCGGGCGCGGCGATCGCGACGGCTGCTGCGACCGCGCTGGCTGCCACGGGCAAGGCCGGAATGGACCATGCGGCGATGGGGCATGCCGCCGCCGACCCGTCGGACCCGATGGCCGGGATGGATCATGGCGCGATGAAGATGCGCGACTTCGACGTGGCGCCACAGGTCGCGAAGACGCCGGGCGTGCAGACGCTGTCGCCGATGCCGGTCGACCGGACCGGCTATCCGGGACAGGGGCTTGGCGACGTCGGCCACCGCGTGCTGACCTATCGCCTGCTCCGCGCGCTGGAACCGAACCCCGACGTGCGTGCCCCGGGACGCGAACTGGAAATCCACCTGACCGGCAATATGGAGCGGTTCATGTGGGGGTTCGACGGCAAGCGCATGGTCGACACCCACGAACCCTTCGCCTTTACGTTGGGCGAGCGGGTGCGGGTGAAACTGGTCAACGACACGATGATGGGCCACCCGATCCACCTGCACGGTCATTTCTTCGACCTCGTGACCGGTCAGGGCGATCATGCCCCGCGCAAGCATACCGTGCTGGTGCAGCCCGGTGGCATCGTCAGCTTCGATCTGACCGCCGATGCGCCCGGCGACTGGGCGTTCCATTGCCATATGCTCTATCACATGCTGGCGGGAATGATGCGGGTCGTCACCGTCCGTCCGGCGGGAGCGGCGGCATGAACGGCACGATCGCCGCGCTGCTGGCCAGCGTCTTCGCCCTGCCCGCCGCCGCGCAGGACCACAGCGGCCACACCATGCCCGGCATGACGATGCCCGCCGCCCCGCCGGCCAAGGCGAAGGTGCGGACGAAACCCGCCGCGCAGGCCCGTCCGGCCGAACCCGCCGCAGCGGGCACCGACCCCCATGTGGGTCATGTCATGCCGCCCGCGCAGGCGGCCGATCCGCATGCCGGTCACGATATGTCCGACATGCCCGACATGCCGGCCGCCGATGCGCACGCCGGGCATGCCATGCCCGCGACGCCAGTGGTCGCGATCGGCACCGACCTGCCGCCCGGCGATGCCCCCGCCCCGCCGGTGCCGATGCCGCACGCCGCCGATGCGCTCTGGGGGACGGCCGCGATGGCGCGCGCGCGCGACCGGATGATGGTGGACGAGGGCGGCGGACAGCGGTTCACGCAATTGCTGGTCGACCTCGCCGAAGTTCGCTCCGGTGGCGGCTATCGCTGGGAGGGCGAAGGCTGGTGGGGCGGCGATCTCCACCGACTGGTCGTCAAGTCCGAAGGCGAGGGCGACGACCGGGTCGAAACGGCCGAGGTGCAGGCACTGTATTCACGGGCGATCGGTCCGTATTTCAACCTGCAGGCCGGCATCCGCCACGACATCCGCCCGACCCCGACCCGCACCTTCGGGGTGGTGGGGATCGAGGGACTCGCGCCCTATTGGTTCGAGATCGACGCCGCCGCCTTTCTCTCGACGCGCGGCGAGTTGCTGGCCCGAGTCGAAGGCTATTACGACCAGCGGCTGACCCAGCGGCTGATCCTCCAGCCGCGCGTCGAACTGAACCTGTCGGCGCAGGACATCCGCGCGACCGGCACCGGCACGGGGCTGACCGGGGCCGAGCTGGGTCTGCGCTTGCGTTACGAAATCGCGCGCGAATTCGCCCCCTATGTCGGCGTCCAATGGGAACGCCGCTTCGGCGACACCCGTCGTTTCGCCCGCGAAGCCGGAGGCGACAGCGGGGGGGTGGCGGTCGTCGCCGGGGTCCGCGCATGGTTCTGACCCGCGTAGCGGGGCAGCATCGTGCGGCACATCCTGCCGCACCGGACGGCGATAGCGCATAGGGGCGGTGTCCGGCCCGCCAGTTTGGCAATTCCCCCGCTACTCGTCCGCTATGCTCTGGGCGAACGACAAGGGGGACGACATTGCGACGCCATGCTGCCCCGACGACCGCGCCGTTCATCGTACCGGGCGGCAAGGACGCCGGGATCGGCCGGAGCGCGGGATATTGATTTGCCGCCCGGCCCCGCGCGCTATAAAGCTGCGTATCGTGACGCTCGCGCTGCTCCGCTCCTGGCTGTTTGCCGCCGTGCCGGCGTTGCTGGCGCTGTGCGCGATCGTATCAGTCGCGACCTGGCACGCGGCCGACCTCCACGACGACCGCCCGGTCGCCACCGTGGCGCTGGAGCGCGGCACGCCGCCCGCCGATGACGCCGCGACGATGGTCCATGTCGCCGCCCATGCGATCGGGCACGGCATGGCGGTGCCCCGCGCCACCCTCGCCCTGCCGCTGGTCGCCGAACCGCGCCAGCCGTGGCTGCGTGTGATCGCGACGCTGCCGCCCGGCCTCGCGCCCCTTTCGCCGATTCGTCCCCCGCGCGCCTGAACGTCCGCGCGTGTTCCTTGAACACGCCTCCGACGCTCACTCTGTCGTGCAGGATGTTTCATGTCCGTTTCCCCTTGCTGGCGGCGCGTGCTCGCGCTGGCCGCAGTGCTTGCGGCGGCACCGCCCGCCGCCGCGCAACTCGCCCCGCCCTTCCCCCAACTGCTCGCCGAGCGCGGCACCGCGCCGCGCATCGCCGCGCTCGACGCGCGTACCCAGGCCGCACAGGGCCTTGCCGACCAGGCACGCGCCCGCCCCAACCCGACGATCAGCGGCTATGTCGAGAATATCGGCGGCTCCGACCCCTATGGCGGCTTCGCCCGTGCCGAAACGACGATCCAGCTCAACCATGTCGTCGAACTGGGTGGCAAGCGCGCCGCGCGGATCGCGGCGGGGATCGCCGGGGTCGATGCCGCCCGCGCCCGCGCCCATGCCGGGCGTGTCGCCTATGCCCATGATCTTGCCCGCGCCTATGCGATGGCGGAGATCGCCGGACGGCGGATCGATCTTGCCGAGGAAGAAGTGGCGGAGGCGACGACCGACCTGAAGGTCGCCCGCGCGATGGTGGCGGCGGGCAAGGAAGCGCGGCTGCGCGAACTGCGCGCCGACAGCGAAGTGGCGGCGCTTACCGCCGACCTTGCCGTCACCCGCGCCGCCTATCAGACCGCGCTTGCCCAACTGGCGGTGTTGGCGGGCACCGAAACGCCCTATACCGGGCTGTCCGCCTCGCTGCTCGACACGCTGCCGCCGGTCGTACCGGTCGGGCCGCCGGCATCACCGGAAATGCGCGTCGCGCTGGCCGAACGCGATGCCGCCACCGCGCGCATCGCCGCCGAACGCAAACGCGCATTGCCCGACGTCAGCGCGCAGATCGGCATCCGCCGTCTCGAAGCGGACCGGGCGACGGCGCTGGTAGCCGGCATCTCGCTGCCGCTCACCCTGTTCGATCGCAACCGTGGCAACATCGCCGCCGCCGAAGCCGAACGCACGGCTGCCGAAATCGAACTGAACGCCCAGCGACAGGCGGCGCGCACCATGGCCGTCGCCGCCGCCACACAGGTCGCCGCCGCCGACCAGCGCGCCGCCGCCGCCGTGCGATCGGTCGCGACCGCCACCGAAACCTATCGGCTGACCCGGATCGCCTATGAATCGGGCAAGGCACCCTTGAGCGAAGTCCTGATCGCCCGTCACGACCTGGGCGTCGTGCGCGGCACCGCGCTCGACGCCGCCGCCGCGCGGATCGACGCGCGCGCAGCACTGGTCCGGCTGCACGGCCAGGCCCTTACCGGAGCAATCGTCGAATGACCTCGCAACGCCTTTACGCCGGTGCCGCGATCGGCATCGTCCTCGCCGCCGCCGCAGGCTTCGGTGCCGCGCGCCTGACCTCGCCGGTGCCCACCGCCGCCCCCGCGCCACCGGCGGAGGCCGAGCATGACGAGGCCCCGACCGATACCGTCGCGATCGACGCCGCCGGCATCGCCGCATCGCAGATCACGGTCGTCGCCGCCGCCGCCGGGTCGATCGACGCGATCCTCTCCGCCGCCGCGACCGTCGCCTCGCCACCCGATGCGCAGGCCGTGCTGGCCGCCGGCGCCGATGGCACCGTCACCCGCATCTTCAAGCGCGTCGGCGATCCCGTCGCGCGTGGCGAGACGATCGCGCTGATCGAAAGCCGTGACGCGTCCTCGGTCGTCGCCGATCGTGCCGGCGCCGCCGCGCGCGTGACGCTGGCCGAGCGGCAACTGGCCCGCGAGCGCAGCCTGTTGTCGCAAGGGGTGTCGCCTCGCGCCGACCTTGAAACGGCGCAGGCCGCGCTCGCCGTCGCGCGGGCCGATGCCGCGCGCGCGGGGGCGGCCGCCGGGGCGTTGCGCGTCGCGCGCGACGGTCGTTCGGTCGCGCTGGTCAGCCCGATCGCCGGGCGGATTACCGCCGCCCCCGCGACACTCGGCCAATATGTCGCCGCCGCGACCGAATTGTTCCGCGTCGCCGATGCCACCCGCCTGACCGTCACCGCCGCGCTGCCGCCGGCCGATGCCGCGCGCGTCCACCCCGGCGACCGGGTGGAACTGACCATCGATCCGGGTCGGATCGTGCCCGGCACGGTCCGATCGGCGACCGGCGTGGTCGATCCCGAAACCCGCGCCGCGACCGTCGTGGTCGATCCGGGGGCCGGGGCCTCCACCCTGTCGCCCGGCCAGTTGGTACAGGCGCGCATTTTCACCCGTGGCGGCACCGTTGCCGGCGGTGTCACCGTTCCCGCCGAAGCGGTGCAGACGCTGGGCGAGCGTACCGTCGTGTTCGTCGCCACCCCCACCGGCTTTCGCGCGCAGGATGTGATCGTCGGCACCCGGAGCGGCGAGCGGGTCCAGATATTGCGCGGTCTGGCGGCGGGCACGCGCATCGCCGCCGCCAATGCCTTTTTGCTGAAGGCCGAACTCGGCAAGAGCGAAGGGGACCATCATTGATCGCGCGCATCCTGACCGCATCGGTGCGCGGACGCTGGGCGGTCGCGTTCCTGACGCTGATCGTCATCGCGATCGGCGCGTGGCAGATCGCCCGCCTGCCGATCGACGCCGTGCCCGACGTGACGAACCGGCAGGTGCAGATCAGCACCTTCGTCCCCGCACTCGGCCCCACCGACGTGGAAAAGCAGATCACCTTCCCGGTCGAAACCGCGCTGGCCGGAATCCCCGGACTGGAGATGACCCGATCGGTCACGCGCAATGGCTTCAGTCAGGTCACGGCGGTCTTCGCCGATTCGACCGACATCTATTTCGCCCGTGCCCAAGTGACCGAACGGCTGGCGCAGGCGCAGGGCAGCCTGCCCGCCGGGGTCCAGCCACGGCTCAGCCCGCTGGCGACGGGTCTGGGCGAAATCTTCATGTATTCGGTCGCCTTCGCCCATCCCGACGGGCGGGGCGCGAAGGCGACGCCGGGCCGGCCGGGCTGGCAGGGCGACGGCAGCTATGTGACTCCCGAGGGTGAGCGGCTGACGACCCCGCTCGCCAAGGCCGCCTATCTGCGCACCGTGCAGGACTGGATCATCCGGCCGCAGATGCGCGGCGTGGACGGGGTGGCGGGGGTCGATTCCAACGGCGGCTATGTGAAGCAATATGTCGTCGAACCCAAGCTCGGCGCGCTGACCGCCTATGGCCTGTCGCTCACCGACCTTGCCGACGCGCTGGAGCGGGCCAATGTCTCGACCGGCTCCAACTATGTCCGGCGCGCCGGGGAAAGCTTCCTCGTGCGCGCCGATGCCCGGCTGAAATCGATCGGCGACATCGAAGCGGCGATCGTCGCGAGCCGTGGCGGCACGCCGGTGCGGGTCGCCGACGTGGCGCAGGTGGTGATCGGTGGCGGGGTCCGCACCGGCTCCGGCAGCCTGATGGGGGCCGAAGCGGTCATCTCGACCGTGCTGATGCTGACCGGCGAGAACAGCCGCATCGTCGCCGACGCGCTCGCCGACCGGCTGATCGAGGTGAACCGCACCCTGCCCGCCGACATCGTCGCCACGCCGGTCTACAACCGTGCGTCGCTGGTCCGCGCGACCATCGCCACGGTCGAGAAGAATCTGGTCGAGGGCGCGCTGCTCGTCATCGTCGTGCTGTTCGCGCTGCTCGGCAACGTCCGCGCCGCGCTCATCACCGCCGCCGTCATTCCGATCGCGATGCTGATGACCGCCACGGGCATGAACGCGCTTGGCGTTTCGGGCAATCTGATGAGTCTGGGCGCGCTCGATTTCGGGCTGATCGTCGATGGCGCGGTGATCGTGGTGGAAAACGCGCTGCGCCGCCTTGCGGAACGGCAGGAACATCTGGGCAGGCTGCTGACCAAGGAGGAACGGCTGGAGGAAACCGGCGAGGCCGCGCGCGAGATGATCCGCCCGACCGTGTTCGGGCAGGCGATCATCTTCCTCGTGTTCCTGCCGCTGCTGACGTTTCAGGGGGTGGAGGGCAAAACCTTTGCGCCGATGGCGGTCACGCTGATGCTGGCGCTCGCCTCGGCGCTGGTGCTGTCGCTCACCTTCGTGCCGGCGATGATCGCGATCCTCGTGACCGGGCGGGTGAGCGAGACCGAGGTGAAGCCGATCCGCTGGTTCAAGGCGCGCTATGCGCCGTGGCTGGCCAGGGCGGTGGCGCGGCCCCTGCCCTTCGTCGCCACCGGGGCCGGCGTGTTCGTCGCGGCGATCGTCGGGTTCGGGGCGCTGGGCGAGGAGTTCATGCCGCAGCTCGACGAACGCGACATCACCGTCACCAACTTCCGCATTCCCTCCACCTCGATCGACCAGTCGACCGCGATGCAGCTCCGCATCGAGGATGCGATCAAGACGCTGCCCGAAGTCGCGCTGGTCTTTTCCAAGAACGGCAACGCCGATCTCGGCACCGATCCGATGCCGCCCAACGCATCGGACACCTATGTCATCCCCAAACCCCGCGACGAATGGCCCGCCGGGGTGACGAGCAAGGCCGACATCCTCGCGCGGATCGAGGCGAAGATGAAGCCGCTGATCGGCAGCCGGTCCGAAATCCAGCAGCCGATCCAGATGCGCTTCAACGAACTGATCGCCGGGGTGCGATCCGACGTGGCGGTCAAGCTGTACGGCGACGATCTGGAGGCGATGCAGGCCACCGCCGGACGCATCGCCGCGTCGCTGCGCACCATCGCCGGTGCCGCCGACGTGCAGGCCGAACAGACCGACGGCGCGCCGACCTTCGACGTGGTGGTCGATCGGCAGGCGGCGGCACGCTATGGCCTGTCGGTCGATGCGGTGGCGAACACCGTCGCCGCCGCGCTGTCGGGTCGCGAGGCTGGCGTCGTCTACGAAGGCGACCGCAGCTTCGACATCGTCGTCCGCCTGCCCGACGTGGCGCGCGACGATGTGACGGCGCTCGGATCGGTGCCGGTGATGCTGCCGCCCGACGCGACCGGCCATACCGATTCGGTGCCGTTGGCGCAGGTCGCCCGCTTCCGCTACACCGAAGGCTTGAACCAGATCAGCCGTGAGAACGGCAAGCGCATGGTCGTGGTGCAGGCCAATGTGCGCGGGCGCGACCTCGGCGGGTTCGTCGGCGAGGCGCAGGCAAAGGTGGCGGCGCTCGCGCTGCCGCCGGGCATGTATATCGACTGGGGCGGCACCTTCGAAAACCTGCGGTCGGCGCGCAACCGGTTGCTGATCGTCGTGCCGCTGTGCTTCGCGGGCGTGTTCGCGCTGCTGTATCTGGCGCTCGGTGGCTGGGTGCGGGCCGCCGTGGTGTTCAGCGCGGTGCCGATGGCGCTGGCCGGCGGGGTCTTCGCGCTGCTGTTGCGCGGTATCCCCTTCTCGATCACCGCGGCGGTCGGCTTTATCGCGCTGTCGGGGGTGGCGGTGCTGAACGGCCTCGTCATGATGAGCGCGATCGGCCGGCGGCAGGCGACCGGTGTGGACGCCACCACCGCCATCATCGACGGGGCGATGGAGCGGGTCCGCCCGGTGCTGATGACCGCCCTGGTCGCCAGCCTCGGCTTCGTACCGATGGCGCTGGCGACCGGCACCGGCGCGGAGGTCCAGCGCCCGCTGGCCACGGTCGTGATCGGCGGGTTGATGACCGCGACCGCGCTGACGCTGCTGGTGCTGCCCGCGATCGTCGCGCTCATTGCCCGGCGTGGCAGCACGACGGTCGCGGCGTAGCGACGGCTACACCGCGACCGGCTGCGCCACGCGCCCGCCTTCACCGAAGATGCGCAGGTAACGGGCGATGTCCTCCGGCCGGCCGGTCGCCTTGGCCGGGTTGTCGGACAGCTTGACCGCGTGGCGTCCGTTCGCCTCGACGACCTTGCACACCAGCGAGATCGGCTCCAGCCCGCCGGCGCCCAGCGGATCGCAGCCGCGAAAGTCGTTGGTCAGGTTGGTGCCCCAGCCGAAGCTCATCCGCACCCGGCCATGGAAGTGGTGGTAGGTCGCAGTGATGCTGTCGACATCCATCCCGTCGGAAAAGATCAGCAACCTGCTGCGCGGATCGACGCCCTGGGCGTGCCACCATGCGATGATCTGTTCGCCGCCCTCGATCGGCGGCATGCTGTCGGGGCGGAAGCCGGTCCACTGCGCCAGCCACGCCGGCGCATCGCGCAGGAACGCGGTGGTGCCGAACGCATCAGGCAGCGCGATCAACAGGTTGCCGCCATAATGCCGCCGCCACTCCTCGAGCACGCGATAGGGTGCGGCGGCGATGCCGGCATCGTCGTCGGCCAGCGCCGCCTCGACCATCGGCAGTTCATGCGCGTTGGTGCCGACTGCCTCCAGCCCGGCCTGCATCGCCAGCAGCACGTTCGACGTGCCGATGAAGCGGTCACCCAGCCCCTCCTGCAACGCCTCGACGCACCAGCGCTGCCACAGAAAGCCGTGCCGCCGCCGCGTGCCGAAGTCCGACAGGACCAGATCGGGCAGGTCGCGCAGCCGCTCGACCTTGTCCCACAATCGCGCCTTCGCCCGCGCATAGGTGACGTCGAGCGCGAAGCGGCCGTGATCGGCCAGCGCCGCGCGGGCACGCAGTTCGTTGAGGATGGTGAGCGCCGGGATTTCCCATAGCGACGTCGCCGCCCACGGCCCCGCGAAACGCAGCTCATATTGCCCGTCGCGCACCGACAGCTCGTATTCGGGCAGGCGAAATTCGGCCAGCCAGTCGATGAACCCCGGCGCGAACATCCGTTCGACCCCATAGAAGCTGTTGCCCGCCAGCCAGATCAGCTCCTGCTTCGAGAAGCGCAGCGTCCGCGCATGGTCGAGCTGGGCGCGCAATTCGCTCTCGTCGATCACCTCGGCCAGCCGTACCGCCTTTGTCCGGTTTAGCACCGCGAAGGTCGCCTGTACGTCGGGGCGAACCTCGCGGATCATCTGCACCATCAGCAGCTTGTAGAAATCGGTATCGAGCAGGCTGCGCACCACCGGGTCCAGCCGCCAGCCATGGTTCCAGACACGGGTGGCAATATCCGTCATCACCATCGATCAATCCTTTATGGTGCGGGTATAGAAGGCGGCGGGGCGAAAGGCGGTTCCCGCCTCGCGGTCGCCGGTGGGCGTGATCCGCCCGCTGTCGAGCATCCGGCGGCGAAAGGCGGGCTTGTTGAGCGCGCGGCCCAGCACCGCTTCCTGCACGCCCTGAAGATCGCGCAGCGTGAAGCGATCGGGCAACAGCGCGAAAGCAGCGTCGTCGATCCCGCCACGCAACCGGTCGAGCGTCAACGCGACGATCGCGGCATGATCGAAGCCGAGCGCAATCGCATCGCCATCGATGCGGACCGCGCCGGTCGCATCGATCGTCGCCAGCCGCTGCCCCGCGTCCAGCGTCAGCCCGGCCAGCTCCGCCGGGGTCAGCAACACGCGATGCGCGATGCTGACGATCCGCATGCGTGGATCGCGATCGACCGCGCCGAAGCAATGGACCTGTTCGGGCACCGGGCCGACCAGCCCGCCCTTTTCCGCCAGCACCCGTCGGGCCGCCGCCTCCAGCGCCTCGTCGATGCCGACGAACCCGCCGGGCAGCGTCCATCGATCGGCGAACGGCGACTGCCGACGCCGGGTCAGCAGCACGACCGGACGGCCATCCATGATTCCCAGCACGACAATATCGGCCGTCACCGACGGGCGATCATAGCGCCCGGGGTCATATGCTTGGGAGGATGCCATATCTTCCATGCACTTTACATATATCCTCCTAGCATATATGTCCAGTATCGGATGACAGGAGCTGGAAGATGCGCGATCTGATCGTGGTGGTGGATACCCAGGCGGATTTCATGCTGGCGGACGGGGCTTTGCCGGTGCCCGGTGCCGACCGGCTGGCCGCGCCGATCCGCGCATGGCTCGGCCGGCGACAGGCGGCGGATACGGCGGCGGTAGTGTTCACCTTCGACACCCATTTCGCCGATACCTATTCGACCAGTGCCGAGGCGACGCTGTTTCCGATCCACTGCGTCCATGGCACGCCGGGCTGGCGCAATCTGGTCGGGGCCGATGTCGTGGCGGCGGACATTCCCTGTCTCGGGCTGGAGAAAGGCGTGTTCGATATGTGGGCCGAACCGGGGCTGACGCTCCACGACCTGCGACAGCCGGCATCCGTGGCGGTGGCGCGCGACGGTTTCTTCGCCGGGTTGCGCGCGGCGGGTATCGACCGCGCGATCGTGGTGGGAGTCGCCGCCGACTATTGTGTCCGCTGGGCGATCGATGGGCTGGTCGCGCGCGGCTTCGTCGTCGAGGTGCCGGCCGACCTTACCCGCGGGATCGAACGGTCGATCGACCGGGTGATCGAAACCGACTTCGCCGGTGCCCCGGTCGTGCTGTCCCGCGACAAGACGGTCGCATCTTCAATCACTTCGCCCTTCAACTGACCCGCCTTTGTGATATGGCCTGTCAAACCGGTTCGCGGTATCGCTACGGTGCCGAAACGGAATGGAGGCCCTCGATGTCGCAAATCCTCGTCGCCGACGACCATCCGATGTGTGCGACCGCGCTGGCGATGGCGGCGCGGGTCGTCGATCCGGCGGTGACGATCGACAGCGCGACGACGCTGGCCGAGGCGGAGGATTTCGCCCGCGTCCGTCCGCACGACCTGATCCTGCTCGACCTGATGCTGCCCGATGTTCAGGGGTTCGCCGGTCTGGCGGTATTGCGCGCGGTGCGGCCGGCCGCGCGGATCGCGATCGTGTCCGGTCGGGACGATCCGAGCGTGATCCGTCAGGCGGTGGCGCTGGGCGCCAGCGGCTTCATCCCCAAATCCTCGCCGATCGACGAGATGGTGGCGGCGATCCGCAGCCTGCTCGCCGGCGAACGCTGGATTCCCGCAGGAATCGACATCGGCGCGAGCGACGACCGGCGCGCCGACCTCGCGCAGCGGATGGGCACCTTGTCGATCGCGCAACTGCGCGTGCTCCGCGCGATCGCCAACGGGCATCAGAACAAGCAGATCGCCTATGACCTGCAACTCGCCGAACCGACGGTGAAGTCGCACTTGTCGGCGATCTTCCGCAAGCTGGGCGTCAGCAACCGGACGCAGGCGGTGCTGGCGCTTCAGGCATTCGACGCCGAGGACTGACCGTCCCGCATCACGCCTGGTCGCTCACCGCGCGCGCGGCGGCGACCACCGCCTGCGCCGCGCGATCGATCGTGTCGAGCCATGCCGGATCGATCGGCGCATCCTCCCGCGCGTCCTCCACCACGCGGAGCGCGGCCACCAGCGCCTGCGCACCGACACTCGCCGCCGCACCGCGCAGGGCATGCGCCTCGCGCCGGGCGAGATCGCCCCGCCCGCCGCCGACCAATGCGCGGAGACGCCCCGGAATACGCTGGGCATCCTCGACCAGCAGGCCGAGCAGCGTGTCGCGCGCCGCCGGCCCCAGCGTCTCGCCGAGCGCGCGGACCCGTCCGGGATCGATCGCCGCCACGTCCGGTGCGGTATCGTGTTCCTCGTCCTGCTCCACGGTCACGCCCGCGATCGCATGACGCAACGCCGCGATGTCGACCGGCTTGGCAAGGACCCCGTTCATGCCCGCCGCAACGACTTCGGCACGGCGTTCGGCCGACAGATCGGCGGTCAGCGCAAAGATCGGCACGCGCGCGCCGGCGCCGCTCCATGCCCGGATCGCCCGGGTCGCGGCGATCCCGTCCATGACTGGCATCTGCACGTCCATCAGCACCAGATCGATCGGATGCCCCGCCCGGTCGGTGACATATTCCACCGCCCGCGCGCCATGTTCGACCGCGACGACATGGTGGCCCAGCCGGCGGACGATCTCGGCGATCAGATAACGGTTGGTGTCGTTGTCCTCGGCGACGAGGATGCTGCGCGGGCGGACCGGCGCGGTGGGCGGCGGCGGGGCGATCTCGCTGGTCGCGGCGACGGTGGCCGGCAGCGGAAGGGTGAACCAGAAGCGCGATCCCTCGCCCGCGCGGCTGTCGACGCCGATCGCACCGCCCATCGATTCGACCAGCATCCGGCTGATGCTGAGGCCCAGGCCCGTGCCGCCATAGCTGCGCGTGGTCGATGCGTCGGCCTGCACGAACGGCTCGAAGATCGCCTCCAGCCGGTCGTCGCGGATGCCGACGCCGGTGTCGGCGACATCGAAACACCATAGATCGCCACCGCTCGCGGTCGCGGTGATGCGGACCGATCCGGCACGGGTGAACTTGATCGCATTGCCGACGAGGTTGGTCAGCACCCGCTGCAACCGCGCCGGATCGCCGATCACCCGGCCGGGGGCAATATCGGCCTCCAGCGCGATGCCATGCGCCGCCGCGTCGGTCGCGAACATGCCGGCGATGCCGGCGATCAGCGCGTCGGGCTCGAACGCGATCGCCTCCGCCTCGCCCTGCCCTGCCTCCAGCTTGGAAAAGGTCAGCACGTCGTCGACGATATGCGACAGCGTCCGTCCGGCCTGTTCGAGCGAGTCGAGATGCCGCATCCGTTCGACCCGCTCGGGCGTGTCGCGCAGCAACTGCGCGGCGGCGAGGATCGCGGTCAGCGGGGTGCGGATCTCGTGGCTGATCGTCGCGACGAAGGTGGCGCGCGCCGCCAGCGCGCGTTCGGCCGCTTCGCGCGCGGCACGCAGTTCGGCCATCGCCGTGACCTGTTCGGTAATGTCCTGGAACACGCCGAACAGCCCGACGGTCGTGCCGTCCGGCCCCTGTTCCGCCTGTCCACGTGTCGATACCCAGCGCAGCGCGCCGTCGTTGCGGTGCAGCCGCGCCTCGAACGCGAACGGCCCCTCGCCCGCGAACGTCTGCGCGATCCGCGAGCGGACCATCGCCCGGTCGTCGGGATGATAACAGTCGACCGCATCGCCCAGCGGCGGGGCGGCGCCGACCGGCAGGCCGTGGATGCGGAACACCTCGGGCGACCAGAACAAGCGCTGTCCGTCGTGATCGATGCGCCAATGGCCGATCTGCGCCGCCGCCTCGGCCATCGCCAGCAGGCGCTGCCGCTCCTCCAGTTGCGCGATCGCCGCGGTCGCGGCCTGCTCGGCGGCCTGGCGCAGCCCGATGTCGCGCACCGTCGCGACGATTTCCCCCACCGGCCCGTCGCCCGGCGTCAGGCGGAACGCGCCTTCCAGCCACACATACTGGCCGTCGCGATGCCGCTGGCGATAGCGACGCACCACACCGACGCCGTTTTCGGTCAGCGTCAGGCAGGCCCTGCGCATCCGTTCCTTATCGTCGGGGTGCATCCGTTCGAACGAACTGCGCCCGACCAACTCCTCGGGCGCATAGCCGAGCAGTTGCTGCGACGCGGGCGAGGCATAGCGGCGGATGCCGTCCATGCCGATGCGCAGGATCAGGTCGGTCGAATGGTCGGTCAGCAGGCGCAACTCGCGCTCGGCGGCGCGGGTCTGTTCCAGCGCGCGGTCGCGGTGGTGAAGCAGCGTCGCCATCGGAAAGGCGGTCAGCGTGATCGCCGACAGGAACAGTTGTAGGAACAGGAAGCGATCGATGGTTTCGGGAAAGCTCGCCGCGATCGGCCCGTCGCCGTGGACGGTGAAGATCGTGGCGACTATCGCGATCGTCAGCGTGGTCAGCGCCGCGCCGCCGAAACCGTGGTGGAAGGCGGCGAACACCCCGCACGGCATCAGCAGGAACAGCAGCGGATAATTGCCGATGCCGAACACCAGCGTCGCGACGAGTGCCGCGATCGACGGCAGCAGGACGAGTGCGACCGGCCCGATCGTGCCTTCGCCGGGCAGGTCGCGGCGGCTGGCGCCGAGTGCCGGCACCACGATCACCATGCCCATGACGCTGGCGGCGAACCAGCGGGCCATGGCCAGCACCGACACCGGCCCGCCGACCGCCGCCGACAGTCCGGCGGCCAGCGGCGTGCTGACCGCCGCGCCGGCCATCGCCGCAAGGATCGTCAGCGCATAGCCGCGCAGCCGCATCGGATCGGCGCCCGAGCGCCGCAGCAGCGTGGCAACGACGGTGATCTCGATCAGGTTGATCGCGCTGAACCCCAGCGCCAACCGCGTCTCGATGCCGAGCACGACATGCGACAGCAGCATGGCCACGGCGGTGACGGCCAGCCACTGCGGCAGCCGGGCGACCGGCTGTCGGGTCAGCATCGAAACCGCGACCGCATTGACCGGCCAGATCAGCACCGCCCCCGCCATCGCCGACGCGAACGACAGCGTCGCCGTCGCCAGCAACAGGATCACCGCGCCATAGGCCGCCATAGCGATCGGCAATCGGGTGAAGGCAGGCGGAAGGAACGACATGACGGACCATTTGCGCGGGAAGGTTCGGTGGTCCGGTACGGGCGGCCATGGATCGATCGGCCCGCGCCGGACGACGTCCATGATCGCCCTTCGACCCCGCGCGACATGTTCGCGATTCGGTGGTCGCGCTCAATCATCCAAAGGATGCAGCCAAGGCAAGTGATTGATCCGAAACGCAGGTCCCGAGCAGATGGCTATTGCCCGCTGGCGCTCCAACGTCGTCGCAGCAACCGGCCGATCAGCGCGGGCAACCCCGGCTGCAGGAACAGCCAGTCGCGGATCGCCGGCCCCTGCTGCGCGCCGATGACCCGCTTGTAGCCGCTGTCCCCCGCCCCCCAGTCGACCAGGGTGATGCCGTCGGCCATCCCCTGGACCAGATTGCGGTAATAGAGCAGCCGCCCCGGCGAATGTTTCGCGAAGGCGGGGTCATAGCTGTTGGCGATGGCGTATTTCAGGTGGCCGGCGTTCAGATCGAACGAGAAGGCGGCGGGCACCCCGTCGATGCGCAGCACCGCCGCCCACAACATGCCGGCGATCACCGGATCGGCGGCGGCGGTCCGCCAGAACGCGCCATGCCCTTCACCGGTGAACTTGGCGTCGCTGCCGTCGGTCCGCTCGGCGATCCAGCTCCGCTCCTCGACCGTGGCGAGCGCATCGAACGCGGCTGCGTTCCAGTCGCCGCCGCTTACGAACGACCAGTCGAGCGCGCCATGGCTGGCGAGATGCTTTTCGTGGAAACGGTTTTTCTTCAGCGTCGAGCCGCGCGGCCATGCGCCCTCGGCCTGCACGGCGGCGATGTCGAGCAGGAAGCTGTCGGCGACGAAGCGCGGCATCGCCCGCCAGCCCGCACGACCGGCGGCGGCGAGCAAGCCGGTGAGCGCGGGGTCGCCGTCATAGATTGGGCCGAGCCGGAACCCGCGCACTGCCCGTCCGGTGGTGGCGAGCAGCGTGTCGAATTCGGCCGGTGTCGCATCGGCCGCGACCGGCAGGCTGCGGAACGGCCAATAGCATCCCGGCACCTGCCCCAGCCGCAGAATGCCGGGGCCGAGCGGCACCAGCGGCAACGCCGCGACCGGCGCGTCGCCGCGCGCGACCGTCACCGTCCGCGCGACACCGCCATAGGCCGTCAGCGCGGCGGCGAACCACTGGCGGCGCAGGAAACGATGCGACGGTGGCGCCGCCGCCGCGACCAGATCGATCGCGGGCGACAGGCCATCGACGATCCGGGCATCGGGCCGGGCGTCGGGAACGGAAACGGTGGAGCGGGTCATCGCCGGGCAAACTGGCGGGCAGACGTTACGATCCGGTGGAGAAGCCGCCTTGCCCGTACCGGTCGCGGGCGTCATATCGCTGTCGTGGAATTCGAACCCGTCCTTTCGACCGTCGCCAAGACGATCCAGACCGCGATCGCGCCGGTGTTCCTGCTGGCCGGAATCGGCGCGATCCTGAACGTCATGGTCGGGCGGCTGGCGCGGATCGTCGACCGCGCGCGCGATCTGGAAAAGCTGCACCCCAGCTCGATCGGGCCGGAGCATGACCGCCACGTCTTCGAACTGCGCCTGCTCGACCGGCGGATCCGCGTCATCAACAGCGCGGTGTTCCTCGTCGTGCTGTCGGCGGTCGCGAACTGCACCGTCGTGGCGATGCTGTTCACCGCCGAACTGCTCGACCTGCGGCTGGGTAAGGCGGTGGCGATCGCGTTCATCCTGTCGATGCTGCTGCTGATCGGCGGGCTGACATGGTTTCTGGTCGAGGTCCGCATGTCGGTGCGCGCGATCCGGGTACGCGCCGAACTGCTGGAGCGCGAACGGCAATGAGCCCCCGGTGCGAACGCACGCTGTTGCAGGCGGTGGTGGCGCTTACCTGCCTGTTGCCGCTCGTCGCGGGGTCCCTCGGCATGGTGCGCGGCGCGACATGGGTCCAGTCCGCGCCGACAGTCGATCTGGACAGTCATTTCCGCTATCTGTCCGGCCTGCTGGTCGGCATCGCCGCTGGTTTCCTCAGTTGCATTCCCGGCATCGAACGCAAGAGCGGGCGTATCCGCCTGCTCGGCGCGATCGTGATTCTCGGCGGCCTTGGCCGTCTGGCGGGGCTGGGCGAGATGGGACTGCCCTCGATCGGCCACCGCATCGGGCTGGGCGTCGAACTGGTCGTCGTGCCGCTAGTGCTGGCATGGCAGACGCGGATCATGCACCGCTGCCACCGCCCCTGAGCGACCGGTTCCAAAAAAGATTTTTTCGGACTTGCGCGTTC
Organism: Sphingomonas sp. Leaf4; assembly: GCF_920939515.1. NCBI lineage: Bacteria > Pseudomonadati > Pseudomonadota > Alphaproteobacteria > Sphingomonadales > Sphingomonadaceae > Sphingomonas > Sphingomonas sp. Leaf4. The sequence continues at coordinate 132,228 of NZ_CAKLBB010000002.1, read as the reverse complement.
GGGAAAGGCCGGAAAGTCCATGCGTCGCGCCGTTCGACGCGCCCGCGCGTCGATATGTGGCGCTTGCATTCCGGCGGCTTGGGCAACTAAGTCTTGTGGGTAACGTTCTACGGGACGCACTAGCCATGGTGTCGGATCGGCATTCCAGACAATCGGTTCGCGCGGTTTTCCGCAGGGGTCCATCGTCGGGAAGCACATCCGTGCAAGGCAGTGCGGACGCTTCCGCCGCACCCGTGCCGAACGCGCCAGTAAACAGGATACCGCCATGGACTTCAGGGATTCAGACGTGACCGATCGCAACACGCTCACCCTCGATCTCGCCGCTGCCACCGCCGTCGCCACGGCGGCACCGGTACGCACCAGCCACACCGTCGATGCCCAGCTCCACGCGGTCGAGGTCGATCATTCGCGCGACGCGCTGCTCACCGATTTCGGCAAGGATACGCTGAAGGACCGCTATTTGCTGCCGGGCGAATCCTATCAGGACCTGTTCGTCCGCGTCGCCTCGGCCTATGCCGACGATGCCGCGCATGCGCAGCGGCTGTACGACTATATCTCGAAGCTGTGGTTCATGCCGGCGACGCCGGTCCTGTCGAACGGCGGCACCGGGCGCGGCCTGCCGATCTCCTGCTATCTCAACTCGGTCCCCGACAGCCTTGAGGGCATCGTCGAGACGTGGAACGAGAATGTCTGGCTGGCGTCGCGCGGCGGCGGCATCGGCACCTATTGGGGCAATGTCCGCGGCATCGGCGAGCCGGTCGGCCTGAACGGCAAGACCAGCGGCATCATCCCGTTCGTCCGCGTCATGGATTCGCTGACGCTCGCCATCTCGCAAGGGTCGCTGCGGCGCGGGTCGGCGGCGTGCTACCTCGACATCAGCCACCCGGAAATCGAGGAGTTCCTCGAAATCCGCAAGCCCAGCGGCGATTTCAACCGCAAGGCGCTGAACCTGCATCACGGCGTGCTGATCCCCGATGCCTTTATGGAAGCGGTGCGCGACGGTGCCGAATGGCAACTGAAGAGCCCGAAGGACGGGTCGGTCCGTGCCACGGTCGACGCCCGCTCGCTGTTCCAGAAGCTGGTCGAAACCCGCCTCGCCACCGGCGAGCCGTACATCGTGTTCAGCGACCATGTGAATTCGACGATGCCCAAGCATCACCGCGATCTGGGCCTGAAGGTATCGACCTCGAACCTGTGCAGCGAGATCACGCTGCCCACCGGCAAGGACCACCTCGGCAATGATCGCACCGCCGTGTGCTGCCTCTCGTCGCTCAACCTCGAGACGTGGGACGAATGGAACGGCGACAAGCGCTTCATCGAGGATGTGATGCGCTTCCTCGACAATGTGCTGACCGACTATATCGAGCGCGCACCCGACGAGATGGCCCGCGCGCGCTATTCGGCGGAGCGCGAGCGTTCGGTCGGTCTGGGGGTCATGGGCTTCCACTCGTTCCTGCAGGCGCGCGGCCTGCCGTTCGAAGGCGCGATGGCCAAGGCGTGGAACCTCAAGGTGTTCCGCCACATCAGCGCGCAGGTGAACGAGGCGTCGATGCAGCTCGCCGGCGAGCGCGGGCCCTGCCCCGACGCCGCCGACATGGGCGTGATGGAGCGGTTTTCGTGCAAGATGGCGATCGCGCCGACCGCCTCGATCAGCATCATCTGCGGCGGCACCAGCGCCTGCATCGAACCGATCCCGGCGAACATCTATACCCACAAGACGCTGTCGGGTTCGTGGTCGGTCAAGAACCCGTATCTCGAAAAGCTGCTGATCGCGAAGTCGAAGAACAGCGACGCGGTGTGGAACACGATCCTCGAGCGGGGTGGTTCGGTCCAGCACCTCGACTTCCTGTCAGTCGAGGAAAAGGACACGTTCAAGACCAGCTTCGAGATCGATCAGCGCTGGCTGCTCGAACTGGCCGGCGATCGCACGCCCTATATCGATCAGGCGCAGTCGCTGAACCTGTTCATCCCCGCCGATGTCGAGAAGTGGGACCTGTTGATGCTCCACTTCCGCGCGTGGGAGCTGGGCATCAAGTCGCTCTACTATCTCCGCTCGAAGTCGGTGCAGCGCGCCGGATTCGCGGGCGGCGTGGAGGCGGACAATACCTCCGAACTGGCGAAGTTCGATCTGGGCGAGACGACCGATTATGATGAGTGCCTTGCCTGTCAGTGAGCGGGTCGCCTCACCTTGCGCAAGCAAGGTGAGGACAGACCACGGCGGGCAGCGGGGTCGCGCAGCGTCCCCGTCTGACGGCGTGGGCTGATCCTCAAGCGGGAAGTCGCAGGTCGGTTCGACGTGCCCTATGCGCGTGATCTTGGGGCACGAAAACGGGAACATGGGGATGGCCAAAACCAATTCGTCCGGCAAGGTCGGGCCGATCGAGAAGCTGCGCTATGCCGCCGCGCTGATCCGCCATCGTGTAAGCGAAGCCAGCGGCGAGGAAGCGGCGCTGCACGAGCTGCGCGAACTGCAAGGCTATGTCGCATCGTTCGAACAGGCGACCGGCAAGCGTGCCGCCGAATCGAGCGTGGTCGAGATCGGCTTCGGACCGCGACCGCGCCGGGCGTTCCTGCTGAGCGGGATGTTCGCACAGGTCCATGCGATCGACCTCGACGCGCCGATCCTGTCGCTGGGCGATGCGCTGCGCACCGCGCGGACCAACGGCATCGAACGCGCGGTCAAGAGCGTGGCGCGCTATGCGTTATTCGACCGGCGCGAATGGCCGAAATTCCATGCGACGATCCGGCGCGAACTGCCGGATTATGCGCCCGACAAGGTTCGGTTCACCATCGGTTCGGCCGGTGACGAGGCGACATGGGCGACGATCGGACAGGCCGATCTGATGATCTCGTTCGACGTGTTCGAACATATTCCGCCCGAGGAACTGCGCCTTATGCTCGGCACCGTCCGGTCGCACCTGCGCCCCGGCGGGATGGTCATCTCGCGACCCTGCGTGTTCACCGGCATCACCGGCGGCCATACCGTCGAATGGTATCCGCAGCATGCCGAGCAGCATCCGTCCGGCAATACTGCGTGGGCGCATCTGACTGACCCGGACTTTATCGTCGACACCTATCTCAACCGCATGTCGCGTGCCGACATGCGCGCGATGTTCGAGGCCGAAGGGTTCGAGGTGACGCGCGACCATGCCGAACTCGGCCGGTTCTGCGAGGTCCATTTGACGCCCGAAAAGCGCGCGCTGCTGAAAGGCTATGACGATTACGAACTGTTCTCGAACAACGTCGAATTTCATTTGAAGCCGCGGCACGACCGGGTCGCGGCATGACGATCCAGCGCGCCTCGGACCATGCGGGGGCGGGTCGCCCTGCCCCGCGCACGGCCGATGCACTGTATTCAGAGCGCCGAGCCGTCCTCTTCGGTCTCGAATGTCACCGCGACGTCGGCGTTGGCCGACAGACGGACGGTGTCACCCTCGACCTCGGCGACGAGGCCGCCGTCGATATAATGGTGGTGCCCTTCGTGGCTGGACTCCGCGCCTTCGACCTGCGCGCCGCTGTCTTTCTTCGTCAGCTTGATGCGGTCGCCTTCTACGCGGTCGACGGTGCCGACATGGACGCCGTCGGCGCCGATGACGTCGGCGTGTTCGTTGATGTTGCTCAGATCGGCCATGATGTTTCTCCGTTGGGGGCGGCGGTCAAACGCATGTCCCCGCCGTTGGTCGCATGACGCAGAACGTCGTCATCATGCTGGGCGTCGCGCTAGTCGCGGGGGGCCTTGGCGTATGGCTGCTTGCGCGGTTGCGCGGGCGGGCCACGCCGCAGGCCCGCTATGCCCATGCCATGACCGGCATGATGGCGCTGGCGCTCGGGATCATCCTCGCGATCTTCGGGATCGCGCAATGGTCGTGGGGGTCGGCATGACCTTTTCGCGCTCGGCATTCCGGCACCGGCCGGGATGACGCCATATTTCTTCGCCATAATCCCTCGATAATCTCTTTTCAGTTTTCCCGGAGTAACCCCATGTCGCTCACCGAAGCCCGCAAGCAGTACAAGCCGTTCGAATACCCTTGGGCGTTCGATTTCTGGAAGCGCCAGCAGCAGATCCACTGGATGCCCGAAGAGGTGCCGTTGGGCGAGGATTGCCGCGACTGGGCGCAGAAGCTGACCCCGCACGAGCGCAACCTGCTGACGCAGATCTTCCGCTTCTTCACCCAGGCGGATGTCGAGGTGCAGGATTGCTACCACGAGAAATACGGCCGCATCTTCAAGCCGACCGAGGTCAAGATGATGCTCGCCGCCTTCTCCAACATGGAGACGGTGCATATCGCGGCGTACAGCCATCTGCTCGACACGATCGGCATGCCCGAGAGCGAATATGGCGCCTTCCTCGAATATAGCGAGATGAAGGACAAGCACGACTATCTCCAGAACTTCGGGGTCGATACCGACGAGGACATCGCCAAGACGCTGGCGATGTTCGGCGGCTTCACCGAAGGGCTGCAGTTGTTCGCGTCGTTCGCGATGCTGATGAACTTCCCGCGCTTCAACAAGATGAAGGGCATGGGGCAGATCGTGTCGTGGTCGGTCCGTGACGAGAGCCTGCACTGCGAAGGGATCATCAAGCTGTTCCATGCCTTCTGCAAGGAACGCGACTGCATGACGCGCAGCGTTCGCGACGACATCGCCGACATGTGCCAGACGACGGTGCGGCTGGAGGACAATTTCATCGATCTCGCCTTTGAAATGGGGCCGGTCCACGGGATGACCGCCAAGGAGATCAAGAAGTACATCCGCTACATCGCCGACTGGCGGCTGGGGCAATTGGGGATGAAGCCGATCTATCTGATCGAGGAACACCCCCTGCCGTGGCTCGCCCCGCTGCTGAACGGCGTCGAGCACGCCAACTTCTTCGAACAGCGCGCGACGGAGTATTCCAAGGCGGCGACGCGCGGCAATTGGAACGAGGTGTGGGACGGCTTCGACAAGCGCCAGAAGGCCAAGGCGGTGCCGGCGGCGAACGAGGAAGCCAGCGGCATGGGGGATATGTTTGGTGGGGTTGCGGCGGAATAAGCCGCGCTGGGGCCGCGCCGGGCAAGGGGTAGCGAAGCTACCCCGAGCCTAAAGGCGCGGCCGGCCGACGGCGCCCAAAGCGCCGACCGACGGCACGGGCTTTGCCCGTGCCAGCCCGCCAATCCCCCCCAAAGTTTACAAAGTTTACACTAACCGCGCGTTCGCGTTCGGATTGCGTAGCATTCGCAAAAGCCTCCTATCGCCATTCGTCGGAAGTGTATCGGCGCACGCCGCTGTAGGACAGCGCGCTACCGCCTCCGCCTGACGGGCGCGCGGAAGTCGGCGGGTTTGTCCCGCACCCATGCCACGAAGCGCGCGACCGCCGGCACGTCGCGCAAGCTGTCGAGATCGGCGAGCGACCCGGCCAGTTCGGCGTTGGTGGCGCTGGCGTGGATCGTGCGGTGGCAGATCGGGTGGAGCGGCACCGTCTCGCGCCCGCCTTCGCTCTTGGGGATGCGGTGATGCCATTCCACCTGCGCGCCGATCGGGCGGGCGCATAGCGCGCAGACCGGCGGCGCGATCGGGCGATCGGCCAGCGCCTCGGCCGCCGCCAGTCCCGCCTTGCGCTTTACCCGTCCGGCCATGTTCATCGTGCCCTAATGCTGCCTGCGATAACATCGGATGCCTGTCGCCGTCGTGCAAGTCTTGCGGCCATGGCCCGGTCGATCGGACAATATCGAGGGGGCGTCGGGCAGATGAACGACAGATGAAGGAACCGTCCGCAGCGTACAATGGTTGTCGCTCGGCAAGTTCAGTATCAGGGAGACGACCCATGAACCGCACGACATTGCTTCTGGCCGCAACCGCCGCCGCGCTGACCGCCACTCCGTCGCTGGCGCGCGATCGATCGGTGCCGGTCTATTCGGACTACAACCCCTATTACCTCGACTACAAGACCGACATTTCCGAGGCGAAGCGCGAGCTGCGCAAGGATTTGGCGCGTGCCAAGGATGCTTCGTCGCGCGAGGATGCGTGGCATGAATATCGTCGCGAGGTGGCCGATGCCGAACATGATTTCCGCAAGGAGATGGCGGAGCGCGGCATGATCGTCCGGCGCGGCCGGGTGACGGTCGAGGAATAAGCTTCCCTGTTGTCCTACGGGGAATGGCCGCCGGGTTCGCGCCCGGCGGCTTTTTGTCGTTCCACGCCGGATTAATGTCCAGCCAGACAGCGGCTCGTGGCATCTCCCCTCCCTGAAAGGGAGGAGCCGGGGGTGGGTCGGCTGATACGGAAACACAAGGCGCCACAACCGGCCTACCCACCCCCGAACCCCTCCCTTGTCAGGGAGGGGAGCAGGTCGCTCCCGAAGCTACCCACAACAAAAAACCCCGGACGTTGCCGTCCAGGGTCTTTCGATACGCAATCACCGGGGCGGGTCCCGATACGCCGGACCCGCCCAATACAAGCCGTCTTTAGAAGTGGGTCGTCAGACCCAGCATCGGACGGAAGCTGTGCGCCGAACCGAAGGTCGACACTTCACCGCGCAGGCGGACGCCCGAGTTGCCGGTGATGCCGCCAAGGCCGATGTCCTTCGGGCCGACTTCGAAACCGGCGCCATAGGTCATTTCGTGATAGTCGCGGCTGTCGTTGCCGAACGCTGCGAAATTGACCCAGCGATAGCCGACCTTGCCGTAGATCAGGCCCGAGTCACCGGCGCGGACGCCGAAACGACCGGCTGCGCCGTAATCCCAATCGATGTCGCCCGAGATACCCTTCGACGCGCTGCCTTCGGCACCGACGAACACCGGGCCGAGCGGCACGTTGAAGCCGAGGATGCCTTCGACGAGGCTGCCGTTCAGCTTGTTGTCGCGCGGGACGAGCGGGATGCCGGCCTTGGTCCGCTCGGAATCGAACTGTTCCCAGCCGCCGAGGATCGCGACATAGGGTTCAAAGCCGATGCCGCTGGTGCCATCGGGAGCCTCGACCGCCGGGGCGGGCTCGGTGGTGGTGGCGGCGGGATCCTGCGCATAGGTGGCATCCTGCGCGAAAGCCGGCGCGGCGACGAACGCAGCGGCTGCGGCGGCAACAGTGATAAGCGTACGCATACATGACCTCACTTGAGAACTAACGGTTCCGGCATCGAAGGCGCGCCGGTTGTCCCGTGGCCCCTCTGAACCCCGCACTCCGGTGGTTGTTGCATCGCGAAGTACGATTGGGCACGGAACCGTATATCTGTTGCACAACTGCAACGGTATCTGTCGCTTCCATGAACGAACCAAGGCGCGAATGCCCGATTTCCGGTGAATTTGCGGCAGGGCCGGTTCGGCGATGCGGCAGGCAGCGACAGGGAAACCTATGCTGCGCTGCGGGTTGAAGCCGTGAGGGGCCGCCGCCATGCGGCCTTTTGGGGGAGAGCGAACGACATGCCCGAACGGATCGTGATCGTGGGTGCCGGCTTCGGCGGGATCGCCGCCGCGCAGGCGCTGCGCCATGCCGATGCGCAGGTGACGCTGATCGACCGGACCAACCATCACCTGTTCCAGCCGCTGCTGTATCAGGTGGCCGGCGCGGCGCTCTCCCCCGCCGACATCGCCGCCGCCAATCGCGCGCTGCTCCGGCGCAACCGCAATACCCGCGTGCTGATGGCCGAGGTCGCCGGGGTCGATGCCGCCGCGAAGCAAGTGCGGTTGAACGACGGACGGCGCTTGCCGTTCGACCGGCTGATCCTTGCGACCGGGGCGGCGTACAGCTTCTTCGGGCACGACGACTGGGCGGAACATGCCTTCGTGCTGAAATCGATCGACGATGCGCTGGCGATCCGCGCGGCGGTGCTGGGCGCGTTCGAACGGGCCGAACAATGCGACGATCCGGCGGAGCTGCGCCGGTTGCTGACCTTTGCCGTCGTCGGCGGCGGGCCGACCGGGGTGGAACTGGCCGGGACCATCGCCGAACTGGCGCGCACGACGCTGGCGCGCGATTTCGCCCATGTCGATCCGCGCGGGGCGCGGGTGGTGCTGTGCGAGATGGGGGATCGCATCCTTGCCGGCTTCGATCCCGCGCTGTCGGCATCGGCGAGGCGCGCGCTGGAGTCACTGGGCGTCGAGGTGCGGACCGGTGCCGCGGTCGAGACGATCGACGACGGCGGGCTGACCGTCGGCGGCGAGCGGATCGATGCGGCGGCGGTGCTGTGGGCGGCGGGCACTGCAGCGCGGCCGGCGGCGACGTGGCTGGACGCGGCGGCGGCACGCAACGGCGCGGTGAAGGTGCGGCCCGACTGCTCGGTGCCGGGACACCCCGACATCTTTGCGATCGGCGACGTCGCCAGCTTTCAGGGCGACGACGGCCCCCTCCCCGGCCTTGCCCCGGTCGCCAAGCAGCAGGGGAAGTATGTCGGCCGGCTGATCGCGGGGCGGATCGCCGGCACGCCCGATCCGGGGCCGTTCCGCTACCGCGATTATGGTTCGATGGCGGTGATCGGCCGGTCGCGCGCGGTGGCGGAGATCGGGGGCATGAAGCTCAAGGGGTTCGTCGCGTGGCTGGCATGGTCGCTCGTCCACCTGATGCTGCTGGTCGATTTCCGCAGCCGGGTGGCGGTGTACGTCAACTGGTCGTGGTCGTGGTTCACCTATGGCCGGGGCGCGCGGTTGCTGACCGGTTATGCGCCCGATCCGGGGGAGAAGCCGAAGCCGCCGGTGCTGGAGGGATGATGCTCCCCTCCCTGGCAGGGAGGGGTTGGGGGTGGGTCGGGTTGCGTGGGAACGGCGGCGCTTGACCGAAGCCTACCCACCCCCGGCCCCTCCCTTGTCAGGGAGGGGAGAAGTCCCAAACGCAAACGGCCCGCCCGCATCGCTGCGGACGGGCCGTGTGTCGTTGGTCAACGCGAGATCAGCCGACGCGCGATCCGGCCATCGGGAAGCTGCCGAACGCACCCGCGCCGACCGTGCCCGAAATCGTGTCGCCCTCGACGGTCGCTTCGCAGTCGAGCGTCATCGGCATCGGCACGACGATCGCGACCTTCCACGACAGTTTGTCGCCTTCGACCTTGCCGTCGGTGATCCCGGTCGATCCCATGGCGCCCGAATAGCTGCCGGTGAAGGTCGCGCCGTCGCTCTTGACGGTCAGCGTCGCCTTTTGATCGCCCATCGGCGATTTGGTGACGGTATCCCAGCTTCCATCCACATTGGCCATCGTCGCTCTCCTTACTTGCTGCCGCCGGTAGCGGACGTCGCAGCCGCTGGCTGCACGACTTCCACCGGCAGGCCCAGCGCGTCAAGCTGCGGCCGGACCGTCGCGGCGTTGCCGACCACGACATAGACGAAGCGATTGGGGTCGATCGACGCGCGTGCCGCAGCGTCAAGCGCCTGCGGGGTCAGCGCGCGATATTTTTGCGGCAGCGTCGCCTGATAGTTATCCGGGCGGCCGAGGAAGTCGTTGCTGCGCATCGCGCCCAGCACCGCGCCCGACGTTTCGTAGGTGCCGGCGAGCTGCCGCGTCTCGCCATCGATCGAGCGGCGGAATTCGACCGGCGTGACGCCGTTCTGCCCCAGGAACCCGCTGATCTGTTCGCGCAGCGACGCGATCGCCGGGCCGGTCTTGTCGGCCTGCACCGGCGCGTTGATGACATAGGGCACCGCGTTCTGCATCAACTGATAGCCGCCGCGCGCGCCGTACGACCAGTGCTTGGCTTCGCGCAGGTCCATGTTGATCCGGCTGAGGAAGCCCGATCCCAGCACCGTGTTGGCGGTGGTGGCCGCCAGCGTATCGGTGCGGGCGTTGAGCGGCGTCATCTCGGCGGCGACGATCAGCGACTGCGGCGAATCGGGCCGGTCGACCAGCACGATCTTGGGACTGATCGCCGCGCGCTGCGCCGGGAAGGTCTTGGTGCCCGCCGTGCCGGTCGCACGCCAGTCGCCCAGGCCCGCGTTCAGCGCCGCCTGCACTTCGGCCAGCGGCCGGTCGGATACGACGAACACCTTCGCCTTGTCCGGGCGCAGCCATGCCGCACGCCACGCCAGCAGGTCCTCGCGCTTGAGCGAGGCGACGGCGGCGGGATCGCCCACGCCGGCCGCCAGCTTCGCATAGGGCGAATCCGCGCCGTAGAGCAGCGGCGGCAGCGTCATGTCGGCCAGCCCCTGCGGGCTGGTGCGCTGCTGGCCGATCTGCGCCAGCGTCTGGCCGCGCACCCGCTCGATCTCGGCCGGGTCGAACGCCGGGTTCTTGAGGATGTCGGCGAACAGCATCGTCGCGCTGGTCAGGTTGGCGCTTGGCACGTCGAAGCCGAACGTCGTCTGATCGGCCGAGTTGCCGCCGCCGACCGACATGCCCAGCCGCTCCTTGGCCTCGGCCAGCGCGATCGAGTTGCGGGTGGTGGTGCCCTCGTCCAGCGTCGCGAGCGTCATGCCGGCGGTGCCGAGCTTGCCGGTCACGTCGGCGGCGATGCCGGCGTCGAACGCCATCGACACCTGGGTGATCGGCACGGCGGTACGCTGGGCATAGACCAGCTCCATGCCGTTCGACAGGCGGCTGCGCGTGACCTTAGGGAATTGCAGCGCGCCGCCGATGTCGGCGACGCCCGGCATGCTCCCGCGCGTGCCCTTGGCCGGACCTTCGGCGGTGGCCGGCGTCGGCGCGCTGGTGTCGGCGACCTTGGGGGCCGCCTTGGCTTCCTCATAGCCTTCGCGCGCGCCGGGGACGACGACCAGCGTATAGGCCGGGCGCGACATCCACTTCTGCGCGGCGGCCTTGGCGCGCGCCGGCGTCATGGTCGCCAGTTCGTTCAGCTCCTTCTTATAGAAGCCGGGATCGTTCGAGTAGAGTTCGCCCTGCGCCAGCGCGACCGCCTTGCCGCCGAAGCCGCCGACCGATTCCAGCCCGCCGATCGTCTGCGACACGTTGGTGGTGGCGACGCGAGCCACTTCGTCGGCGGTGGGGCCGGTGCGCAGATAGTCGGCAATCATCTGGTCGAGCCGTGCCTCGACCTGCTTGGCATCGACGCCGGGGCGCACGACCGCACGGACGATCAGCATGCCGGCCTGCGACAGCGACTGCACGCCCGCCGACACCTGCACCGCCAGCTTCTCGCGCTTCACCAGTTCATTGTCGAGCCGCGACGAGGCCAGCCCGCCGAACGCGCTCATCGCCACGTCGAGCGCCGGCGAATCGGGATCGTTCAGACCCGGCACCGGCCAGACCTTCATAATCATCGTCGCGGCGACACGGTCCTTCATCTCCTCGCGCACCGGCGCGGCCAGCGTCGGCACGGTGATCGTCGGCAGGACCGATTCCGGCCCCTTGGGGATCGCGCCGAAATATTTCTCGACCAGCGGGCGCGCTTCCTTGGCGTCAATGTCGCCGGCGAGCACCAGCACCGCGTTGTTCGGGCCGTAATGGCCGCGGAACCACGACTTCACATCCTCAAGGCTGGCGGCGTCGAGATCGGCCATCGAGCCGATGACCGAGTGGCGGTACGGGTGGCCCTGCGGAAAGATGCCCTCGGTCATCTTGTAGCGCACGAGGCCATAGGGCTGGTTGTCGCCCTGCCGCTTCTCGTTCTGCACCACGCCGCGCTGTTCATCCAGCACTCCCTGCGTCACCGCGCCGAGCAGATAGCCCATGCGATCGGATTCGAGGAACAGCGCGCGGTCGAGCGCGGGCTTGGGCACCGTCTCGAAATAATTGGTGCGGTCGTAGCTGGTCGTGCCGTTCAGGTCGGTCGCGCCGATCGAGCGCAGCGGATCGAAGAAGTCGCCCGGGGCATTTTCCGAGCCATTGAACATAAGATGTTCGAACAAATGGGCAAAACCGGTCTTGCCGGTCGGCTCATGCTTCGACCCGACATCGTACCACACCGACACCGCGACGATCGGCGCCTTGCGATCGGTATGGGTGATGACGGTCAGGCCGTTGGGCAGGGTGAATTTTTCGTACGGAATGTTGACCGGGGCGACGAGCGCCGAGAGCGGCGCGGCCTTCACCGGCGGGGCGGACGGCGCGGTCTGCGCCAGTGCGGGAGCACCGGCGAGCGCGGTGGAAGCGAGCAGGACGGACGCCATGGTACGAAACATTCGAAACCCCCAAACGTTATCGATAAACGGAATATGCGGGGTGTATGGACAGTCATGCCCCTGTGCAAGCGTCGTTTTTGCCTGGCGAGTTGACCGGCGGCGGACGTCCGACATTCGTCGTCATCCCGGGACATGCCGCAATTCGTGAACGCGCAACGTTTTGGACCGGAATCGAAGCAGGTCTTTTCGATCGATCGCGACCTTGGCCGGTATCATGACCGGAAACGGGCAACACTTCGCAACAATGCCGGCACTTCCCCGCCAATGCTACACTTGCCTTGCCGGTTGCGCACCGCCGTCTTACATGACTGTAACATATGATTTCCCGACCGGTGAACGGAGCGGAAGCTGCGGTGGTGCGTATTCCATTCCTGAAAGTCGCGGTTATGTTGCGATGCGTCATGGATATACCCTATCAAACGCTTCGTTCCTACCTGCCCTCGACCGACCGGTTCGATCGCCTGATGGAGATTGGCTGGGAGGAAACCGGGGGCCTGTTCCTCGCTTTCGGCGCGATCGCGTTCATGACCCTGGTCGGAGCGATCCGGTCGCGCTGAACGCGGGGATGATCGCGGCATCGGCGGCGTGGCGGCAACTTTGCAGCGACGCGGCGGATCGGTGTCGGACTGGCAATTTCAAGAGGATGAACGATGCGAGCAATCGTTGCGACGATGGCCTTTTCCCTGCTGGCGGCCTGCGGCGGCGCGAATTCGCGCGACGTGACCGAGGTTGCGGCGACGGGCGACAATGGCGTCAGCCTGCGCAATCTGGTCGACACGCCGATCGCGGGCGACGGGGCCGAGCGGTACAAGCTGGAGGGTGTCGCGATTCCGACGCCGTCGGACCCGCGCTCGCGCTATGAACTGCTGCGCCAGCGGCGGACGGCGGCGGGAACGACGATCGCGATCCTGCGCCAGCAGCGCGGGACCAAGGTCGCCTATGCCCGCACCGAACTCGATTGCGAGCGCGGGTTGTTCCACATTGTCGGCGTGGCGGACACGCGGGCGCATGTCGAAACCTATACCGCGCACGACGGCCCGCTGCGGCCGACCGAGGGCATGCCGCTGCGGCAGGAACTGTCGCGCTTCATCTGTGAGCGTGGCGACGCCTGAGGTTCGGTTTGAAAACGCGCCGATACGCGTTTTGCGGTGCCGGCCCGCTCCCCCTCCCGGCCACCCACAGCGTATCCTTGATGGGTGGCCGGGAGGGGGAGCGGGCCGGCACCGCCTTGAAACTCGCGCTTCCGCGAGTTTACAAAAGGCTTCCTATTCGTTCGCGGGCGGCGCGCCCGGCGTCGCGATGACCGCCTCGATCGCCGGTTCGTCGGGGATCGGGGCGGGCGTGCCGCTGCGCCGCCGTTCGAAGCTGGTCAGCAGGAAGAACAGCAGGTTGCTGCCCTGCGTCAGCGCGCCGCCCGCCAGCAGCAATCCGGCCATCGCCGCGCGCGGGCCATCGACGATATGGCTCATCTCCAGCGCGGCGGACAAGAACAGCAGGTCGCGGTTGGGCACCACCGGCAGGCGGCTGATGACCATCTGCACCGTCAGGAACGTCACCCACACGCTCCACGGTTCGGTGGGCAGCACGACCGCCCATTGCGTCGCCTGCAACAGCACGACGACCGCGATCCGCGCGACATGGATGGCGAACACCGTGCCCGCCGTCGCCCAGGGCACCGACAATATCTGCCGCCGCAGCCGCAGCAGCAGCGGCGTCAGGAAACCGGCGACCAGCAGCGCGGCAAGCACCATGCCGCCCGCCGAATGGAGCCAGTCGGCGATCCACTTTGCCCGGCCGGTCGCCATGAAGATCAGCAGCAGGACCGAGGTGATCCCGGCCGAGGCGAGCGCCGAGAGGATCGCATTGTCCTTGATCGCCAGCAGCAACGTCTTCGACGCGATCCCCAGCCGCTGGCGCGCCCAGACGAACAGATACAGCTCGCCCGAATAGCCGACGAACGCCGAATTGAAGACGCGCTTGCGCACGAACACCGGCAGTGCGCCGGGCAATTTCCGGCCGAGCAGCAGGCGGAAGATCAGCACCTCGGACAGCGGCAACGCCATGAACATCACGACGAACAACAGGTAGAACCACGGCGTGCGCGGTAGCGCGGCGGCGACGTTGCTCCACCCGATCGCGCGGACCTTCAGCACCAGCCACGCCAGCACGCCGACAAAGAACAACGCGCGGCAGACGCGGCCGAGTATCTTTGCCGCAGGGGTCTCGGACCACGCCTGAACGCGCGCGAACCGGTCGGCGAGGGTCACGCGAAGACCCCGGCGGCGCGGGAATCGGCAACGAACGCGGTGAACGCGGCACGGGTGGCGGCATCGAGCCGGAAGCGCGAATGCCGCCACACTCCGCCGGGCAGCAGGCGACGCAGCGCATATTCGATCGCGGCGGCGGGGGTATTGCGCACCCGGCGCTCGAAATGATCGCGCTCCCACGTGTTCGACCCGTGGAACGCACGGACGAACAGGCCGGGCGAGTCGAGCACGCCGATCGCCTCGCGCGGCCAGTGGTGCAGGAAATCGGTATCCTCGCCGCGCCGCTTCTCGGGGTAGCGCGCGGCCGGATCGGCTCGGTGGACGATGCTGCCCGGCACGCCGGGCTCCAGCGCGCCGACGTAAGGGTGGTCGAACCATCCGGGCGCGTCGAGGTGCATCAATGTGCCGCGCAGCACGCACGCCCCCTTGCCCCCGGTGAGTACCGCCGCCTGCCGGGCAAGGCGTTCGGGGTGATACCAGTCGTCGTCGTCCCACTGGGCGACGATCGTACCGGTCGCATGGTCGAGCGAGCGATTTCGTAAGCGTCCCAATGTGTTGTCGGGAGTCTTTGCCACCCGGTCGTAGATCAGTCGATCGGCGGGAATCGCGGCGAACAACGGGGTATAGTCCTGCGTACCGTCGTCAACGACGACCAGTTCGCGGTTACGCCATGTCTGCCTCAGGAAACAATCGACCGCCCGGCGCGCCAGCGCGGCCCGGTTCGCCGTCACCATCACGCAACTGATGCGCGCGCCATCGTCCGACCAGTTCATCGATCGCGCCTTAGGACGCGGCCGGCGAAACGGCAATGGCTGGCGCCCCGCCCCGCGCGCTGGTAGCCGGGACGGCTGATGCGTATCGTGTTCGTCCTGACCTATCCGACCCATCACGGCATCGCCGATCCGGGCGAATGGCTGCGCTGGGACAATCGCGACCGGCGGATGCCGGGCATCCTTGCCGAGCAGGATGTCGATGTCGAACTGTGGGGACTGGCGCGCGCGCCGCTCGACACGCTGTCGGCGCTGCCGGGGGTCGCGCCCTATCCGATCCGGCTGTTCGCGCCGTCGAACCCGCAGGCACGGACCCGCGACCAGCGCAGCGACACGATGGTCGCGGCGGCGACGGTCGATGCGGCGGACCTGTTCGTGCTGATCGGCAGCAATGGCGGCGCGGGGTTCGACCTGTTCGACCGGGTGCTGCGGCCCGGGCGGCGGCGGTTCGCGCTCGTCATCGGCGGCGATTACTGGAGCCGGATCGTGCCGCACGCCGATCTGCTGTTCCCGGAGTCGGCGGTGCAGGAGACGTTGCTGACCACGCCGGGCTGGCGGTTCTGGCGGCGGGCGATCCCCGGCAGCGGCATGCAGCGGCTGCCCAAGACGATCGATACCGCCCGCTTCGCGCCCGTGGAGGCGGAGAAACGCTACGATGTCATCGCGACGAGCCGCCTCACCCGCTACAAAAAGTTCGACGAGATCGCCGCGCTGGGTCGGCAGCACCGGGTGGCGGTGATCGGCGACGGGCCGCAGGCGGGCAAGCTCAAGGCGCGGTTTCCGTGGGTCGACTGGCTGGGGCATGTGCCGAACGGACAGGTGCCGGCGATGCTGGCGCAGGCGCGGCTGTTCTTCCACGCCGGGCGGCGCGACTATTTCCCGCGCGCGATCCCCGAGGCGATGGCGTGCGGCCTGCCCGTCGCGGCGTTCGACGACCGGATCGGGCCGGACGTGATCCCGCCCGCCTGTGGCCTGCTGGTGCGCGATGCCGATTATGCGGCGAAGGTCGCGGCGCTGCTCGCCGATCCGGGTGCGCTGGCGGCAATGGGCGCGGCGGCGCGGGCGCATGTCGTGGCGACGCACGGGGCGCGGTCGTCGGAGGCCGCGTGCGCGCGATTGATGGAGCTTTGCCGATGACGCGCTGGACCTTCGTCATCGCCTATTACAACGAGGCGGACTATCTGCCCGCGACGCTGGCCACCTTGGCGGCGCAGGGGGTGCCGTTCCGGCTGGTGCTGGTCGACAACGCCTCGACCGATGGCTCGGACGCGATCGCGCGGAACTTCGCGGCGCCGGGGGTCGAGGTGGTGCACTGCCAAGAGGCGCGGCCGGGCAAAATCCATGCGCTGGAGGCGGCGATGGCGCATCTGACGACCGAGTTCAGCGCGTTCGGCGATGCCGATACCTTCTATCCGCCGCACTATCTGGCCGAGGCGGAGCGGGCGTTCGATGCCGATCCTGCAGTGGTGGCGGTGATGGCGCTGGGCGTCGATGCGTCGGGGCAGCCGCTGCGCCGCGCGCTCTATTCGGGGATCGTGACGAAAATTCTGTCGAAACAAACGCATACCGGCGGTTATGGCCAGGCGTTTCGAACTTCCGCGCTAGGGCAGGCGGGCGGCTTTTCGGAGAAACACTGGCCCTACGTCCTGCTCGACCACGAGATCATGCAGCGCGTCGCGAAGCTCGGCCGCGTCGTCTATCCCTATCGCTTCTGGGCGAAACCTTCGCCGAGGCGTGCGGACCGCCGGCGGGTGCGCTGGACCTTGGCCGAGCGGGTGCTGTACCATCTGACGCCGTTCGCGGCGAAGGACTGGTATTTCTACCGGTTTCTCGGGCCACGATTGCAGGCGCGCGGGATCACGCATCTGAATTTGCGCGACAAGCCGTGGGAGGCGAAGTAGCACCATCCAAGGTATCGTAGAGATGCAGCATCGTGGTACTTCTCCCGACAAATCCGCCAGATCAGTATTGCGCGTGAATAAGCGTCTCCTCTTGATGCTACCACCTGCCATCGTGGTCATCGGGGCGGCGTGGATCGTCACAGCGGAAGTCCGCAATACGCCGAGCCGGAAAATCTACGCCGCATTACAGCAGATTATGATGCAATCCGAAACGGACATCGCCCGTCTTCCGATGGCGGTCACTGGACGAAGCGGCATTCGTGCTATCGCGATCGGCAGCGGAAATCCGCAAAGTCCGGTGGTGTGGATAGCGGTGCATGAAACCGACCCATCGGCGGCGGCGGGGATCTTTCGAATAGGCGACGTCGTCCGAAAAACGACGATCTGCCGGTCGCTTGCTCCGATGCTTCGTACCGAACGCCCCGCTCCCGCCGTCGCCCGGTATCTGGTACGGAATTGCCGTCGTTAGAAACCTGCGGTGGTCAGCAGACCACGTCGGCCAATTTCATCGTTCGGCTCTAAATACCCCGTCCGCCACGACGCGCAACGTCGCCCCGACCGCCGCCGCCGCACTCGCCAACTCACCGCCCGCGCGGGGGTCGTCGGCCGTGATTTCCACCACCGTCGCCCCGTCGCGCAGCGCCCGGGCCAGCCGGATGGCGGGCCACGGACAGCGCATGCCGCGGGCGTCGATGTGGATCACTTGCTGTGGTCGAACGGGTTCTTCGGGGCGCGCATGTTGATCCGCACCGGCACCGCGCCGAAGCCGAATTCCTTGCGCAGACTGTTGATGAGGTAGCGCTTGTAGCTCTCGGGCAACTGGTCGACGCGGGTGCCGAACAGCACGAAGCTCGGCGGGCGGCTCTTGTTCTGGGTGATGTAGCGCATCTTGACGCGCTTGCCGCCGGGCGCGGGCGGCGGGTTGGCCTCCAGCGCGCGGTCGAACCAGCGGTTGAGCTGGCCGGTCGACACGCGGCGGCTCCATGCCTCGCGCGTTTCGAACGCGACCTTCATCAGCATGTCGAGCCCCTTGCCGGTCGCCGCCGACACGGTCAGCAGCGGCACGCCCTTCGCCTGCGACAGCCCGTCCTCAAGCGCACCCTTCACGCCGTTGAACAGCGACGAGGCATGTTCGGCCACGTCCCATTTGTTGAGGGCGATCACCAGCGCGCGGCCCTCTTGCAGCACGCGGTCGGCGATCTTGATGTCCTGCAATTCCAGCCCGCGCGTCCCGTCGAGCAGCAGCACGACCACTTCGGCGAAGTCGATCGCGTGGAGCGCGTCGGCGACCGACAGCTTCTCCAGCTTTTCCTGCACCCGTGCCTTCTTGCGCATGCCGGCCGTGTCGATCAGCCGGACCGGACGGGCGTTGCCCTCGGCATCGGTCCATTCCCAATCGACGGCGATCGAATCGCGGGTGATGCCCGCTTCCGGTCCGGTGATAAGCCGGTCCTGCCCCAGAAAGCGGTTGATGAGCGTCGATTTGCCCGCGTTCGGACGGCCGACGATCGCCAGCTTGAGGATGGCGGTCTGCGGGTCGTATTCGCTCTCGTCCTCCTCCTCGATCTCCTCTTCCTCGCGTTCGATGTGCGGGCGCAGCGCGTCGAACAGGTCGGCGACACCTTCGCCGTGTTCGGCCGACATCTGCACCGGATCACCGAAGCCCAGCGCCAGCGATTCGATCACGCCGCTCTCGCCCGCGCGGCCCTCCGCCTTGTTGGCGACGAGGACGACGGTGCCGTTCGACGAGCGCAGCCACCGGGCGATCTCCTCGTCGAGCGGGGTGATGCCGGCGCGCGCGTCGATCATGAACAGCGCGACGTCGGCCATCTCGACCGCCGCCTGCGTCTGAATCCGCATGCGCCCGGGCAGCGTCGCGGCGTCTTCATCCTCGAACCCGGCCGTGTCGACGATGGTGAAGTCGAGCCCGAGCAGGCTGGCCTCGCCCTCGCGCCGGTCGCGGGTCACGCCCGGCTGATCGTCGACCAGCGCCAGCCGCTTGCCGACCAGCCGGTTGAACAGCGTCGACTTGCCGACATTGGGACGGCCGATGATGGCGACGACGGGGTTGGGCATGGGGATTCCTGGGGTGCGCGGTATGCGCGCGAGTGTAGGGCGTATGGGCCGGTGGGTCGAGGGGGTGTCCCGAAACCGTCATTCCGGCGAAAGCCGGAATCCATGGATGGGGTGACGGCATCGCATGATCGATACCACCCGACACAATGGATTCCGGCCTTCGCCGGAATGACGGTTGGGGAAGAGGGTCGGAATTACTTCCAGGCGGTGAGCTGCCCCGCGTCGTCGAGCAGGTACAGCATGCCGTTGGCGACGATCGGCGACAGGGTATAGCCCGCCTTCGACCGGGTTTCCTGCGTCGTCGTGATGCTGCCGTCGGCGGTCGAGGCGGACACCAACTGCCCTTCGGTATTGACGAGGAGCAGGCGGTTGCCCGCGAGGATCGGGCCGACCCAGCCGATGGGTCCCTTGCGCTTCTTCACGTTGCGGAAGCCCGGCAGTTGCTGGACCCAGCGCAGCTTGCCGCTGCCGCGCGAAATGCACAGCAGGCGCGCATCGTCGGTGACGACGAAGATCCATTCGCCCGCGACCCATGGCGTCGAGATGCCCGCCAGATTCTGTTCCCACAGCCGCTGGCCCGAAGTGAGTTCAAGCGCGACCATGCGCCCGCCCTGCCCGACCGCATAGACCCGGCCGTTGTCGATCACCGGTTCGGCATCGATGTCGGCCAGCGCCGACACCGAGGTCGACGCCGAGGTGCGCGACAGGCTGTCGGCCCAGACCGAACGGCCGTTTTCGTAGCGATAGGCGTTCAGTTCGCCCGACGAGAAACCGGCGACCACCGTGCCCTGCGCCGATGCCGGCGCGGCGACGCCGAACACGCCCTGCGCTTCAAGGCTGCCCGACTGGGTCCACACGACCTTGCCGTCGGCCTGGTCGAGCGCGAAAAGCTGGTTGTCCTGGCTGACGACATAGACCTGCGCATTGGCCAGCGTCGGCGCGCCACGCAGCGGACCGCCGGGCTTGGCGCGCCACACTTCCTTGCCGTCGGCGGCGTTGAACGCGACCACATCGCCGAGGCCATCGCTGGCGAACACGCGCTCGCCCTCGGCGCTGACGCCGCCGCCGAAGCGGGCGCGCGGGTTCTCGTCACCCTTGACGGTCGGCGCGGTCCAGAGCTGCGCACCGGTGTCGGCCGCCATCGCGGTGACGACGCCCTCGACATCGATCACGTACAGCTTGCCGTTATCGACCACCGGGGCGGCGGCGAGGCGCGTGCGGGTGTTGCCACCGGCGATGCGCGCCGACCACGCCTGGCGCAGCGTATCGCCCAGCGCCAGATGGCCCATCGACTTCGACGCGCTGCCGCCGGGCTGCGCCCAGCTCGCGTTGGTGGTGGCGAGCGGCAGGACAACCTGCAACTCGGCGAGCGTGGGATCGGCGACCGCCAGTTCCTCCGACGCGAGGATCGGCACGCGCTGGCCGACGATCGGCGTCTTGGGGCCGCCGCCGCCCTTGAACACGCCGCATCCACCGAGCAGCGCGAGCGCGGCGACCGCTGCCGAAAGTTTCAGGTGCTTCTTCATGGAAACGGTATCCGCGTTCAAAAGGAAGGATCAGCGCGCCGCAGCGGGCGTGGGAGCAGCATCGACGCCGAGCGACCCGGCCATCTGCACCGCGCGGGCACGGATGGTTTCGGGCACGCTTTCGGTCTGCGCGATCAGGCGATAGGTCTGCCCGGCCTGCTGCGGCTTGTCGAGGCGAAGATAGGCGATCGCCACCATCTCGCCCGCGCTGCCAAGCCACGGGCTATCCTTGTCGGCCAGGCCGCGCAGCCGGTCGATCACCGCCTGCGGCGCAAGGCCGTCATATTCGACCGCGGTCTGGCGGACCAGCGCGAGATCGCGGAACGGCTGCGCCAGCGAGTCGTCGGCGGCGACCTTGGCGAAGGCGGCGGCAGCGCCCTTGCGATCGTCCTTGCCGAGCAGGAGGTCGGCCTGCGTCAGCAGCGCGGTGGCGCGCACCGCATCCCGATCCGACGTGGTCAGCGCCTGTACCGCCGCCGTCGCCTGCGCGCTGCGGCCCGCCGCGACATCATCGAGCGCGACCGCCAGCTTTTCGCCCTGTTCGCCCGCCACCGTGTTGCGGTGATGCTGCCACCACGTCCAGCCGCCGAACGCGACGAGCGCCAGCAGGACCGCACCGATGATCCACAGACCATAGCGCCGGCCGATATGCGACATCTGCTCGCGACGCAGTTCGTCGTCCACTTCGCGAATGAAGGCGTCGTTGTTCTGCGGGGTCAGCGCCAAGGGGAAAGCTCCGGGGGTTCAGTCAAGCGGGCTCCTTTAACCGACGCCCGGCCGAAACGAAAGCGGTTGGTCGCGGGGGAAGTTGTTTGAAAACTTGCGAAGGCGCAAGTTTCCGGACGGCACCGGCCCGCTCCCCCACCCGGCCACCCACAGCGTATCCTTGATGGGTGGCCGGATGGGGGAGCGGGCCGGTGCCGCGAAACGCGCTTCGGCGCGTTTTCAAAAAACCTCTCAACCCTTGGGCGGATAGAGCTGCGCCGCGCCGGGAAAGGCCCGCGACCGGACATCGCCGGCATAGGCATCGACCGCGGCGGAAATACGGCCGGCAATATCGCCATAGGTCTTCACGAAACGCGGCGTCCGCTCGAACAGGCCCAGCATGTCCTCGGCCACCAGCACCTGCCCGTCGCATTGGGCCGATGCGCCGATGCCGATGGTGGGACAGGCGATGCGATTGGTGATGTCGATGGCGATCGGTTCGACCACGCCTTCGATCACCACCGCGAACGCGCCGGCCTCGGCGACCGCCGTCGCGTCGGCGACGATCTTGGCGGCCTCTTCGGGGCTGCGGCCGCGCGCGCCATAGCCGCCGAGCTGGTTCACCGCCTGCGGGGTCAGGCCGACATGGCCCATGACGGGGATACCCCGCTGCGACAGGAACGCGACCGTCTCGGCCATCGCCGTGCCGCCCTCCAGCTTCACCGCCGCCGCGCCGGTCGCCTTCAAGAGCATCGCCGCGCTTTCGAACGCTTGGGCGGGGCTGGCTTCGTAGCTGCCGAACGGCATGTCGATGACGACCAGCGCGTGATAGCTGCCGCGCACCACCGCCGCGCCATGCGCCGCCATCATGTCGAGCGTGACCGGCACCGTGGAGGGCAGGCCATAGATCACCTGCCCCAGACTGTCGCCGACCAGCAGCATGTCGCATTGCGCATCCATCAACTGCGCCATCCGCACGGTATAGGCGGTCAGCATCACCAGCGGGGTCTTGCCCTTGGCGGCGCGGATCGCGGGGATGGTCAGCCGTTTGGCGGGCACCGGGGTGGGCGTCGCGCGGCTGGTGGCGGTGTCGATGGTGAAGGTCGTGGACATGCCCGCGCTTTAGCGGAGCGCGATCAGCGAAGCCACCCGCGCACGATGCCATGCCGCGCCAGCGCCAGTTGGGCGAGCGCGATGGCGAAGATCACCAGTGGAAACGGCAGGGTGGCTCCGGCCCCCTTGACCGCGATCAGATCGGTCGCGGCGAACACCCACGCGAACTGCACCGCCACCGCCAGCAGCGACACCGCGAACGCCGCCGCCGCCTGCCGCCGCCGCGCGAGGAGCAGCAGCGCGCCGATCAGCCCGCCCCAGGTCGCGGCGGCATAAATCCAGTCGAACCAGCCCGGCCGCACCAGATACATCCGCCGGTCATAATCGGGCAGCGCCGCCAGCGCCGCGTCGCTCATCATCGCATGGCTGTAGAAGGCGAAAATCCCGGCAAGGCCCCACAGGACCAGCAACAGCCCGACGAACCGGAACCAAGGTGGCGTACGTCGACCGATCGCTGACGGCATATGCTTCCCCCAAAGCATGATTCGATGCGGGAGCGTAACGGGTCCGTCGGCGCCGGCCAATCGCTCTTTTGAATCAGGCGGCGAACCGCGCCGCATAGCGATCGGCCTTGAACCCGATCTCGATCCCCGCCCCGTCGAGCAGCACCGGACGACGGATCATCGACGGCTGGTCGAGCATCAGTTCGATCGCGCGCGCGGCATCGAGATCGGCACGCGCGGCTTCGGGCAGCTTGCGGAACGTCGTGCCGCTACGGTTGAGCAACGCTTCCCACCCGAGCGCCGCGACCCAGGTTTCGAGCAGCGCCCGGTCGATGCCGGCCTTCTTATAGTCGTGGAATTGATAGGCGACGCCGTGCGCGTCGAGCCACGACCGCGCCTTCTTGATCGTATCGCAGTTGGGGATGCCGTACATCGTCAGTGTCATCGATCACCTTTATCATCGGACAGAGCGCGTCAAAATCCCAAGGTCGCGACCGCGATCGCTCGACCCTGCCAAAGAACCGGGATCGATGGTAGCCCGGCAGCATGATGGCGACAAACCGGATGTACCGCTGGCTTCTTGCGTCGATGCTGGTGCTTCCGGGCGGGTGTCAGCAATCCGGCCCTCCTTCGACGCCGCTGTTCGCCGGTATCGAAGGAATGGCATATCGCCGAGGCGAAGCAATGATCCGCGACCGGATCGAGGCCCGGCAGATGCGGGGAAACCCGGAACGCGCGCTGATCTCCTATCTCGAGACGCAAGGACTCCAGATCGACCGGAACCGGAAAAGCGCCTCGGTCAAATTCGGCGGCCCCCTCTGCGGCAGCCGGGTCCGCATCGACTGGGAAACGGACCGCACCGGCAAGGTCGCCACGATGTTCGTGGTGTACGGCGATACGGGGTGCCTCTAGCGGATCGGCATTCGACCATTCCAGTGCGACGCCTGATCGAAAATCCTGCCTTTCGTCGTCACCCCGGACTTGTTCCGGGGTCCACCTGGCCGCGTACGCTGTCGATCATTCTTCGGTCTGCATCGATCGCTGCGCCGTGGACCCCGGAACGAGTCCGGGGTGACGATGCGGTCGTGAATATCGACTGGGCCTAAAGATTCACCCGTAGCCGGCGCCTCATGCCGGCTCACGCCGCCGATCGATAGCGCCGGACGGGCGGGGCCATCTGGACCACCGCCGGTTCCATCGCCAGCCGGAAGCGGGCGACGTGGCGGGCGAGCGCTTCGGCTTCGGCGGCGAGGCTGCGGGCGGCGGCGGTGCTTTCCTCGACCATCGCCGCATTCTGCTGCGTCACCGAATCCATCTCGTTGACCGCCGTGTTGACCTGTTGCAGCCCCAGCGCCTGCTGGTCCGCGCCCGCCGCGATCCGGCCGACCAGATCGCCGATCTCGACGACGCGGGTGACGATCCGGTCGAGCGCGCGGCCGGTTTCGCCGACCAGCGCGACGCCGCTTTCGACCTGCGTGCCGCTCGACTGGATGCGGGCCTTCACATCGCGCGCGGCATCGGCCGAACGCTGCGCCAGCGCGCGGACTTCGGAGGCGACCACGGCGAAGCCACGCCCGGCGTCGCCGGCCCGCGCCGCCTCTACCCCGGCGTTGAGCGCCAGCAGATTGGTCTGGAACGCGATCCCGTCGATCACCGAGATGATCTGCGAAATCTCGTCGGACGACCGCTTGATCCGGCCCATCGCCTCCACCGCGTCGCGGACGATCCTGCCGCCCGCCTCGGCATCGGCGCGGGTGGCGGCCATCGTCTCGTTGGCCTGCAACGCGCCGGCGGCGGTCTGGCGGACGGTCATGGTGATCTCGTCCATCGCCGCCGCCGTTTCCTCCAGCGACGCCGCCTGGTGTTCGGTGCGGCGCGACAGGTCGTCGGACGCGCCGCTGATCTCGGTCGCGCCGGTGCGGATGCTGCCCGCCGAATGCGACACCGCCTGCATCGCATCGCCGACCGCGACCATCGCCTGGTTGAAATCGGTGCGGATCTTGGCGAACGCGCCGGTGAATTCGGCATCGATCCGCGCGGTCAGATCGCCCTTCGCCAGCGCGTCGAGCCCCTGCCCGACCTCGGCGACGACCTGCTGCTGCTCGGCCTCGCGCTCCCGCGCGACGATCGCGGCGTCGCGGAACACCTGCAGCGCGTCGGACATCTCGCCGATCTCGTCGTGCCGGCCGATGCCGGGGATCGCCGCATCGGTATCGCCGACCGCCAGCCCGCGCATCCGGGCGGCAAGCGCCTCGACCGGTTTGGAGATCGACCGGCCGATCGCCTGCGAGAACAGCCCGACGGCCACCAGCACGATCAGAGCCAGCCCGCTGAGAATCGCCGCCGAACGCCACACCGCCGCATCGATCCGGTCGATATAGACGCCCGATCCGATCACCCAGCCCCATGGCGCGAACCCCATGACGTACGACAATTTGGGCTGCGGCACCGGTTCACCCGGCTTGGTCCATTGATATTCGAGGAAACCGGCACCCTTGTCGCGCACGATCTGCGCCATCTGCACGAAATGGGCCTTGCCGGAGGCATCGCGGTTGTTGGTCAGGTCGGTGCCGTTCAGTTCCGGCTTGATCGGGTGCATCAACATGCGGGGGTGCATGTCGTTGACCCAGAAATAATCCTTGTCGCCATAGCGCAGCGATCCGAGCGTCGAAAGCGCGGCCTTTTGCGCATCGGCGCGGCTCATCCGCCCGGCGACTTCCTCGTCATGATAATGTTCCACCACGGCGCGCGCGGTTTCGACGACCTGCTGCGTGCTGCGCTCAATATCGTCGTGCATCGTCGCGGAAAGGCGGAACAGACTGATACACAGCAGCGCGACCAGCCCCAGCGCCGCCACGACGCCGATAAGGTTGATACGGCCGCGAACCTTGAATTTCATGGTAGCCCTCCCCTGTCGCCGAGGATGGTGAGGCGTATTGCTGAATATATTATTTAAGCCTCGCCGATCCGACTCCCCGCGCGCCGCCATGCCGCGTCGATCGGCCCTTGACGAGTCCGCGTCCCGGCAATAGCCTTTGCGAATGAGTATCAATAGCGAGGCTCCATGTACGATCTGATCGACCGCCCGCTGGCCGCCCTGCCGCCCGGCGACCGCTTTCTGGTGCGCGCGATCCGCCTGTGGGTGGCGGCGCGAACCGCCTGTCAGCACCCACAGGCGATGCTTGCCGCGCGCTTCGCGCAGGCCGGCGCGCTGGAGGCGCTCGCCGATTTCGACACATGGATGACGCAGCTTTCCACCCACGCCCGCGTGCCGATCCAGATCAACTGTAAATGCGGGCTTGTGACCGACGATGAATCGGTTCTCTTGACCTTGGCGCGCGATCTCGTAACGGGGCGCGATGCGAAGGCACGGACCACGCTTTCGCTGCTGGTCGCCGATCGGGCGATCGCACCCACTTTTTGCGCGCTGGCCCGCACGGCGGCGATGCTCGGCCAGGTCGGGCTTCCCCCGGGCTCCAGCGTCAGGACGTAAGGATTATCGATGAGCGACCGCACCGCCGTAACCCACGGCCTCGAACCGACCAACGCGCTGAGCGTCGAGCGCGTGCGTTCGGTGCGTCACTGGAACGAGCATCTCTTCAGCTTTACCATCACCCGGCCGGCGAGCTTCCGCTTCCGCTCGGGCGAATTCGTGATGATCGGCCTGCCCGGCGACAACGGCAAGCCGCTGCTGCGCGCCTATTCGATCGCCAGCCCGGCCTATGCCGAGGAGCTGGAGTTCCTGTCGATCAAGGTGCAGGACGGCCCGCTGACGTCGAAGCTGCAACAGATCGTGCCGGGCGACGAAATCTACCTCGGCAAGAAGCCGACCGGCACGCTCGTCACCGATGCGCTGAAACCCGGCAGCCGGTTGTTCATGCTGTCGACCGGCACCGGCCTCGCCCCGTTCCTCAGCCTGATCCGCGACCCCGACGTGTACGAGATGTATGAATCGATCGTCGTGGTCCATTCGGTCCGCCGGGTCAGCGATCTCGCCTTCCGCACCACGCTGGAGGCGAACCTTGCCGGCGATCCGCTGGTCGAGGATCAGGCGGCGCAGCAGTTCACCTATGTCCCCACGGTAACGCGCGAGCCGTTCCACACCACCGGCCGCATCGACGCGCTGGTCGACAACGGCACGCTGTTCTCGTCGCGGATCGGCGGGGCGCAGGCGTTCGACCCGGCGACCGACCGGATCATGCTGTGCGGATCGACCGAGATGATCCGCGACTTCTCGGTCTATCTGGAGGGTCAGGGGTTCGAGGAAGGATCGAACGCCAAGCCCGGCGACTATGTGATCGAGCGCGCGTTCGTCGGCTGATCGGCGACCAAAGCAACACCGTCATCCCGGCGAAGGCCGGGATCCACCGTTCCGCCAGAACCGAACCCATCGGCGTTTGCGGAACCATGGATCCCGGCCTTCGCCGGGATGACGTGTCTTTGGGGGGCCGCCGCGCCGCACCCGCCGGATCAATAACTGATCCGCACCGTGCCCAGCACCGTGCGCGGCGCGTTGAAATATCCCTGATCGAAATTGAGCGCGGTCAGCGCCTTCGCGTTGTTGACGTTGCGGACATTGGCGCTAAGCGCCACGCGCGGCGTGAGGTCATAGCGCGCCATCAGGTCGAGCGTCGCATAGCCCCCTTCCGTGATGCGCACCGGCTGTCCGGTCGTCGCGGTGACACCGGGTTCGAGGTACATGCTGCCCTGATACTGGCCCGACGCGCCGACCTTGAGGTCGGGCAGCATCGTCGGCGACCAGACGATGTTGAGCCGCGCGGTGGTGCGCGGCACGAAGGTCCGCACCGGCCGGTCGTCGGTGCCGCGAATCCGCATCGCGGTGAAACCGCCGGTCGCCTGTAGTCCGGGCGCGAGCTGTCCGCTCATCTCCAGCTCAATGCCCTGCGAGGTCGCGTCGACGCCGCGATACAGCGTCTGGCCGACCGTGGCGTCGAACCCGGCGGCCTCCGCCGTATTCTTCTGTCGCGCCTGGAACAGCGCGACGCTGGCGTTCAGCTTGCCCGCGAGCCATTCGCCCTTCAGCCCGGCCTCCAGATTGTCGCCCTCGATCGGGTCGAGCAGGCGGCGCTGCGCATCGACCTGCGTCTGCGGGTTGAAGATCGTCGCGAAGCTCGCATAGGCGCTGATGCTGCCGGTCAGGTCGTAGGTCGCGCCGACGAACGGCAGGAAGCGCGACCGGTTGTAGTCGGTCGGCGCGCCATAGGACACGCCCTCGCTGAACGCGCGGGTGGCGTTGGCGCCGACCATCACCTTGAGCGCATCGGCCGGGTTGAGGCGGACGAGGCCGTACACCGTCTCGCGCCGGCTGTGCGTGTCGAGGCTGCGGTCGAACGCGGGAAAGTTCGGATAGGGGAACGACCCGTCGAACCCGCCGAACAACGGCAGCGAGAGGCCGATCGCCGCCCCGTCATAGGCCGAATCCTGCGTATAGCGCTGCGCCGAGCGGTTCACGCCGAACATCACGTCATGCGCCCGCCCGAACAGCGACACCGTGCCGCCGATATTGGCATCGATCAGCAGGTTGCGCGCGGCGCTGCGGAACCGGCCGGGATAGCTGACGATGCCGAGGCCGGTCGCACGGTCGGGCGCGCTGTTCACGCCGTTGGCGGTATTCGCGCCATAGACATAGAACAGGCTGTCGTCCTCGTCGATCGCGCGGCGCTGCACGGTCAGCTTCGCGGTCCAGTCGCCGAAGCGGTGGGTCACGTCGCCGAAGATCTGCCGGTCGGTCACGTCGAAGCTCGACCAGTCGGGCGAACTGTTGGCCGATCGCGCATAGTCGATGCGGCTGCCGTCGCTGTAGTACAGCGGCAGCGCGCCCCACATCGCCGCGCGGCTCTTGTGGTTCTGATGGCCATAGCCGAGGTTGACGACGGTATCGGGGCCGAGGTCGGCCTCGATCGTGCCATAGCCGGTCCAGCGCCGCAGACCGTAGCGATCGAGATAGCTGTCGGTATCGAAATACGATCCGACCGCACGGGCGCGGACTGATCCGTTGGCGGTCAGCGGCACGCTGACGTCGCCGTCGAGCCGCAGATGGTCGAACGAGCCATATTGGACGCTGGCGCTCGCCGCGAAATCCGTGGTCGGACGCTTGCGGATGAAGTTGATGACCGCCGACGGATTCCCGGTCGACGACAACAGCCCCGGTGCGCCGCGCACCACCTCGATCCGGTCGTACAGCGCGGTATCGATCGATCCGTTCTGGATCTGGAACGGAAACGGCAGGCCGACGCCATCGATCTGGAACGTCTGGATGTCGAAGCCGCGCGCCGAATAATAGAAGCGGTCGGTTTCCTGCGCCTGCACGTTCACGCCGGGCACCGTCGCCAGCAGCGCGTTGACGTCGTTGAGCTGGAAATCCTCGATCTGCGCGCGGGTCACGACGCTGACCGATTGCGGCGTCTCGCGCAGGCTGAGCGGCAGGCGGGTCGCGGTCGTCTGTGCCTTTACCGCATACTCGTCGCTGCCCTCGGTCCGCTCGCCGGTGACGACGATCTCATCGCCACGCTGCGGATCGGGGGCGACGGTGGCGGGATCGGACGTGGCGGCGGCTGCGACGAGCAGGGCGACGAAGGCGGACATGCGATTTCCTTGAGCGGTTTCGCACCGGGTACGCGCGGCCTATCGCTTTTGCAAGTGACTATCAGTAGCCGTTAGGAACCGTCCCAGAACGACGACATCCTGCCGTTCCAGCCCCAGTTTCCGATAGAAGCCAAGCGCCGCGTCATTGCCGCCACGCACCATCAACTGGACCTTGGGAATGCCCGCCGCGATCAGCCACGCCTCGGCAGCGGCCATCAGCATGCCGCCGATGCCCTGCCCCCGCCGCTCGGGCACGACCGCGAGATAATAGACCCAACCGCGATGGCCGTCCTGCCCGACCATGACGCTGCCGACGATCGCAGCATCGATCCGCGCGAGCAGGATCGTCGCGTTCCCGGCCATCAGCGCGCGGTCGAAATCGGTGTGCGGATCGTTCCACGGCCGGGTCAGCCCACAGGCCTGCCACAATGCCACCACCGCTACGGCATCGGCGGCACCCGCCGCGCCGATCAGCGGGCCAGGCAGACGCTGCCCGCCCATAATTCGCTGACGCTGTCCTTCGCGTCGTACAGTCCCGACAGGCCGCCGCTGCTGAACTCGCGGCCAAGGCTGGTATCCTCGACCGGTGCGTCGATCACCGCTTCGACGTCGGCACGCTTCGATCCGATGCCGACCCCGGCCATCGTCGTCAGCCCGCGCCCGCGCGCCGCCCAACCAACGAACCGGCCGTCCTGGAAATACAGGCGGATGCGCGAATAGCTGGCGATGTCGAGCGGCCCTTCGCCGCAATCGGCGTTGCGCGAGCGTTCGGGCAGCGCCTGCATCGCCGCCTCGGCGACGCGCAGGACGATCTCGGCGGGGGTGCCGAAGCCGATCTGGCGGCTGCTGGCCCCGGCCACCGTCTGGATGCCGTCGGGCGCGAGGTTGAGCGCCACCGCGTTGCGCGCGGCGGCCTCGGCACCGGCGGGCGCGTCGCAGCGCACGCGACGGGCATTGCCATCGACCCCGGTCAGGTCGAGCGCGCCGCCCTCCGCCAGCGCCAGCCGATAGCGGCGCTGCGCGGTGATCCCCGACCGGTCGGCGACCACGTCGACATCGACCGCGCCGGCCTCGGCGGCGGTGATCGATCGGGCGGGATAGTCGGTGCCGGCGATCGTCAGCGTGTCGGCGGCGATCGCCAGCCGTTGCTCGCCCGGAGCGACCGCGCGACACGATGCGGCATCGCTGTCCCAGCTTCCGACGAAGCGCGTCGGGATGGCGGTGAGCGCTTCGGGCGTCGGCGAGGCGATCGGCGCGGGTTGTTCGACTTCCTCAGCGGTGTTGGTCGCGGCCGGTTGCGGGTCCTGACTACAAGCGGCGACCGCCATCGCCGCGCCCATGATCCACCACCGCATCGTCGCCTCCATCGTCGCCTGTCGCGCTATGTGCCCAAAATCGCCCGTCGGCGAAAGTACACCCGCCGCGCGCGTCGCACCGGTCAGCCGGCCGGGACGACGACCGGCGGCGCACCGAGCGAGGCGTAATAGTCCTTCGCCGGCAGTTCGATCACCGTCACCCGCCCGACATTCGACGCTTCGAGCGACTGGCTGAACGACCGCGGCTTCTTCATCAGCTTCTTGTCCTCGACGACGGTCAGACCGGCGCGGCGCGCCGCCTCCGCGACGAAATGGACGCAGTTGCGGCGGTTGAGGTTATAGTGCGAATCGCCGCCCGGCCCCCATTCGGCCACCAGCGAGCGGATCGCGGCATATTGCGGATCGCTCAGCACGACCGAGAAATGCGCGTTGCTGCCCGCGATATATTTCGGCTTCGGCCGGTCGATCATCCCGCCGACCGTGCCCATCAATATCGCCGGGGTCAGCGCCTTGGCGGTGAAGCCATAGCTTTCGGAGATCGCCGGACCGCCGCTGTCGGGCGTGCCGGCAAGCGTGAAAAAGGCATGCGGGAAATTCTGGCCGAATTCCTGCGACCAGAAGGTGATCGTCACCGCCGCCTGCGCGGGCGCGATCCCGCCGAGCACCAGCAGCAGCGCGGCGCACCACCGCATCATTCCACGCATCGACCGGGCCATCGTCATATCCCGCAAATACCGAAAACGGCGCGCCGACACCAGTCGACACGCCGTTTTCATCGGTCCGAAACTGCTCAGTCCTGCTGCGACGCGCGCTTTGCCTCGGCCTCGGCGTCGTAGCCCGACGATGGCGCCGGCCCGCCCAGATGCGACGGCTGGCTGATCGATACCGGATCCGACGCATCCATCGTCTCGTCCAGCCCCTCGTCCAGCCGTGCGTCGTGATCGTTCGGCTGGTCCTCGACACGATCGTTGATTGTCGCATCCTCGCCGGCGTCGCCGCGCGCGGGCACGCCTGCGTCCTGCTCGCTGCCATCGGGCGCGACGGCGAGCGAATCCATCGCGTTGTCGTCGAATGCCTTGTTGTCGCTATCCATCATCCCTCACTCCTTCATGCCACTAACGACGGCGGAAGCGGCGCGTTCCGCGCATGAAAAAGGGCCGGACAGTCTCCCGTCCGGCCCCTTGGCATGTCGGTTGATGTGGATCAGTCGCGGTTGCCGCCCATGAACGACAGCAGGAACTGAAACATGTTCACGAAGTCGAGGTACAGCGACAGCGCGCCAAGGATCACGGCCTTGCCCGCGAAGTCGGTGCCGGCGACCTGATAATACATGTTCTTGATCCGCTGCGTGTCATAGGCGGTCAGACCGGCGAACAGCAGCACGCCGACGCCGCTGATGACGAGGCTGAGCATGCCCGACTGGAAGAACAGGTTCAGCAGCGAGGCCACGATCAGGCCGACGACACCCATGATGAGGAACGTACCGAAACCGGTCAGGTCCTTCTTGGTGGTGTAGCCGTACAGGCTGAGCGCGAGGAACGCGGCGGTAGTCGAGAAGAACGTCAGCGCGATCGACCCGCCGGTGTAGCGCAGAAAGATCGTCGACATCGACAGACCCATCACCGCCGCAAACGCCCAGAACAGCCCCTGCGCCGCCGTGGTCGACAGACGGTTGATTCCGAAGCTCATCACCATCACGAAGATCAGCGGCGAGAACATGATGAGATATTTCAGCGGCCCCGGCTGCAGGAACACCGCCGCCGCAGGCGAGCTTGCTCCGCCCCACGAGAACAGCAGCGCGACGATGCCGGTCAACAGCACACCGGAGGCCATGTAATTATATACCGACAACATATAGGACCGCAGCCCTTCGTCGCGTGCCATGTCACGGGTGCGCGTACGGGTGATCGGTGCGGCCGTCGTCCGGGGGTCGGACCAGTTCGCCATGAGTAGCTCCTATCGCCGACAACCATGTCGGATGGTGGAAATATCGCGCCGCGTAGCGCCGATTTCAAGGCAAACGCGGGAAGCAACACTTTGTTACGCACCCGGGAGATTTCACGATGCACCGCCTGTTCGTCGCCCTCCGCCCGCCGCCCGCCATGCGCGACCGGCTGCTCGCCATCATGGACGGCGTCGATGGTGCACGCTGGCAGGACGATGCACAGCTTCATCTGACCCTGCGCTACATCGGCAAGGTCGAACGTCCGGTCGCCGAGGACATCGCCACCGCGTTGCAATCGGTCCATGGCCCCGCGCCGATGCTGGCGTTGGACGGCGTCGGCCAGTTCGCGCAGCGCCATGCCGGGCGCGCTTTATGGGCCGGGGTGACGCCGCACGACACGGTCGGCGCGCTCCACCGCAAGATCGATCGCGTGCTGACGACGCTCGGCCTTCCCCCCGAGGGACGGGCGTATCTGCCGCATATCACCATCGCCCGGCTGAACGCCTCGACCGGTCCGGTCGACGGCTTCCTGCACCGCCACGCCAGCCTGTCGTTGTCGCCCGAGCGGTTCGACCAGTTCACGCTGTACGAAAGCCATCTCGGCCATGACGGCGCATGGTATGAACCGATCGCGCGCTACCCGCTCGACTGACGTTCCGTACATCTGCGCGAAAGGTTTGGAAGACATTGCAAATGCTCGGCAAGTGCTGACCGGTTCGGTTCGTCGCCGGACAATCTCTTCCTGTCGTTTCGTTCATGAAACTGTCAGGGGATCGCTGCGTTAAGCGATCCAGCACTGATGTTGATGAAAGGACTTGTTCCATGCGTAATATCCTGATGGCGATCGCCGCGGCTTCGCTGCTGGCACCGGTCGGCGCGACCTTTTCCGACAACACGCCGTCGATCGGCACGCAGAAGGCCGAAGCGCAGCGCCGCTCGCGCTATCGCGAATGGCGCGGTCGTGACGGTCGCCGTTATTGCCGCAAGCCGAACGGCACGACCGGGCTGGTCGTCGGCGGCGTCGCCGGCGCACTGGTCGGCCGCACGGTCGACACGCGCGGCGACCGCACGCTCGGCACGCTGATCGGCGGTGCCGCAGGCGCGCTGGCGGGTCGCGAGATCGAACGCGGCGGCAGCCGTGGCCGTTGCCGTTGAACCATCCACGATCTGACGTATTCTGAAGGGCGGGTCCGGCGACGGGCCCGCCCCTTTTTCATGACAAAGGTTCCCCCGCATGATCCGCAGCGCTTCCGCCCGGTACGAAGGTCTTGGCAAGGACGGCAAAGGCCATGTCTCCACCCAGTCGGGTGTGCTGGCCGACCAGCAATATGGCTTCAACACCCGGTTCGAGGACGGCAAGGGCACCAACCCAGAGGAACTGATCGCCGCCGCCCATGCGAGCTGCTTCACCATGGCGCTGAGCTTCGCGCTCGCCGGTGCCGGCTATAGCGACGGCACGCTGGAGACGACCGCCAAGGTGTCGCTCGACAAGGATGGCGACGGGTTCAAGGTGACGAAGTCGGCGCTGACGCTGAAGGCGAACGTGCCGGGGATCGAACCGGCGAAGTTCGAGGAGATCGCCGCCGGTGCGAAGGCCGGTTGCCCGATCTCGAAGCTGCTGAACGCAGAGATCACGCTCGACCACACGCTGGAAGGCTGATTCGGGTGCCGGCCGGTATCCTTCGGGATGCCGGCCGGTTCGCGACGATTGCTTCATCCTTTCGCGCTATCGTCCCCGGCGATGTTGCGCGTCCTTACCCTCGCCACCCTGTTCCCCGATGCGACCCGCCCCAATTTCGGGGTGTTCGTCGAGCGTCAGACGTTGGGACTGGCCGCGCTGCCTGATGTCGAGGTGCGCGTCGTCGCACCCGTCGGACTGCCGCCGTTTCCGGTATCGCTCGCCAGCCATTATCGCACGCTACTCGCGCTGCCCGCCGCCGAAACGTGGAAGGGTCTGGCCGTCGAGCGACCACGCTTCGTCAACCTGCCACTGACTGGCGGGCGTTTCCATGCCGCGCTGCTCGCCCGCAACCTGCGACCATTGCTGGGGCGGATTCGCGAAACCTTCGCGTTCGACGTGATCGATGCGCAATTCTTCTTCCCCGATGGTCCCGCCGCCGTCGGGCTCGGCCGGACGTTCGGCGTGCCGGTGTCGATCAAGGCGCGCGGCGCCGACATCCATCATTGGGGCCATGCGCCGGCCACAGCAGCGCAGGTTCGCGCCGCCGGACAGGCGGCGGACGGGCTGCTCGCGGTATCGCGGTCGATGGCCGACGACATCCTTGCGACCGGAATCGATCGACCGGTGCGGGTGCATCGCACTGGCATCGACCGGACGCGCTTTGGCGGCGTCGATCGCGCCGTCGCCCGCGCGCGGCTGGGCATCGCCGCGCCGCTGGTGGTGTCGCTCGGCGCGCTGATCGCGCGCAAGGGGCACCGGATCGTGCTCGATGCGGTCGCGGCGTTGCCCGGCGTCCATCTGTGGATCGTCGGCGGCGGGCCGGACCGGGCCGCGCTCGCCGCGCGCATCGCCGAACTGAGGCTGGAGGCGCGGGTGCGGCTGTGCGGATCGCTGCCGCATGACGATCTGCCCGACCTGCTCGCCGCCGCCGATGTGATGGCGCTGGCGTCGTCGTCGGAGGGCCTCGCCAATGCGTGGGTCGAGGCGCTGGCGTCGGGCACGCCGATCGTCATCCCCGATGCGGGCGCCGCGCGCGAGGTCGTCACCACCCGCGCCGCCGGCCGGATCGCCACACGCGACTCAGCCGCCTTCGCGCAGGCCATCGCCGCCGTGCTGTCGCAGGCCGCCGATCCGGTCGCGACCGGGGCGACCGTCGATGCCTATAGCTGGGAACGCAACGCCCGCGAACTGCGCGATCACCTGACCGCGCTGGTAAACCGTTACAGCGGGTAGATCGCCGCCGCGATCCAGCGGCCCTCGTCGCGCAGCACGCCCCACGCACGGGCGGCGGCGCGGCTGTCCATCGCCTCGATCCCCAGGCCCCGCGCATCGAGCGCGCGGACGAACGCGCGCGACGGCTGGCGCAACGTCGCGCCCGTACCGAGCAACAGGAATTCGGGCGCGGGCTGGATGTCTAGGATCGCCGCCAGCGCCGCCACGTCGAGTGCCTCGAACGCCGGCGGCTCCCATCCCTCGGCACGTTTCGGCGTCAGCAGCAGTGCGGGGTAGATGCCGTCATCCACCCGGAAACCGCCCGTCGTGATCCCCGAGACGAGCGGCCCGTCACCCTGCCGGACGCGGTCCATCTTCACCGGCGGGTGGCGGGCTTGGTCGGGACCGGTTCCTTGACCGTGCCCTCGCCCACCGGCGCGCCGGGCTTGAGGCCGAGCGTAATCAGCAGCGACGACGATACATAGATCGACGAATAGGTGCCGACGATCACGCCGAGGATCATCGCGGCGGTGAAGCCACGCAGCACATGCCCGCCGAACACCAGCAGCGCGGTCAGCGCGAGCAGGATGGTGAGCGAGGTCATGACGGTACGCGGCAGCGTTTCGTTGACCGACAGATCGATCAGCTCGCGCATCTCCATCTTGCGGAACTTGCGCATGTTTTCGCGGATACGGTCGTCGATCACCATCTTGTCGTTGATCGAATAGCCGATGATGGTCAGCACGGCGGCGACGATCGTCAGGTCGAACGCCATCTGCGTGAGCGCGAAGAAGCCGAGCGTCATCAGCACGTCGTGGATGATCGCGACTGCCGTCGACACGCCGAACTGCCATTCGTAGCGGAACCACGAAAAGACCGCGATGCCGACGATCGCCAGCACCACCGCCAGCACGCCGTTCGTCACCAGCTCGTCGGACACCTTGCCCGACACGGTCGAATAGTTGCTGAACGTCGCGCCGGGAAATTCGGTGGCGAGCGCGGTCTTGACCCGTTCGACCAGCCGGTCGGTCGCGCCCGAGTCACCCTCGGGCACCGGCAGGCGGATCGACACCAGCTTGGGATCGCCGAACTGCTGGATCGCGGGTTCGCCCACGCCCAGCCGCTCGATCGTGGCGCGCACCTTGTCGATCGCGGGGGGCGCGGCGAACTTCTCCTCGATCGCGACGCCGCCCATGAAATCGACGCCGAAGTTGAGGCCGCGGGCAAAGACCAGACCGACCGCCAGCAGGCTGAGGACCAGCGTGACCGCGAACGCGACCTTCCGCACCGCGACGAAGCGGATGTTGGTATTGTCGGGAACCAGTTTGATGAGACGCATGGGGATCAGGCCCTAGATGGTGATGTCGGTCGGGCGATGGCGGCGCATCCATCCGGCGACCAGCATGCGCGTGAAGGTGACGGCGGTGAACACCGAACTGGCGATGCCGAGCAGCAGCACGACCGCGAAGCCGCGGATCGGCCCCGACCCCAGGATCAGCATGATCCCGCCGGCGATGGCGTGGGTCACGTTCGCCTCGAAGATCGTGCGGCTGGCTTCCTTATAGCCCAGCTCCAGCGATTGCAGCACGCTGCGCCCGCGCCGCCGTTCCTCGCGGATGCGTTCGTTGATGAGCACGTTGGCGTCGACCGCCGTACCGATCGTCAGCACGAAGCCGGCGATCCCGGGCAGCGTCAGCGTGGCGTTCAGGAACGCCATCACCGCGAGGATCATCAGGATGTTGAGCACGACGGCGATCGTCGAATAGATGCCGAACCGGCCATAGGTCATGACCATGAACGCGATGACCGCGATCGTCGCGATGATCGCGGCGGTGACGCCCGCCTTGATCGAATCGGCGCCCAGTTCGGGGCTGACGGTGCTTTCCTGCACCACGGTCAGGTCGACCGGCAGCTTGCCCGAACGCAGCGCGATGGCGAGCTGGTTGGCGCCGTCGACGGTGAAGCCGCCCGAGATCGACGCCGATCCGCCGAGGATCGCCTCGTTGATGTTTGGGGCCGAAATCACCTGATTGTCGACGATGATCGCGAACGGCTTGCCGACGTTTTCCTGCGTCACGCGGGCGAAGCGGCGACCGCCTTCGGCATTGAAATTGATCGTGACATTGGGCTGACCGTTCTGGTCGTACGACTGACGCGCGTCGGCGACTTCGCTGCCCGAAATGATCGTGGTGCGCTTCACCGCGATCGGTGCGCCGGCACCGGCATAGGGCAGCACCTGGCTGCCGGCCGGCGCGCGGCCCTGCGCCACGGCGGCGGGATCGGCGGCCTGGTCGACCAGCTTGAATTCCAGCCGCGCGGTCTTGCCGAGCAGGTCCTTCAGCGCCTTGGGGTCCGAAAGCCCCGGCACCTGCACGACGATGCGGTTGCTGCCCTGCTGGATGATCGTCGGTTCGCGCGTGCCCAGCGCGTCGATGCGGCGACGCACGACCTCGGTCGCGTCCTTCATCGCATTCTCGACCGCAAGGCGCAGGCCCGCCTGCGTCGGGGTCAGCACGAAGCGCGTGGTGTCGCGCACCTCGATGTCCCATTCGCGCTGGCCGGTCATCCCCGCCCCGCCGCCCGTCAGGCCCAGCAGCTTCTCGCGCGCGGCATCGACCTGCGAAGCGTCGCGCACCATGAAGCTGATCTGGCCGTTCCGCGTCGAAATGTCACCGACGCTGACACGCGGCGCGCGGCGCATCTCGGTCGCGATCATCTCGCGCATCGCCTCGATCCGGGTGCCGGCGACATCCTCGGTCTTGGCTTCGAGCAGGATGTAGCTGCCGCCGGCCAGATCGAGGCCGAGGTTGATCGTCGGCGCGGGCACCCAGCCGGGCAGCTTCGCACGGGTCGCCTCGGGCAGCAGGCTGGGCACCGCGAACAGCGACAGGAGAATCACGGACGCCCAGATGGCGATCCGTTTCCAGCGGGGGAAGTCGAGCATCAGTCGTTCGCGGGCTTGGCGCCGGCCGGC
Source organism: Sphingomonas sp. Leaf4 (assembly GCF_920939515.1). Classification (NCBI taxonomy): domain Bacteria; kingdom Pseudomonadati; phylum Pseudomonadota; class Alphaproteobacteria; order Sphingomonadales; family Sphingomonadaceae; genus Sphingomonas; species Sphingomonas sp. Leaf4. The sequence goes on along the minus strand of NZ_CAKLBB010000002.1, from coordinate 93,658 downwards.
GTCGTGATCTCGGCGATGGTCGCCTTGACCACGCGCACGCGGGTGTTGGGGGCGATCTCGACCTCGACGATCGCGTCCTCCACCTTCGTCACCCGGCCGAGGATACCGCCCGAGGTAACGACGGTATCACCGCGCTTTACCGATGCGATCGATGCCTGCAACGTCTTCATCCGCTTCTGCTGCGGACGGATCAGCAGAAAATAGAAGGCGACGAAGATCAGCAGCAGCGGCGCGATGCCGATGAGCGTGCCGGCGAAGCCGCCCGCGCCGGCAGGGGCGGTCGCGGACTGGGCAAAGGCGGAAGGTACGAACATTGCTGGCCTGGATTTTCCGAAAAAGCGAACGCCGCGATTGCGGCATCCTGTCACGCGGGGCAGCTATCATTTGCCACGAAGCGGCGCAACATATGCCGCTGACCCCACGCTTCGGGCTTGCATGCTGCGAAAAGCCCGCCTAAAGCGCCCGCTCTCTGATCGGGGCGTAGCGCAGCCTGGTAGCGCATCACACTGGGGGTGTGGGGGTCGCAGGTTCGAATCCTGTCGCCCCGACCAGAGAATTTTTCGGTTCGCCGATGCGAATCGGACCGCGACCTACCCGGCCACCAGCGCCGCGTCGCGCAACCCCCGCCATACCCGGATCGCCTGTACCGTCTCGGGCACGTCATGCACCCGCACGATCTGCGCGCCCCGCTCGACCCCCGCCAGCGCCAGCGCGACCGATCCGCCGAGCCGCTGGTCGGCCGGCGCCTCGTTCGACAATGCGCCGATGATCCGCTTACGACTGGCCCCGAGCAGCACCGGGCAGCCAAGGCCGTGGAACAGCGCAAGCCCGTTCACCAGCGCGAGATTGTCGGCCAGCGCCTTGCCGAAGCCGATGCCCGGATCGACCACGATCCGCTCGCGCGACACGCCGGCGGCGACGACCGCGTCGATCCGCGCCTCCAGCCAGTCGAACACGTCGAGCAGCGGATCGGCATAGCCCTTGCCGCCATGCGGCCCTTGCGTCGGTGCGGGCGAGTGCATCAGCACCACCGGACAGCCCCGCGAGACGACCAGCGGCAGCGCCTGTGGGTCGAAGGCGAGCGCGGCGACATCGTTGACGATCCCCGCCCCGGCGTCGAGCGCGGCGGTCATCACCGCCGCCTTGCGCGTGTCGACCGACACCGCGACTCCGGCGGCGGCCAGTCGCGTGGCGACCGGTACGACGCGGGCGATCTCGTCACCTTCCCACACGGTCGTCGCGCCGGGTTTGGTCGATTCGCCGCCCAGATCGATCAGCGCCGCGCCCGCCGCCGCCATCGCGACACCCGCCGCCGTCGCGCCCGCCGGATCGCCGACATGCGCCCCACCGTCCGAAAAACTGTCGGGGGTGACGTTGAGGATGCCCATCACCTGCGGCTGGTCGAACCGGATCACCCGCTCGCCAAGGCGCAGCGGCGGTCGTGGCGCGGTGGCACGCGCATGGATCCGCCGCGCGCGTTCGGCCTCGGCGGGGGCAAGGGCATCGATCCATGCCGGCAGGTCGGCGATGGCGACGACCGCGCGCCGTCCATCGCGCCAGCGCGCCTCATAGGCGGCGAACCACAGCATCCCGCCGGCGAGTCGGGTAACGCTCCCGTCAGGCAGGCCGATGGGGGAGTCGACGAAGCGGACGGGGCGGAGATAGAGGCTCATGGGCACCGCCCTGCCCCAACGACGGGTGCAGTATCAACCGCCATTCCCTACGCATTCATCGTCATTCCCGCGAAGGCGGGAATCCATATCCGCCGACGTTCGTGCTGGATTCGCAACCGTCACGTTTATGGATTCCCGCCTGCGCGGGAATGACGAAGTGTCGAGCTGAACGCCCCCGGTTACGGCTGCGTCGCGAGCAGCCACTGTTGCCGCAGCGTATCGATCGGCGCGAGCTTGCCCTCGCCCGCGACATGCCAGAAGGTCCAGCCGTTGCACGTCGGCGCGCCCTGCAATCCCGATCCCAGCTTGTGGATCGATCCGGCCATGCCGCACTCTGACAGCAGCGATCCGTCGGCCAGCACGCTCGCCCGCCAGCGGCGCTTCGCATCGGTCAGCACCGTGCCCGGCGGCACCAGCCCGTTCTCCACCAGCACGCCGAACGCCACGCGCGGCGGCTTGGTCGGCGCGCGCATCGCGCGGATCGCCGATTCGTCGAGCGGCAGCGCCGCCTCGATCCGCGCCGTCGCCGCCTCGACATAGCCCGCATCGCGTTCGATGCCGATGAAGCGCCGCCCCAGCCGCTTGGCGACCGCGCCGGTGGTGCCGGTGCCGAAGAACGGGTCGAGCACCACGTCGCCGGGCTTGGTCGACGCCAGCAGCACGCGGTACAGCAGCGCCTCGGGCTTTTGCGTCGGGTGGACCTTGGTCCCGTCCTTGCGCAGCCGCTCCGGCCCGCCGCAGATCGGGAATTCCCAGTCCGATCGCATCTGCAATTCGTCGTTCAGCGTCTTCATCTGGCGATAGTTGAAGGTGTAGCGCGCCTTCTCGCCCATCGACGCCCAGATCATCGTCTCATGCGCATTGGTGAAGCGCGTGCCCTTGAAATTGGGCATCGGGTTCGACTTGCGCCACACGATGTCGTTGAGAATCCAGAAGCCCTTGTCCTGGATGATCGACCCGACACGGTAGATGTTGTGATAGCTGCCGATGACCCAGATCGTGCCGTCGGGCTTCAGGATGCGTCGCGCCTCGGCCAGCCACGCCTTGGTGAAGGCGTCATAGGCGGCGAAGCTGTCGAACTTGTCCCAGTCGTCGTTGACCGCGTCGACCTGGCTGCCATCGGGGCGCAGCAGGTCGCCACCCAATTGCAGGTTATAGGGCGGATCGGCGAAAATGCAGTCGATCGACTTGGCCGGCAGCGACTGCATCGCGGCGATGCAATCATCCATCAGGATCCGGTCGAGCGGCAGGCTGACCGTCTTTGGCTCCCGCACCCGGATTTTCGTCGCGACCATTGTATTTTGTCCCCTTGCAGCCCGCTATTTCGGCCAATCCGCGAGTCGCGGTCAAGGGGGTGGGGTTGACTCTTGTGGTCGAGGCGATTCGTTCCCGCGCCGAATCGAGTCGCTTCCGGGCACATATGGAGTCTGCCAGCCACCGGCAGACTCAACATCTGGTAAAAAACGGTTCGTCGCAAATCTACAGCAGCAGCGCCTGCGCGACCGGTGCGAAGCTGCGCCGGTGTAGCGGCGTGACGCCCAGCGCGCGCAATCCGGCCAGATGCACCTTTGCGCCATACCCCTTGTTCGAGGCCCAGCCATAGCCGGGATATTCGGCATCGGCGGCGACCATCATCGCGTCGCGCGTCTCCTTGGCGACGATCGACGCGGCGGCGATCGACAGGCTCAGCGCATCGCCGCGCACGATCGCGAAGCTCGGATAGCGCCACTTCGGACAGCGATTGCCATCGACCAGCACCATCGCCGGCACGACATCAAGTGCCGCGACCGCGCGCTCCATCGCCAGCATGCTTGCCCACAGGATGTTGAGTTGGTCGATCTCCTCAACGCTCGCCACGCCGACGCCGACCTGCGCGCATTCCATCAACCGCGCATGCAGCACCGCCCGCCGCTTCGCCGACAACGCCTTGGAATCGTCCAGCCCCTCCGGCACGTCCGCCGGATCGAGGATCACCGCCGCCGCGACCACCGGCCCGGCCAGCGGCCCGCGCCCCGCCTCGTCCACACCCGCCACCAGTCCGGCATGGCGGGCCTCATGCGCGAAATCAGGCATCGGGTAACTTCCACAGATCGGCGATCAACGTCATGTCACGCCGTTCGAGCGGCTCGGCATCGTGCCGCCGCAATGCCGCGACGCGAGGGTCGTCCGCCAACACCGCGAACGCGCGGTCGCGGGTCGCCGTATCCGGCCAGCGGGCCAAGGCGCACAGGACCCCGTCGCCGGCATCGAACAATGCCGATCCGGACGACCCTTGCTCCAGTAGCGCCTCGGTAATGATCCGCCAGTCGGCCTCGAACGCAACGCGCACTGCATTCGCCACGCGCCAGCGGAACAACGTCGCCAGTTCAGCCACCGCCGATCCGCCACGGCGGGAAGCGCCGCATCTCGCCCGCCTGATACAGACAGACCTCGTTGCCCGCCGGGTCGAGCAGCCGCGCCTCGCGCCAGCCCCATGGGCGGTCAACCGGTTCCTGGGTGAACGACAGCCCCTGCCCTTTCAGGAACGGCACGATCACGCCCAGATCGCCGACCTCGAAGAACACCAGCGGGCGTTTGCGTTCCTCGGTCATCTCGATCGAGAAGGTGGCGCCGCCCTCGGTCTCGAACCGGGCATAGCGGCGGCTGGAGCGGACGATCTGTTTCAATCCCAGCAACCGGTAGAAATGCTCGCTGGCGGCCACGTCGTCGGCGGGCACCGTCACCTGATTGAGCATCGGCGACCAGCGCGACTGGTTGAGGTCGAGCCGCACGCCCTGCTGCGCCATCGGCCCCGCGCCGCGCCCCAGTTCGTTGGCGCCGAGCATCGAGATCCGCACGAAGTCGCGCGCGCGGCCGATCGCCTCGGGCAGCGTCCATTCCTTGGCCAGTTCGCAGGCGATTCCCGTGGACAGGGTGCAGCCGGTGCCATGCGTCGCCATGCCGTCGATGCGCGGACCGGACCATTCGATCACCGGCGGTGCGCCGCTGCCCGACTGGTGCAGCCGGTCGATCACCACCTCGCCCTCGCCGTGCCCGCCCTTTTCCAGCACCGCGCGCGCCTTGCCCAGCATCGCGGCCACCCCGCCCAGCGCCTTCGCCTCGGGCAGATTGGGGGTGGTGACGGTGGCCAGCGCCATTAGCCGGTCGAACGCGGCGATCGTCGCCTCGTCGGCCAGCCGCGCGCCGCTCGACGCTATCATCACCGGATCGAACACGATCGGCACGCCCGGCAGTTCGGCCAGCTTGTCGGCCACGGCATGCGCGGTCCGCGCCGATCCGATCATGCCGATCTTGATCGCATCGACGCCGATGTCGCGCACCACCGCGTCGATCTGCGCGATAACGATGTCGACCGGCACGGCATGCACCGCATCGACGCCCAGCGTGTTCTGCGCGGTGACGGCGGTGATCGCAGTCATCGCATGGCAGCCCAGCATCGTCGCGGTCTTGATGTCGGCCTGGATGCCGGCGCCGCCGCCGGAATCGGACCCGGCGACGATGAGGATACGGGGAGTGGTCATGGCCGCCGGACTAGCAGCAAGCGCAGCGCGATCAAGACACCGCTATTTCCGCCGCGCCGGCCGGTCGACCAGTTCGCCGCGACACTTGGGGCAGACCTCGTCCAGTTCGTCGGCGCAATCGGCGCAGAACGTATCCTCGAACGAACAGATGAACGCGCCGTGCGCATGGGGCGCGAGCGGCGTGTCGCACCGCTCGCATACCGGCTTCATGTCCAGCATTTGGGTCCAATCGATATTGAGGGGTCGAGCCAGCAACATTGCTCCCCTCCCTGACAAGGGAGGGGCTGGGGGGTGGGTCGGCCCGCGAGGGAAGGTAAGCGTTCCACAACCGGCCAACCCACCCCCGCCCCCTCCCTTCCAGGGAGGGGAGTGGCCGCGTGCCCCGTCGGGTCGATCGGTTTCAGGCAGCGACCTGTCGCACCGCGTCGCAGATGCGGTCGACCACCGCCTCGACATGGCGCGCGTCGTCGCCCTCGGCCATCACCCGGATCACCGGTTCGGTGCCCGACGGCCGCAGCACCAGCCGCCCACGCCCGGCCAGTTCGGCCTCGACGCCCGCCACCACGTCGCGCACGCGCGGATCGTCGAGCGGCTTGCCGCCCGAAAACCGCACGTTCTTGAGCAGTTGCGGCAGCGGATCGAAGCGGTGGAGCACCTCGCTCGCAGGCGCGCCGGCGCGCTTGATCTCGGCCAGCACCTGGAGCGCGGCGACCAGCCCGTCGCCGGTGGTCGCATAGTCGGACAGGATGATATGTCCCGACTGTTCGCCGCCGACATTGTAGCCCGAGCTGCGCATCTTTTCGAGGACGTGGCGGTCGCCCACGGCGGTCCGCACCAGCCCCAGCCCCTGTGCCGACAGATGCCGTTCGAGGCCGAGGTTCGACATGACGGTCGCGACAAGGCCACCGCCCTTCAACCGCCCGGCGCGCGCCCATCCGGCGGCGATCGTCGCCATCAACTGGTCGCCGTCGATCACCTTGCCCTGTTCATCGACCACGATCAGCCGGTCGGCGTCGCCGTCCAGCGCGATGCCGATCTGCGCGCCCGACGCGACGACGGTTTCCGACAGCGTCTGCGGCGCGGTCGATCCGACGCGGTCGTTGATGTTCTTGCCGTTGGGCGACACGCCGATCGCGACAACCTCCGCGCCCAGTTCCCACAGCGCGGAGGGCGCGACGTTGTACGCCGCGCCATTGGCACAATCGAGCACCAGCTTCACCCCGTCGAGCCGCATGTCGCTGGGGAAGGTCGATTTGGCGAAGTGGATATAGCGGCCGCGCGCATCCTCGATCCGCTTGGCGCGGCCGATGTCGCCCGGCGCCGAAAGTTCGATCTCTCTCTCGATCAGCGCCTCGATCGCCAGTTCGGCCTCGTCGGACAGCTTGTAGCCGTCCGGCCCGAACAATTTGATGCCGTTGTCGAAGAACGGATTGTGGCTGGCGGAGATCATCACGCCCAGGTCGGCGCGCATCGACTGGGTCAGCATCGCCACCGCCGGGGTCGGCATCGGGCCGACCAGCACCACGTCCATGCCGACCGAGGTGAACCCCGCAACCATCGCGTTTTCGAGCATATAGCCCGACAGCCGGGTGTCCTTGCCGATCACCACGCGGTGGCGGTGATGCCCACGCCGGAAATGCGCGCCGGCGGCCATGCCGATCCGCATCGCCATCTCCGCCGTCATCGGCCGGGTGTTGGTCAGCCCGCGAATGCCGTCGGTGCCGAAATATTTCCTTGCCATCGTGCCATACGCCTTCAGGTTGAGCCTTTGCGTGGCGACGCTACTACCGCCACTTTGTTAAAAGGGCGAGCATGTCGCAGGCGACACGAATTTTGGGCGGACTGGGCGCGGGGCTGGCGCTGGGCATCGTGCTGGCGGCGCAGGCGCCGGACACGGCGGTATCGGGCATCGCCGTCGCCGAACCGGTCGGCACCGCATGGTTGAACGCGCTGCGGATGACGATCGTCCCGCTGGTGGTGGCGCTGCTCGTCACCGGCGTCGCGCAGACGGCGGAGGCGGCGCGCGCGGGACGGATCGCCACGCGCTCGCTGCTGCTGTTCGTCGTCATCCTTTGGACGTCGTCGGCACTGGGCGCACTCGTCACCCTGTCGCTGCTCGACCTGTTCCCGCTGGGCGATACCGCCGCGCAGGCGCTGCGCGCGACGTTCGGCAGCGCCGCCCCGGTCGACAAGGTGCCGCCGTTCACCGACTTCCTCGTCGCGATCGTGCCGACCAATCCGGTATCGGCGGCGGCGAACGACCAGTTCCTGCCGCTGATCCTGTTCACCCTCGTCTTCGCCTTCGCGCTCACCCGCTTGCCGCAGGACCATCGCGGGGTGCTGGTGCGGCTGTTTCAGGCGATCGCCGACACGATGCTGATCGTCATCAACTGGGTCTTGTGGCTGGGGCCGATCGGCGTGTTCGCGCTCGGCTATGTCGTCGGCGCGCGCGCCGGCACAGCAGCGTTCGGCGCGCTGATCCATTACGTCCTGATCCTGATGAGCGTGGGGCTGACGATCTGGCTGCTCGCCTATCCTCTGGCGCGATTCGGCGGCCGGATCTCGATCGCGCGCTTCCTGAAGGGCACCACCCCGGCACAGGCGGTCGCGATCTCGACCCAGTCGTCGCTCGCCTCGCTGCCGGCGATGCTCAAGGGCGCGGGCGACCTCGGCGTGCCGGTGGCAACGTCGGGCGTGGTGCTGCCGATGGCGGTGGCGCTGTTCCGCGCGACGGGTCCGGCGATGAACGTCGGCGTCGCGCTCTATGTCGCGCATGTGTTCGGCGTGCCGCTGGGCGCGGGGCAGATCGCGGCGGGGATCGCGGCGGGCGCGATCACCACGATGGGCGCGGCCAGCCTGCCAGGCCAGATCAGCTTCGTCTCCTCGATCGCGCCGATCGCCGTGGCGATGGGCGTGCCGGTCGAACCGCTGGCGCTGCTCGTCGCTGTGGAGACGCTGCCCGACATCGTCCGCACGCTCGGCAACGTGACGATGAACGTCGCCGTGACGGCCACGATCGGCGAGCGCGTCGGCGGCGATCGGATGAGCGAGGCCGATGCGATTCTGGCGGAAGGGTGAAAAGGGCACGCCTGCTCCCCTCCGTGACAAGGGAGGGGCCGGGGGTGGGTCGGCCCGCGAGGGAACGATAGCGTCCGCCCCAAACCAACCCACCCCCAGCCCCTCCCTTGTCACGGAGGGGAGTAGGTTGCGAAGGCCGGGATGACGTGTCCCGCCCCTATTTCATCAACACCAGTTCTTCCGCCATCGTCGGGTGCAGCGCGACCGTCTCGTCGAACGCATCCTTCGTCAGCCCCGCCTTCACCGCGATCGCCGCCGCCTGCAATATCTCCGGTGCATCGGGCCCGATCATGTGCAGCCCGACGATCCTGCCCGTCACATCGTCGCAGATCATCTTGTACAGCGCGCGCTCGTTGCGACCCGCCAGCACGTTCTTCATCGGGCGGAAGTCGGAGAGGTACACCTTGACCGATCCGAGCTTCGACTTGGCCTCGCCCTCGGTCATGCCGACGCCCGCCATCGGCGGATGGCTGAACACCGCCGAGGGGATGTTGACGTAATCGACCCGGACGTCCTTGCCGCCATAGGTGCGATCGGCGAACGCTTGCCCCTCGCGGATCGCGACCGGGGTGAGCTGCACCCGGTTGGTGACGTCGCCGACCGCATAGATCGACGGGCACGCCGTCTGCGCCTCGTCGTTCACCTGGACCGCGCCCTTCTCGTCCAGCACGACGCCGGCCGACTCCAGCCCCAGCCCATCGGTATTGGGCGTACGGCCGGTGGCGAACATCACCATGTCGACGGTGACGGGTTCGTGGTTCGACATCCTGACCGTCAGGCAACCGTCGTCGCCCTTCTCGATCCCCTCGAACTCGGCGTGAAAGCGGAACTCGATGCCCTTGGTCATCGAAATCTGGAGCAGCCGGTCGCGGATCGATTCGTCATAGCCGCGCAGGATCACATCGCTGCGGTTGATGAGGATCACATGCGCGCCGAGCTGGTGGAACACGCCCGCGAACTCGTTGGCGATATAGCCCGCGCCGGCGATCAGGATACGCTTGGGGATCGCATCCAGATGAAACGCCTCGTTCGAGGTGATGCCGTGTTCGGCACCGGGGCACGACGGCACCGCCGGCGTCGCCCCCGTGGCGATCAGGATGCGCTCGGCCGTGATCTCACGCCCGCCCGAAAGCTTCACCGAATGCGGACCGGTAACGGTCGCGCGTTCGTGCAGGATGTCGACGCCGTGGTTCTCCAGCGTCGCGGTGTACGCGCCGTTGATCCGGTCGACCTCGGCCAGCACATTGTCGCGCAGCCGCTCCCAACTGAAATGGCACTGCGCCGGCACGTCCCAGCCGAACGCATTGGCATCGCGCAAATCCTCGGCGAAATGCGCGCCATAGACGAGCAGCTTTTTAGGGACGCACCCCCGGATCACGCAGGTGCCGCCGACGCGATATTCCTCGGCCACCGCGACCTTCGCGCCATAGGCGGCGGAGACGCGCGCGGCACGGGTGCCGCCCGATCCCGCCCCGATGACGAACAGGTCGTACTCATAATCGCTCATGCAAGTCCTGCCCGTGCCAGAAGATCGTTGGTCGACGCATCGAACGTCTGGCCGCCGCGATCGGCTGCCTTGGCCATTTCTTTTCCAAGCTCGACGCCGAACTGGTCGAACGGGTTGATCCCGATCAGCGCCGCGTTCACGAACGTCCGCGCCTCATAGAACGCGATCAGCGCGCCCAGCGTCCGCGCATCGAGGTCCTGCAACAGCAGTGTCGACGACGGCCGGTCGCCGGCATAGGCGCGCGCCGGATCGTCGTTCGCCTTGCCCGCCATCAACGCCGCGCCCTGCGCAAAGGCGTTGAGCAGCAACTGCCGGTGATGCGCGGGGTCGAGCGTATCGCCCGCCTCGACCACCGCGACGAATTCCAGCGGCACGATCCGCGTCCCCTGGTGCAGCAACTGGAACACCGCATGCTGCGCATCGGTGCCCACGCCACCCCAGGTGATCGCCGCCGAATGGCGCCCCAGCGGCTCGCCCGCCGCCGTCACCGACTTGCCGTTCGATTCCATCTCCAATTGCTGGAGATACGACGGCAGCAGCCGCAACCGCTCGTCATAGGCAAAGGTCGCGCGCGTCTCGCACCCGACGACCTGCGCATAATACAGGTCGGCGAACGCGGCGAGCACCGGCGCGTTTTCCTTGAGGTCGGCGAGCCGGAAATGCCGGTCCATTTCGGCCGCGCCCTCCAGCAGTTCCTCATAGGCCGAAAAGCCCAGCGCCAGCGCGAACGGAAAGCCGATCGACGACCACAGCGAATACCGCCCGCCGACGCTCTCGGCGAACGGCAGCACGCGCGTCTCGTCGACGCCCCATTCCACCGCCTTGTCGGGCGCGGCGGTCAGCGCGATGACCCGGCCATAGGGGTCCTCGACCCCGCCCTCGCTCATCCACGCCAGCGCCGACGTGGCGTTCAATATCGTCTCGGTCGTGGTGAACGTCTTAGAGGCGATGACGAGTAGCGTCGCGGCGGGATCGAAGCCTTTCAGCGCCTCCTCCATCGCCACGCCGTCGACGTTCGACACGATCGCCACGTCATAGCGGTCCTCGTCACGCCCCAGCGCGTCGAAGATCAGGTCCGGCCCCAGCGCCGATCCGCCGATGCCGACGTGCAGGATGTGGCGCACCGGGCCGAACGCCTCGGCCTCGATCGCGTCGATCACCTGCCGCATCCGCGTCTGGAAGCCCCGCGCCTGCGCCACGTCCTCGGCCGATCCCTCGCCGCGCTCGGCGGTGTGGGTCGCCGCGCGCCCCTCGGTCACGTTGATGACCTGCCCCGAAAACAACGCCTCGCGCTTGGCGGCCAGTTCCATCGTCGCGGCAAGGCCGGTGAAGGCATCGAGCGCGGCATCGTCGAGATGCGTCTTGGCGAAATCGAAATGAATGCCGCCGACATCGACGGTCAGCTTGGCGAGCCGGTCGGGATCGTTCGCGAACAGATCGGTCAGCCGGGTTTGCGGAAGATTCTCGATCGCGGACCAGTCCTGCATCGCCATGTCGTGCCTCGTTCGTCGCTTGGGAATAGGATGCCGCAGCCCTAGGATGCGTGTCCGTACAGGTCCAGTGCCGATGCGATCCGCTTGACGCCCCGCCCCCGCCCTAGCATGGCACGCTCCATGGCTCTCGATCCCGCCCCCGCGACTCCCGCGCCCGCCGCATCCCCCGCGCCCAAGCCGAAACGGTCGGAAACGGCGGATTTGCTGCTGTTCCTGCTGAAGCTCGCGATCGTGGTGTTCGTGATCCGCTCGTTCCTGTTCTCGCCCTTCTCGATCCCGTCGGGGTCGATGCAGCCGCGCCTGCTGATCGGCGACTATCTGTTCATCACCAAATGGAACTACGGCTATTCGCGCCATTCGCTGCCGTGGAGCCTGCCGCTGATCCCCGGGCGGATCATGGCCAGCACGCCCGCGCGCGGCGACGTGGTGGTGTTCAAGGCACCGCCGACCGCGAAGCAGGATTATATCAAGCGCGTCATCGGCCTGCCCGGCGACACGGTGCAGATGCGCGGCGGCCAGTTGTTCCTGAACGGCACCGCCATCCCCAAGCAGCGCATCGCCGACTTCGTCGTGCCCGTTTCGCCAAACACCGGCTGCGGCTATGAATTCCAGCGCGTGGTCGCGCAGGCGCCCGCCTGCGCCTATCCGCAGTTCCGCGAGACGCTGCCCGGCGGCAAGAGCTACAACGTCCTCGATCTCGGCACGACCGAGGCCGACGATACCGGCGTGTTCACCGTCCCCGCCGGCCACGCCTTCCTGATGGGCGACAACCGCGACGACAGCGCCGACAGCCGCTTCCCGGCGCGCGAAGGCGGTGGCATCGGCATCGTTCCGCTCGAGAATATCGAGGGCAAGGCGGTGGTGAACTTCTTCTCGACCGACGGATCGGCCAACTGGCTGCTGCCATGGACGTGGGTGAGCGCCGCGCGCTGGAGCCGGATCGGGGAAGGCTTCTGAGCGAGCCGCTGGCAGACTGGGTGGCCCGCGCGCTCGGCCGCGCGCCCACCCGGATCGACGACTATGCCCGCGCGCTGACCCATGGCAGCACCGCGCACGCGACCTATGAACGGCTCGAGTTCCTCGGCGACCGCGTGCTGGGCCTCGCCGTCGCCGAATGGCTCTACGAGCGGTTTCCCGGCGAGAGCGAGGGCGCGCTGTCCAAGCGGTTCAACGCGCTCGTCACCGGCGCGGTCTGCGCCGACATCGCGCGCGCGATCGGCGTCGTGCCCCATCTGAAACTCGGCAAGCAGGCGCGCGACGACGGTGCCGGCGACAGCGACAACGTGCTGGGCGACGTGATGGAGGCGCTGATCGGCGCCTTCTACCTCGACCACGGCCATGACGCAGCGCGCGGCCTCGTCCGTGCGCTGTGGGGCGCGCGCATCGACGCGCAGCTCCGCGTACCGCGCCATCCGAAATCGGCGCTCCAGGAATGGGCGGCGGCGCACAACCGCAAGCCGCCCGAATATGCCATCGTCGACAAGTCCGGCCCGGGCCACGCGCCGCGCTTCACGGTGCGCGTCACGATCGGCAAGCTGGCGGCGACGGAGGCCACCGGTACGTCGAAACAGGAAGCGGAGACGGCGGCGGCCAAGGCGCTGCTGCGGGAGCTGGGCGACTAGCCCACTTCCGCAGCGCCCGGCCTATGCGCTCCCACCGATCACCGCCCCGGCCAGCGCGATCAATGCGGTCGGCTGGTGAATCGCCGGATCGATCGCAAAGTCGGTCCAGCCTGGTTTTTCGACCGGATCGGCGAACCCCAGCGCCTGCACCACGCCGGCACCGGTTCGCGCATATCCCCGCAAAACACCTCGGCTGGTGGCGGTAATCTTGACAAGGACGGCATGTCCCGGCTCGCGATAGAGACGCGCCTGCGGGATGCCGACGTAATCGAGTTCGATACCCGCCGGAGCGATGAGATCGAGCTCGTCGAGGAACGCCTCGCCCGGCGGGTCCAGTCTCGCACGGAACGCGATTTCGCCCGGTGCGCAGCTATCGTCCGTATCGACGGGTTCGGCGATATGCTCCGCTGCGACGGTCGGTGCTTCCGTCGATGCCAGATCGGCAGACAGGCTGGCAGCCCTGGACGAATAGGGCGGCAACGGCTCCCTCAGTGCCTCGACCAGTTCGCGCCGGAAGTCGTCGAGCGTCGCCTGCTGCTCGGTGCCGACCGCAGTCTCCTTGTTGCATATCGGCTCGAGCGCATGGATCAGATGGCGCTCGCACCGTTCGAGCCACTTGTATTTGATCCATTGCCGGTGCGCCCGGTCCATCGGCACCCCCACGGGCAGCGCCGCCGGATCCAGCCGGGCATAGACGAAGCTGATCCGCGCGAACATCTCGTCCTCGCGGCCCGGACGAAGCAGGTCCCAGTTGCGGGCGGCGAAGCGCGCCTTGCGATAGGTACAACTGGCCCCGGTCGTTTCGATCAGCGGATGCCCCTGCGCGGCGAGCGCGCCACGATCGACCTCGCGTCCGCCCAGCGCCCCGGCGATCGCATCGAACGGCGCATTCGGCGCATCGTCGAGAATGCGGGCGACGTCGGCGGCGGTGAAGCAGACGTTGGGCGAACGCAGCGTCTGATAGGTCAAATGCAGCCGCCATCGCGTCAGCACGCTGCCGGCCATGCTGTCGGTCTTGGCACCCGAATAGATGCCGACGTAGAACAGCGCTCCGTCTAGGAACAGGCCGTACACGCCCGCCCCGCGCAGCGACGCCATGTCGATCGCGCGGCCGGGGCGGCGATGCGCGCTCAGGTTCATGTGATCGGGACGGTCGGTCTTCGGACCATGCGGTGCCGGGCGGAACAGTTCATCGGCCCGATAAGGCCGGGACAACACAAGGGACATCGACGCTCCGTGATGACAGGTACGGTGATAAAGCCCTGCCCCGCTTAGCAATCGGTTAAGCGATCACCGCCCCAACACCCGAATCTCCACCCGCCACCACGCCACCGCCCACAACGCCCCGAACGTCCACCCCGCCAGCACGTCGCTCGGCCAATGCACGCCCAGATACACCCGGCTTGCGCCGATCGCCGCGACCAGCAGCGCCGCCGTGCCCACGATCACCCCCCGCGTCGCCCGCCCGCGCACGATCGGGAACGCCAGTGTCGCCAGCGTCAGATAGACGATCGCCGAATGCGCGGCATGGCCGCTCGGGAAGCTGCTCGACGTTTCCTGCATCAAATGCGGGACCAGATCGGGGCGGGTCCGCGCCACCAGATGCTTGAGCCCGCTGTTGGCCGCGCAGCCAAGCCCGGTGCCGACCATCACCAGCGCTGCGCTGCGCCACCGCCCAAGGCTGGCCAGCAGCGCGGCGGCGAACATCACCACCATCGTCAGCACGGTCGCCCCGCCGAGCGCGGTCACGTCGCGCACTGCCGAGGCGAACTTCGCCGACCCGACCGGCGTCCCGTCCGGCCGCCGCAGCGCCAGCAGGATGCGGGTGTCGAAGGCGAACGCATCCCCCGCCACCACCCGCGATGCGAGAAAGAACAGTATCAGCAGCGCCACCACGGTCCCGGCAATGCCGATCATGCTCCACGGGATACGGCGCGACGGGCGGGGTTCGGCGGCAAGCGACATGCCGCCGCTTGTCGACGCTCGCCCGCCCCCGCGCAACCGGCTTATCCGGCTATCGCCTGCTCGACATAGCGGCGCGGCGTCATGCCGAGGAACAGATGCGCATCGCGCAGCAGATGCGGCACGCTGCGATACCCGCCCTCCTGCGCCGCCGTGGTCAGCCCCGCCTCGCGGAACCGGTCGAGCGCGCGCAGGAAGCGGCGGCGCATCAGCAGCGACTTGGTCGAAAAACCGAAATGGCGCAGCGCCGTCCGCCCCAGCGCCTCGCGTGATAGGCCGAGGGTTTCGGCGATCCGTCCGGCGTTGGCGGCCTCGTCGCGGTCGATCGCCGCCTGCAACCGGGGGACCAGCGGATCGCCCGGCGCGGCAGCGGCGTCGCACCGCCGGATCAGGACGGCGCGGGCGTGGCGCGCGATCTCGGCGGCGGGCATCGCCGGGCGGATGGCGGCGGACAGGTCGCGCGCCAGCGCGCCGGCGCGCAGCGGATCGAACGGGCTGATGCGATTGGCGACGGCGGCGGCGGACAGCGGCAGGACCTGCGCCCATTCGGCGGGGCCGAGCGGCACGACCACCACGTCCTGCGCGCCGTCGGCCATGATCCGCAGCGGCTTGCTGGTCGGCCCGACCAGCGCCAGCGTGGGCAGCGGTGCCGGCGGCAACGCGCCGACCTGCGCCCATGCCCGCCCGTCGCCCACGCGGATCAGGATGCGCGCATCGCCCGGCAGGTGCCACCGCTCGCCCACCGGCGGCCGGACCGGCGCGCCGCAATGCTCGTCGAGGTACATGGTGCGATCGACCCCCGCCCGTGAAACAGGGGGTGGGTCATGCGCCGGGGATCGGGGGAACGCCATGCCGTCACGGCTCAAACACCGGACAATGCGTCGCATTTCGCTGGTGAGCCCGTCGGGATTCGAACCCGAGACCTACAGATTAAAAGTCCGTTGCTCTACCAACTGAGCTACGGGCCCATCAACGAAGCGCCAGCCCCTAGGCGCGGCGACGGCCGTGGTCAACCATCTGCTGCAACTGTCGCATCGTCCGCCCGCCCACCGGATCGCGCCACCGCGCCGCGACGGCTGCCAGCGGCCGCAGCACGAACGCCCGTTCGCGAAACGCCAGATGCGGCACGACCAGTCCGGGCGAGCGCCAGCACCCGCCCGACCACAGGATGATGTCGAGGTCGATCACCCGCGATCCCCACCGCCGCCCGCGCCGCCGCCCGAACCTGCGCTCGATCGCCTTTAGTGCATCGAGCAACGCCGCCGGCCCCAGCGCGCTGTCGATGATCGCGACGGTGTTCGCGTACCGCCGCAGCGACGGCCCGAGTGGCGCGCTGGCCATGACCGGCGCGACCGCTCGCACCCCGTCCAGCGCCGCCACCGCCGCGCGGACCTCCGCCACCGGCCCGCCATGGCGGCCCCACCGGTTCGATCCGATCGCGATGGCATAGGTTGAGCTCGACATCCCCCGCGACTATCGCCTGCCGATGGACATCACCACCCCTGCCGAACCCATGATCGCGCCACCGACCGACTGCCCGCGCTGCCCCCGCCTTGTGGCGACCCGCGACGCGCTGCGCACTGAACACCCCGACTGGTGGAACGCACCGGTGCCGCGCTTCGGCGATGCCGACCCGTGGCTGGCGATCGTCGGCCTCGCGCCGGGATTGCAGGGCGCCAACCGCACCGGGCGGCCGTTCACCGGCGACCGGTCGGGGCCACTGTTCTGGGACACGCTGATCGCCGCCGGGCTGGCGGAGGGCAGCTACACCGGCAAGGTCACCGATGCGCCCGAGTTGCGCGGCGTCGCGATCTTCAACGCCGTCCGCTGCCTGCCGCCTGAAAACAGGCCGACCCCGGAGGAAATCCGCACCTGCCGCCCGTTCCTCGACGCCGATCTGGCGGCAATGCCGTCGCTGAAGGTCGTGGTGGCGCTGGGCGCGATCGCGCACCAGTCGGCGGTAAAGGTGCTGGGCGGGCGGCTGCCCAAGGCACCGTTCGCGCATCTCGCCGAACACCGCATGCCCGGCGGCGTGATCCTGCTCGATAGCTATCACTGCTCGCGCTACAACCAGAACACCGGGCGGCTGACCCCGGAGATGTTCGCCGCGGTGTTCGCCCGCGCGATCCACTTACGCGACGGCGCATGATTCCGCTTGTGCGCGTGGTGTCGCAGGGTAGCGTATGCCGACCAGTCTGAGGGGAAATCCGATGTACCGCCGCCATTTCGTCGCGCTGATGGCGCTCGCGCCGCTCGCCCGCGCGCTGCCCGCCGTGGCGCAGGGCGGGGCGGCGGGGGATTTCGCCCGGCTCTCGGCGGCCTATCTGGCCGGGATGGCGCGGCTGCATCCGGGCTATGCCACCGCGCTCGGCAACCACGCGCATGACGGCGAGGTCGAGGATTTGTCCGCCGCCGGCCGCGCCCGCGACGCGGCCTTCCTGCGCGCGACGCTGGACGAGCTCGGCCGGATCGACCGCGCCACGCTGTCACGCGACGATCAGGTTGATGCGGCGCTGCTCGACAACGACCTGCGCTATCAACTGTGGACGCTGGAAGTGCTGCAACCCTTCGCGTGGGACCCGCAGGGGGCCAATGGCACCATTTCGGGCGGCCTCTATGCGCTGGCGGCGCGCGACTTCGCGCCATGGCCGCAGCGGCTGCGCTCCGCCACGCGGCGGATGGAGCAGGTGCCGGCGATGTACGCGCAGATGCGCGACACCATCGTTCCCGCGCGCGTCCCGGCGATCTTCGCGACGACCGTCGCCAAGCAGAACGGCGGCATCCTCCAGATCGTCGACACGATGCTTAGCCCCCACAAGGACACGCTGCCCCGCGGCGATCGGGCGCGGTTCGACCGGGCGGTGGCGACGCTGCGCGGCGCGGTCGCCGAACAGCAGCGCTGGCTCGACACCATGCTGGTCCCCGCCGCGAAGGGCGATTTCCGTTTGGGGACGGCGCTCTACGACCAGAAGCTGAAATTCGCGCTCGTCTCGCCGCTGTCGCGTGGTGAGATCAAGGCGCGCGCCACCCGCGCCGCCGCCGACACGCGGGCCGAAATGTATGCGCTCGCCCGCACCGTCCTGCGCGGTCGCCCCACCGCGCCGCCCACCCCTGCCCGCCCGACCCCGGCGCAGCAGCAGAAGGCGATCGAGGCGGCGTTGGAAATGACCTATGCCCGCCGCCCGAACCGGAACCAGGTGATGGCGAAGGCGCGCGCGACACTGGCCACCGCCACCGCCTTCGTCCGCGAAAAGAAGCTGGTGCGCGTGCCGGCCACCCCGGTCGAGATCATCGAGATGCCCAAGTTCCAGCAGGGCGTGGCCGTCGCCTATTGCGACAGCCCGGGGCCGCTTGAAAAGCATCTGGGCACTTTCTACGCCGTCTCGCCGATCCCGGCCGACTGGTCCGACGCGCAGGCCACCTCGTTCCTGCGCGAGTACAACGACTATATGCTCCACGACCTGTCGATCCACGAGGCGATGCCGGGCCACTACCTCCAGATCGCGCACAGCAACGAGAACAAGTCGATCCTGCGCGCGGTCCTGTCGTCGGGGCCGTTCGTCGAGGGCTGGGCGGTCTATGCCGAGGGGATGATGGCCGACGCCGACTATCTCGACGGCGATCCGCTGTTCAAGCTGACCGTGCTGAAAATGCGGATGCGTTCGATCACCAACGCGCTGCTCGACATCGGCATCCATACCGAGGGCCTCACCGAAGCGACCGCAATGGACATGATGATGCGCGGCGCGTTCCAGCAGGAGCGCGAGGCCGCCGGCAAATGGACCCGCGCCCGGCTGGGCTCGACGCAGTTGCCGAGCTATTTCGTCGGCTACAGCGAACACATCGACCTGCGCCGCGACGCCGAACGCCGCGACGGCACGAAGTTCGACCTGATGCGCTACAACGACGCGGTCATCTCGCACGGCTCGCCGCCGGTGCGCTATGTGCGGGCGCTGATGTTCGGGGAGCCTATCGCGTAGGGGGTTCGGGAAGAAGGAAGGTCGGTTCCCGCGAAGGCGCGAAGAAGGTTTTGTTCGCGCGGAGGCGCGGAGGCGCGGAGAAGTAGCGCCTGCCGCCGCCGCCATCGTCATTCCCGCGAAGGCGGGAATCCATACACGCCGACGTTCCTGAAAGAGACGAAACGGTAGCGTCTATGGATTCCCGCCTTCGCGGGAATGACGAAGAGGAGAGCGCCGCGAAACCCGACGTAGCTGGCTACCGTAGGACATCGCCAGAAGCGAAACCCCTCCGCGCCTCCGTGCCTCCGCGCGAACCAACCTTCCTTCTTCTTCGCAGCGCATCGCCCGCCTACCGAACCATAAACGCCCCGCGATACTCAGGCTTCACCGCGCGCAGCACCGCCGCGCTCACCGGAACCGTCGTCTCATACTGCCCCTCGGCGTACGAGCCGACGACATATTGGTCGGCGATCACCCCGATCCGGTCGAACGCGCGACCGTTCGATGATCCCAGCAGCACCGTCACATCCTTGACCGGCGGACATTTGCCGAAAATGCCGTCGGAGGGCATCGGCCCACCTGCGCGACGATCGCGCTCGGCGCGCATCCACTTGCACCACGTCGGCATCACCGCCGCCTGCAACGCTGCGTTCGACACGAACACCTCCTTCGGATCGAGCCGCTTCCCCACGCGCTTGTCCCAGACCATGCTCCCCGACGCGGTCGAGCCATGCGCGCCACCGGTATAGCCGTAACTCACCGACGACAGGCTGAGGAACCGCGGCGTATCGGTCACGACCTGCCATTCGCGCGAGGCGTCATGCTTGCGGAACGGGAAGCCACCGCGCTTCGATTCGCGCCGGTCCCCGGCGGCGTCGCGCGCGGTGCTGGTCCGCAGCTTCGCCCTGTCTGCCTCCAGCCATGCCTTCAGCGGCGCGATTCTCCCCGCCTGCGCCGGATAGCTATATTTGAAGTCATAGTCCGCCGTTCCCTGCGCCACCGCCGGAACCGCGACCGCCGCCAACACCAACGCCGTCATCACCCGCATCGCCCGATCCTCCTGCATCACGGCTATTCCGGGGCGGCTGTACGGGCGATGACCGGACGGGTCAGTCGGCGAACAGCAGCACCGGCGTTTCGATCAGCCGCTTCAACGCCTGAACATAGCTCGCGGCGTCATGACCATCGACGACGCGGTGGTCGCAACTGATCGACAGGTTCATGAGCTTGGCCTTGACGATCTCCTCGCCACCGCCGGCGCGCGGACGAAATACCGGCCGCTCGACGATGCGGTTCGGACCAATGATCGCCACCTCGGGCCGGTTGATGACCGGCGTGGTCGCGATGCCGCCCAGCGGCCCGAGCGAGGTGATGGTGATCGTGCCGCCCGACAGTTCGGCCGACGTCGCCTTGCCGGTCCGCGCGGCCTCGGCCAGCCGGACGATCTCGCTCGCTAGGCTCCAAGGGTTCATGTCCTGCGCGTCGCGGATCACCGGCACCATCAACCCGGCATCGGTCTGCGTCGCCATGCCCAGATGCACCCGGCCCGACCGCGTCACCACCCCGGCCTCGTCGTCATAGCGCGCGTTCAGCATCGGGAAGTCGGGCAATGTCCGACAGATGGCGACGATCAGTAGCGGCAGCAGCGTCAGCTTGGGGCGGCTCCCCCGGCCTGCGTTGAGGTCGGCGCGCATCGCCTCCAGCGCGGTCACGTCGATCTCCTCGACATAGGTAAAGTGCGGAATGTGCCGCTTCGCCGCCGCCATATTCTCGGCGATGCGCCGCCGCATGCCGATGACCTTGACCACTTCATCCGCCCGCGCGCGGCTGACGTTCGGCGCGTGATAGCCCTGCCCTGATCCATAGCGCAGATAGGCGTCGAGGTCGGCATGGCGGATATGCGGCCCGTCATGGCGCACCGACGCCAGATCGACGCCAAGCTCCTTGGCGCGCTGCCGCACCGCCGGCGACGCCAGCGTCGTCGCCCGCTCGCGCGACGGCGCAGGGGCGGGTTCGGGTGCCGGCTCCGGAGCACGCTCCTCGATCGGTGCGGCCGGCGCAGGCTCGGCCACGACCTCCTCGACCCCCGGATTCTCCGCCTCGACCCGTTCGGGTTCGGCGGGCTGCACCACCTCTTCCCCGGTCTCGATCACCACCAGCGTCGCGCCGATCGCCACCTGGTCGCCCGGCTCACCCGCCAGTTCGACGACGGTGCCCGCGACCGGGCTCTCCATCTCGACCGTCGCCTTGTCGGTCATCATGTCGGCAAGGCGACCATCCTCCTCGACACGGTCGCCGACCGCGACATGCCATGCCACGATCTCGGCTTCGGAAATGCCTTCGCCGATGTCGGGCAGACGAAAGGAAAAACGTGCCATGGCTCTCTAGTCCTGCATGATCTTTTTCAGCGCCTGTCCGATGCGGACCGGCCCGGGGAAATACGCCCATTCGAGGCTGTGCGGGTACGGCGTGTCGAATCCGGTCACGCGCTCGACCGGCGCTTCGAGGTGGTGGAAGCAGCGTTCCTGCACCAGCGCCGACAGTTCCGCGCCAAAACCGCCGGTGCGCGTCGCCTCATGCACGATCATGCAGCGCCCGGTCTTCCTCACCGACGCCTCGATCGCGTCGATGTCGAGCGGGACCAGCGTACGCAGGTCGAGAATCTCGGCATCCACCCCCGCCGCCTCGACGGTCGCGGTCACGACATGGACCATCGTGCCATAGGCGAGGATCGTCAGGTCGCTGCCTTCGCGCACCACCTTCGCCTTGCCCAGCTCGATCCGGTAATAGTCCTCGGGCACCTCGCCGCCCGCATGTTTCGACCAGTTCTGTGCCGGCTTGTCCCAATTGCCGTCGAACGGGCCGTTGTAAATGCGCTTGGGCTCGAAGAAGAGCACCGGATCATTATCCTCGATCGCGGCGATCAACAGCCCCTTGGCGTCATAGGGCGTCGAGGGGATCACCGTCTTGATGCCCGACACATGGGTGAAGATGCCCTCGGGCGACTGCGAATGCGTCTGCCCGCCGAAGATGCCGCCGCCGAACGGCGATCGTACCGTGATCGGCGCGATGAACTCCCCGCCCGAGCGATAGCGCAGCCGCGCCGCCTCGCTCACCAACTGGTCGAGCGCCGGATAGATGTAATCGGCGAACTGGATTTCGGGCACCGGGCGCAGGCCATAGGCGCCCATCCCCACCGCGACGCCGATGATGCCGCATTCGGTGATCGGCGTGTCGAACACGCGGGTCTTGCCGTATTTCGACTGGAGCCCGGCGGTGGCGCGGAACACCCCGCCGAAATAGCCGACGTCCTCGCCCATCACGATCACGCCCGCGTCGCGCGCCATCATCACGTCCATCGCGGAATTGATCGCCTGGATCATGTTCATCCGCGCCATGTCAAACCTCCTTGCGCGCCCAGGGGCGGCCCGAGGCCTGCTCCTCGGCCATCATCTGCGCCTGTTGCTCGCGCAAATGCCACGGCATCTCCTCGAACACCCCGTCGAACAGCGTGTCGAGCGGCTGGTGCAGCCCGTGGCCGAGGATGCCATTGGCCTCCGCCGCCTTCTGCGCGGCGCGCACCGCTTCGGCGACCTCGCGGTCCATCTCCGCGTGGCGGTCGTCGTCCCACTCGCCGATGGCGATGAGATGCGCCTTCAGCCGCGCGACCGGATCGCCCAGCGGCCATGCCGTCGGCTCGCCCGCCGACCGATACTGGCTGGGGTCGTCCGAGGTCGAATGCCCCTCGGCGCGATAGGTGAAATGCTCGATCAGCGTGGGGCCCGCGTTCAGCCGCGCCCGCTCGGCCGCCCATGCGGTGGCGGCATAGACCGCCAGCGCGTCGTTGCCGTCGACGCGCAGGCCGGCGATGCCATAGCCGATCGCGCGCGCGGCAAAGGTCGTCGCCTCCGCGCCGGCAAACCCCGAAAAGCTGCTGATCGCCCACTGGTTGTTGACCACGTTGAAGATCACCGGCGCGCGGTACACGGTGGCGAAGGTCAGCGCGGAGTGGAAATCACCCTCCGCCGTGCTCCCCTCACCGCACCATGTCGCCGCGATCCGCGTATCGCCCTTCGACGCCGACGCCATCGCCCAGCCCACCGCCTGCGGATATTGCGTGGTCAGGTTGCCCGAGATCGAGAAGAACCCATGGTCCTTCGCCGAATACATGATCGGCAACTGCTTGCCCTGCAGCTTGTCGCCGCGGTTCGAATAGATCTGGTTCATCATCTCGACCAGCGGATAGTCGCGCGCGATCAGGATGCCCTGCTGACGATAGCTGGGAAAGGTCATGTCGTCGCGGTCGAGCGCCATCGTGCCCGCCACCGCGATCGCCTCCTCGCCAGTGCATTTCATGTAGAAGCTGGTCTTGCCCTGCCGTTGCGCGCGGAACATCCGCTCGTCGAACGCGCGGACCATCGCCATGTGGCGCAGCATCCGCCGCAGCATGTCGGGGTCGAGGCGCGGGTTCCACGGTCCGACCGCCTGTCCCGCCTCGTCGAGCACGCGGACCAGCGTATAGGCCAGATCGTGGAACCGGTCAGCGGCGGCGGCCGGATCGGGGCGGGGCTGCGCGCCGGCGGCCGGCACCGTCACATCGGCGAAGTCCACCGCGTCGCCGGGGCGGAACTTCGGCTCGGGTACGTGCAGCGCGAGGCGCGGCAGGTTGGGGCGATGGTCGCCGGTCATGCACTCTCCATGTCGCTTCCGCGTCGCCGCTTCAGCGGTCGCGCAGACTCGTTACAAACGCTTGTTATATAATTTCAACGAACTTGGCGAGGGGGTGGTTGCGTCGGCCGCCCAAGTTTCGTCGGAACTGTCGCGCACTTCACCCGTATCACATTGAAACCATTGGGAGACGGTGCTTGAGCGGACTCGCGGGCTGGATCGCGCCGGCCGCCACGATGATCGCGGCGATGATGACGGCGGCCAACCTCGGCGCGCGGGTGACGGGCTGGGGCTTCGTCGTGTTCACGCTCGGATCGGTCGCGTGGACGATCGTCGGTTTGTCGAGCGGACAGACCAACCTCGTCCTCTCCAACGGCTTTCTGACGATGGTGAACCTCGTCGGCATCTGGCGCTGGCTCGGCCGGCAGGCGAGCTACGACAAGGGCAGCAGCGCCGCCGCCTACGACAGCGCCTGTGCCCCGGTCCCCTCGCTCTACGCGGCGGGCCGCGTGGTCGGCGCGACGCTGACCGGCCCCGGCGGCGAGGGCGTGGGCACCATCGTCGACGCGATGTTAGGGTGCGGCGACAACGCCATCGCCTATGTCGTGGTCAGCACCGGCGGGGTCGGCGGTGTGGGCGAGACGCTGCACGCGCTGCGCCCGGATGAACTGGTGTTCGGCGCGGACGGGGTTCGGACGGAGCTTACCGTCGACGCGATCCGGGCGAAACCGACGGTAAGGTCCGGCCATTGGCCCGAGGCGGTGTGACTCCGCCTGATTGGTCGACCGCTAACGAAGGTCAAGGCTTGGTCGCCGGTGAACCTTCGTGATGATCCATCGGATCGTCCTGAACAATAGCACGAAACCATACGTCACAAGTACAGTCAGCGAAAATATCAGGCCAAGGAAGAACATCGGCGAGAATGCCTCGCCATTGATAATGCCGCCAACCAAACCGAAGATGCAAGCAACGACAAACAGGATCGACCCGATACCAAATAGGATGAATTCGAGTCCAATCCGCCGCATAACCATCATCGTATATTACTTCTATAACGGTCTACAAGTCGGCGCCGGCAAACACTCCCGCTACCAGCGCGCACTCTCATCACTCCACCGGAAACCCCCGCCGCCGGAACAGCGCGGTCACATCCGGGTCGCGCCCGCGGAACGCGCGATACGCTTCCTTGCGATCGGTCTCGTTCCCCGTCGCCAGCAACGTCTTGCGGAACCGGTCCGCCGTCGCCTTGTCCCACACATTGCCGGTCGCGACGAACGCGGCCCACGTATCGGCGTCCATCGTCTCCGACCACAGATACGAATAATAGCCCGCCGAATAGGCATCCGACGAGAACAGGTGATTGAACTGCGGCAACCGGTGCCGCATCACGATCTCCTTGGGCATCCCCAGCTTGGCCAACGTATCGCGCTCGAACGCCGCGACGTCGCTCACCGGCTCCGCACGGTCGTGCAACTCCATGTCGACGATCGCCGATGAGAGATATTCGACCGTGTCGAACCCTTGGTTGAAGGTCGACGACTTCTCGATCTTGTCGACCAGCGCCTGCGGCATCGCCTGCCCGGTCTGGTAATGCTTGGCATAGCGATCGAGCACGTCGCGGGTCAGCAGCCAGTTCTCGTTCACCTGACTCGGATATTCCACGAAGTCGCGCGGCGTCCCCGAAAGGCCGGGATAGGTCACGTCCTGCACCAGCGAATGGATCGCATGGCCGAATTCGTGGAACAGCGTCGTCGTATCGTCGAGGCTGATGAGCGTCGGCTGTCCGCCCGCGCCCTTCACGAAATTATTGTTGTTCGACGCCAGCACGTTCGTCTCACCGCCGAGCTTCTGCTGCCCGCGATAGCGCGTCGCCCACGCGCCCGATCGCTTGCCGCTGCGCGCGAAATTGTCGAGGTAGAACACGCCGACGTTGGACCCGTCGCGCGCATCGGTGACGACGAAGGTCCGCACGTTCTTCTCGAACACCGGGATCTGCCCGGTATTTTCGGTGAACTTCAGATCGTACAGCCGCCCCGCCGCATAGAACGCCGCCTGAACGATATTGTCGAGCTGGAGATACGGCTTCACCTCGCTCTCATCGAGGTCGTATTTCGCCTTGCGTACCTTTTCGGCGTAGAAGCGATAATCCCATGGCTCGATCGTGATCGCCGCCCCGCCCTGCGTGGCCAGCACCTGCATGTCGGTCACTTCCTGCCGCACCCGTGCTACAGCGGCGGGCCACACCCGCATCATCAGCGCGCGGGCGTTGGCCGGCGTCTCCGCCATCGTGTCGTCCATCCGCAGCCAGGCATGGTTGCGGAAGCCGAGCAGCTTCGCGCGCTCCTGCCGCAGCTTCAGGATCGTCGCGATCGTCGCCTTGGTGTCGTTGCCGTCGCCATTGTCGCCGCGCTTGACGAACTTGCGCCACACCGCCTCGCGCAAGGGACGATCGGTGGCATAGGTCAGCACCGGCGCCACCGACGAGCGCGTGTTGACGATCGCCCATTTGCCGGCAAGGCCCCGCTCGTCCGCCGCCGCCTTCAACGACGCGACGAAACTGTCAGGCAGGCCGGCCAGCCGCTTCGCGTCGTCGACGACGATCCACGTTTCCTCGTCGGCCAGCACCTTGCGGCTGAACTCGTTATAGGCGACCGACAATTGCTGGTTGAGCCCGCTCACCTGGGCGCGCTGCGCATCGGTCAACAGGCTGCCGCGCCGCACGAAGCCGCGATAGGTCCGCTCCAGCAACCGCAGTTGCTGCGCGTTCAGCCGCTGGCTCGACCGCGTGTCATACGCCGCCTTGACGCGCGCGAAGAGCTTCGGGTCGAGGAACAGTTCGTCGTTGAACGCCGACAGTTTGGGCGACCACTCGCGGTCGATCGCCTGCACCTCCTTGGTCGCGAGGTTGCCGGTATAGACGCCCCACATCGCGCCCACCCGGTCCATCGTCTTGCCGGCCAGTTGCAGCGGCACGATCACCGTGTCGAACGTCGCCGGGCGCGTGTCGTCGCGGACCTTGTGGATGTCGCGCCGCATCTCGGCCATCGCCATCGGGAACGCGACCGGGAACATCGCCGGCGTCACCTTGTCCCATGGCGGCACCCCTTCATAGGGTCCGCTCCATGGCGCGGTCAGCGGGGTCGCGTCGATCGTCGCGGCACTGGTCTGCGCGCCGCCGATCGTCGGCAGCGCGGTGGTGGCAAGCAGCAGGCTCAAGGCGAGTTTCATCCAGTCGTCCGTATGCAATATCGAATTACGACGAACCTAGGCATTGGGAGCCGCTTGGCAAGCTCGCGCGTTATGCGCGGCAACGAAACGGAACCGGGGGTATCCATGCAGATCACGTCGCTCGCCGAACTCGACCGCGTGGCCGACGAGGCGCGCAAGCTGGTGACGAAGCGCGCCCTCGTCTCGGCCGGCGCGGCGGTGGTGCCGGTGCCCGGTGCCGACCTGCTCGTCGACGCCAATATCCTCACCAAACTGCTGCCCGACATCAACCAGCGTTTCGGGTTGAGCAAGGATCAGGTCGAACAGCTCGAACCCGATCGCGCGAAACAGATTTTCCTGATCGCCGCCAATCTCGGCAACGGCGTCATCGGCCGATCGATCACCCGCCGCATCGTCACCGCGCTCGTCCGCCGCGTCGCGGCCCGCTACGCGACCAAATCGGTGCTACGCTTCGTCCCCTTCGCCGGACAGGTCGCCGCCGCCGGCATCAGCTTCGGCGCGATGAAGCTGGTCGGCAACAGCCATATCGACGACTGTTATGAGACGGTGAAACGTACGCTGGTTTGAGGGAAGGTACTGGGGACAAGAACAACCATCCTTCCCCCCCTGCCAACGCATCGTCCGCCGCGTGCCCTCCCCCTCGTCGTCCCCGCGAAGGCGGGGACCCATAAACGCTGGCGTCGCGCTTCCAGCCGATCCGTCAGCGTCTATGGATTCCCGCCTTCGCGGGAATGACGAAATGCCCTACGCCGCCAGTCCCTCCAGCGCCTCGTTCGCCTCCATCCACTTGGCCTCCGCCGCCTCGATCTCGGTGTCGAGGCTGGCGCGGCGCTTCATCAACTGCGCCATCGTCAGCCGGGCGAGCGCGGGCGACGCCTGCCCCGCCATCGCCGCGTCCAACGCGTCGCGCTGCTCGGTCAGCTTGGCCAGATCGCGCTCGATCGCCTGCGCGCCCTTGCGCAACACCTGCGCTTTCTCGCGCGCTTCGGCTGCCGCCTTGCGGTCGTCCTTCTTGTTGGCCTTCTTCGCCTTTTCCTTGGCCGAATTGCCGAGGATCAGCGCGATATAGTCGTCAATCGTCCCGTCGAATTCCTTGGCCGTCCCCTCGTCGACCAGCACCAGCCGGTCGGCGGTCGCCTCCAGCATGTGGCGGTCGTGGCTGACCAGCAGCACGCAGCCGGTATAGGCGTTGAGCGCCTGCACCAGCGCCTCGCGCGCATCGACGTCCAGGTGGTTGGTCGGCTCGTCGAGGATCAGCATGTGCGGTGCCTCGCGCGTGATGAGCGCCAGCGCCAACCGCGCCCGCTCGCCACCCGACAGCTTGCCGACCAGCGTGATCGCCTTGTCGCCCGAAAAGCCGAACCGGCCGAGTTGCGCGCGCACCGCGGCGGGCGACGCGCCCTTCATCTGCCGCGTCATATGTTCGAGCGGGGTATCGTCGGTGCTGAGTTCCTCCACCTGATACTGGGTGAAATAGCCGACCTTCATCTTGCCCGCCGCGTTCATGTCGCCGTCCATCGGCGCAAGCTGCGCCGCCAACAGCCGCGCCAGCGTCGTCTTGCCGTTGCCGTTGCGGCCCAGCAGCGCGATGCGGTCCTCGGGGTCGATCCGCAGGTTCAGCCGCTTGAGGATCGGCGTATCGCCATAGCCGACGCTCGCCATGTCGAGCGTGATAAGCGGCGGGCGCAGTTCATCGGGATCGGGAAAGTCGAACGTCAGGCTGGGATCCTCGGCCATCGCCGCGATCGGCTTCATCTTGGCGAGAATCTTGAGGCGCGACTGCGCCTGTTTAGCAGTCGAGGCGCGGGCGGAGTTCTTCGCCACATATTCCTGCAACTTGGCGCGCTGCGACGCCTGATTGGCGCGCGCCGCCTCGATCTGCGCCAGCCGCTCGGCGCGCTGCTTCTCGAAGGCGTCATAGCCGCCGGGATACAGCGTGATCTTGCCCTGATGCAGATGCAGGATGTGATCGACGACGTTGTTCAGGAAATCGCGCTCGTGGCTGACGACGACGATCGTCGCCTTGTAGCCTTTCAGGAAATCCTCGAGCCACATGACGGCTTCGAGGTCGAGGTGGTTCGACGGTTCGTCGAGCAGCAGCACGTCGGGCTGGCTGAACAGCAACGCCGCCAGCGCGACGCGCATCCGCCAGCCGCCCGAATAGCTCTCCAGCGCACGGCCCTGCATCTCCTCGTCGAAACCGAGGCCGACGAGGATGCGCGCTGCCCTGGCCGGCGCGCCATAGGCGTCGATCGCCAGCAGCCGTTCGTGGATGTCGCCCAGCCGGTCGGGATCGGTCACGGTTTCGGCATCGTGCATCAACCGCGCACGCTCGACATCGGCCTCCAGCACCGTCTCGAACGGCGTCGCCTGTCCTGCCGGTGCTTCCTGCGCGACATAGCCGAGGCGACTGCCGCGCGGCATCTCGGCGGTGCCGGTGTCGGGTTCGAGCTGCCCGGCGATCACCCGCACCAGCGTCGACTTGCCCGCGCCATTGCGCCCGATCAGCCCGACCCGGCTGCCCGGCGGCAGCGCCGCACTGGCATTGTCGAGGATCGTCCGCCCGCCAAGGCGCACCGTGATACCGTTCAGATTGAGCATGGGGCGGGCGCGTAGCAGTTTTCGCCGCGTTTGCGAAGGGGACGCCGCACTGGCGTCATGGTGGCTGCCGGCGGGTCGCCGACACACGCCTCGACCCGTTCAGACCGACTGACGGCAAATGTCGCACAGGCGCAACCTTCCACCCGAACCGATCGAAAACTCCTCCCCTCCCTGACAAGGGAGGGGCCGGGGGTGGGTAGGCTTCGAGGACACCGATACATTCCCTCGCAGGCCAACCCACCCCCAACCCCTCCCTTGTCAGGGAGGGGAGCCTCAAGCCGCCGAAACCATCGCCCGCAACTCGCCCTTCAAGATCTTGCCGTTCGCATTCCTCGGCAACACCGTGTCCGAAAACCGTACCTCCACCGGCACCTTGAAGCCGGCGAGCCGCTCGCCGACGAACGCCTGCAACTCGGTCGCCTCGACGTGGTATCCCGGCGACAGATGCACCACCGCCACCGGCTCCTCGCCCAGCACGCGGTGCGGCCGGCCGATCACCGCCGCGTCGCTCACGGCGGGATGGGCGTACAGCACGTCCTCGACCTCGATCGAATAGATGTTCTCGCCGCCGCGGATGATGATGTCCTTGGCCCGGTCGACGATGTAGCAGAAGCCTTCTTCATCCAGCCGCGCCAGGTCGCCGGTACGGACCCAGCCGTCGATGAAGGTCGCCGCCGTCTCCTCGGGCCGCTGCCAGTATCCCGCCACGATCATAGGGCCGCGCACCCATAGCTCGCCGACGTCGCCGACCGGCAGTTCGCCGGCGCCGTCCACGTCCATGACCTTCAGGTCGGCGACCGGCACCGGTGGCCCGCAACTGGTTGGCCTTGCCAGATAATCCTCGGCGCTGTGCTGGGTCACGGTCGCCATCGTCTCGGTCATGCCCCAGCCGTTGCCGGGCATCACGCCGAACGTCTCGTGCAGCCGCCGCACCAGATCGGGGGCCGACGGCGCGCCGCCATAGCTGATCGTCTCCAACGAGGAGAGGTCGTAGCGCTCCCGGTCGGGATGGTCGAGCAACTGCCACGCGATCGTCGGCACGCCACCGGTCGCCTGCACCCGTTCGCGTTCGATCAGCGCCAGCGCCTCGCCCGCGTCCCATTTGCGCATCAGCACCATCGTGCCGCCGCTGGCCGTCATCCCCATCAGCACCGCGCTGCACGCGGTGACGTGGAAGAACGGGATGACCAGCAGGCCCGTCTTGGCCTCGGGGGCGGGCGGCGGCATCTCCCCCCGGCGCAGCATCGTCCGGGTGGTGTTATAGGCCGACGACAGGATATTGGTCGCCAGATTGCGATGCGTACCAAGCGCGCCCTTGGGGCGTCCGGTCGTCCCGCTGGTATAGAAGATCGCCGCCGGATCGTCGGGCAGGATCGCCACCTCCGGTAACGTCCGTTCGGGCAGGGCGGCCCAGTCGGCACAGGCCCCGATCACCGCCTCCAGCGGCTGGGCCGGCGCGGCCACCGGCCCGGTCGGCCGCGCGACCAGCATCGGCACCGCGCTCCCCCCGATCCGGGCATGGCGCTCGCCATCGACGATCGCCAGTCGCGCGCCCGAATCCGCGATCCCGAACGCCAGTTCGGCCGGGCTCCACCATGCGTTCAGCGGCACGCAGATCGCCCCGATGCCGACGATCGCAAAAAAGGCGACCGGCCATTCGGGCAGATTGCGCATCGCCAGC
This sequence comes from Sphingomonas sp. Leaf4, assembly GCF_920939515.1. NCBI lineage: Bacteria > Pseudomonadati > Pseudomonadota > Alphaproteobacteria > Sphingomonadales > Sphingomonadaceae > Sphingomonas > Sphingomonas sp. Leaf4. Next base: position 62,665 of record NZ_CAKLBB010000002.1, on the reverse strand, counting down.
GCCACCCGGTCGCCCTTGCCGATGCCGAGGGCCCGCAGATGCGCCGCCAGCGCCGCGATCGCCCGGTACTGCGCGGCATAGCTCACCCGATCGTCGCCATAGATTGTCGCCAGCCGGTCGCCATGCGCCGCCGACGCCCGCGCCAGCAGCGCTAGATCGGCCGGCGCATTGCGCCAGATGCGGGTGGGAACGCCGCCGATCAGCGCCTCGCCCATTTCGAACGGCATACCCGGCGCGGTCAGCAGCGCGCGGACGTGCGTATCCGACATCGCCGGCCACGCCGCACCGTCCGCCCCTGTCATCGCCCGTTCGATCATTGCCTCCTAGAATATCGGGTTTGCCTGAAATTCCGGGCCACCCGCAACGGACTATTGATTAAGCAGGTGCCAAAGGCAATAGAAGGCCCAACCCGCCGCCGGATGTTAGAAGGACCGGTATGGCAAGCGATGGAGAGATGCCCGCAATGTCCGTCAAGACCGAACGCCATGGCGACGTGCTGGTCGCGATCGCCGACCACCCGCCGGTCAACGCGCTTGCCGCCCCGGTACGGCTCGGCCTGAAGGCCGCGATCGAGGAAGCCGCCGGTGACGATTCCATCCGCGCGGTCGTCATCGCCTGCGCCGGCAAGACGTTCTTCGCCGGGGCCGACATCACCGAATTCACCAAGCCGCCGGTGATGCCGCTGCTCCCCGAACTGGTCGACATGATCGAGGCGTCGGACAAGCCGGTCGTGGCGGCAATCCACGGCACCGCGCTCGGCGGCGGCTGCGAGGTCGCGATCGCCAGCCATTACCGGATCGCCGTGCCCAGCGCGAAGCTCGGTACGCCCGAAGTAAAGCTCGGCCTGCTGCCCGGCGCCGGCGGCACCCAGCGCCTGCCGCGCCTCGGCGGCGTCGCGGTGGCGCTCGAACTGGTGGCGAAGGGTGATCCGATCCCGGCGACCAAGGCGATGCAGGCCGGCCTGATCGACCGGCTGGCCGGCGAGGACAGCCTGCTCGTCGACGCCATCGCCTTCGCGACCGAGGTGGCGGACGTCCGCCCCCTGCCCCGCACCTCCGAAAAGCCGGTCCAGCCCGACCCCGAAGCCGTGGCCGCGTTCGAGAAAGCCAACGCCCGCCGCTTCCGGGGCTATGAAGCGCCGGCCGCCAACATCGCCTGCGTGGTCAAGGCCAGCGAAACCCCCTTCGCGCAAGGGGTGCAGTTCGAGCGCGAGCAGTTCATGAAACTGATGTTCAGCGTGCAGTCGGCGGCGCAGCGGCATATCTTCTTTTCCGAACGCAAGGCGTCGCGGATCGACGGCATTGCCAAGGACATCGCGCTGCGCCCGGTGAACCGCGTCGGCGTGATCGGCGCGGGCACGATGGGCGGCGGAATCGCGATGAACTTCCTGTCGGCCGGGGTTCCTGTCACCATCGTCGAGATGCAGCAGGACGCGCTCGATCGCGGCGTCGCCACCATCCGCAAGAATTACGAGGCGACCGCCGCCAAGGGCCGGATGACTCCGCACGCCGTCGAGGCGGCAATGGGGTTGCTCACCGCCACGCTGGGGCTGGACGCGCTCGCCGACTGCGATCTGGTGATCGAGGCGGTGTATGAGGAAATGGCGGTCAAGCAGGACATCTTCGCCAAACTCGACACCATCGCCAAACCCGGTGCGATCCTCGCCACCAACACCAGCTTCCTCGACATCGACGTCATCGCCGCAGCGACCGGCCGGCCGCAGGACGTGCTCGGCATGCACTTCTTCTCGCCGGCCAATGTCATGAAGCTGCTGGAGGTCGTCCGCGCCGAAAAGACCGCCGACGATGCGCTGGCGACGGTGATGGCCATCGCCAAAAAGATCCGCAAGGTCGCGGTGGTTGCTGGCGTCTGCCACGGCTTTATCGGCAACCGCATGCTGATCCCGCGTCAGGAGGAAGCGACCAGACTGCTGCTCGAAGGGGCGACCCCTGAACAGGTCGACCGGGTGCATGTCGATTTCGGCTTCCCGATGGGCCCGTTCCAGATGAGCGATCTGGCCGGCGTCGACATCGGCTGGCACCGCGACCCGACCCGGATCGAGAATATCCGCGACGCGCTCGCCGCCGAGGACCGCTGGGGCCAGAAGAAGGGCGCGGGCTTCTACGACTATGACGACAGGCGCAATCCGTCGCCCAGCCCCCGCGTCGCCGAGATCATCGCCGACTTCCGCGCAAAAACCGCCACGCCGCAGCATGACGTGACCGAGCAGGAGATTATCGAACGCACGCTTTATCCGATGGTCAACGAAGGCGCGAAGATTCTCGCCGAAGGCAAGGCGCAGCGGGCATCGGACATCGATGTCGTCTGGGTCTATGGCTATGGCTGGCCGCCGTATCGCGGTGGTCCGATGTTCTGGGCCGATATGGAAGGGCTGAAGAAGATCGTCGCCGGCCTCGAAAAGCACGGCTTCGAGGTCGCGCCGCTGCTGCGCGAAAAGGCCGAGAGCGGCGGGCGGTTCAACTGAACCGCCCCGTCCGCCGACCGTTGGAGCAGCCATGACCGATAGCCCGACCCTGGTCGCGAACCTCACCGCACTGCTCGACGTCGAGACGATCGATACCGACCTCTACCGGGGCGCGCGCAACCCCGGCGGGGTCGGCCGGGTGTTCGGCGGACAGGTGATCGGACAGGCGTTGCAGGCGGCGCAACGCTCGATCGGCGGCGACAAGATCGCCCACTCGCTCCACGCCTATTTCCTGCGGGCGGGCGACGAGGCGCATCCGATCGTCTACCGCGTGGAGCGCGACTTCGCCGGGCGCAGCTTCGCCAACGCGCGGGTGATCGCGATGCAGCGGGGACAGGCGATCCTCAACATGGCGGCGTCGTTCCACTTGCCCGAAGAGGGCATGCACCATCAGGACACGATGCCCGCCGTCCCGCCGCCCGACGAGTTGCCGTCCGAAGCCGATCTGATCGAGGCGATGCGCGAGCGCATTCCCGAACGGCTCGCGCCGCTGCTCAGCAAGGCGCGACCGATCGAGTTCCGCCCGGCCTCCGGCCGCCACTGGCTCGACCCGACGCCGCGCCCGCCCGAACAGGCGAGCTGGTTCCGCATCGTGGGACCGGTCGGCGACGATATGGAACTGCACCGCGCGATGCTCGCCTATGCCAGCGACGCGATGCTGCTCGGCACGTCGATGCTGCCGCACGGCGTCAACTGGCTGATGGACCGGATGCAGGTCGCCAGCCTCGACCATGCGCTGTGGCTGCACGAACCGTTCCGCGTCGACGACTGGCTGCTCTATGCCACCGACAGCCCATGGGCCGGCCATGCGCGCGGCCACAACCGCGGCCGCATCTTCACCCGCGACGGGCGGCTGGTCGCCAGCGTCGCGCAGGAAGGGCTGATCCGGGCGCGGGGTTGAGGCTCCCACCCCCAGCCCCTCCCTGACCAGGGAGGAGCTGGGGGTGGGTCGGTCTGGGGCGGGTGCTACCGTTCCCTCGCAACCCGACCCACCCCCGCCCCCCTTTCCAGGGGGGGAGACGTAATCTCAGAACCGCACGTTCACGCCCGCCGTCACCGTCCGGCCGATCCGCGTCTCGAACAGCGTGTCCTGCCGGACGCTGTCGGTATAGAGCACGTTGCGCTCGTCGGTCAGGTTGGTCGCCTCGACGATCAGCTTGATGGTGTCGGTGATGCCATAGGATGCCGAGGCATCGACGTAGAGCGTCGGCTTGTTCCCCTGAAGATCGCTGCCGGGCGATGCCGGAATGCCGCGGATGAAGCGGTCGCGATAATTGGCGGTCGAGCGGATGCTGAAACGATCGTCCTCGTAGAACAGCGTGCCCGACGCAGTGTTCTTCGACAGGCCGACCAGATCGTTGGTCGTCGTCACGGTCGGCACCCCGCCCACGCTGGCGAGGACATATTCGATCTCCGACGTCACGCGGGTGTAATTGGCCAGCACGCCCAGATTGCCGAGGAACCCGGGCAGGAAGTCGAGCCGCAACTGCGCGTTGACCTCGACACCCTGCAGCGGACCGCCCGGCGTGTTGAACGGCTGCGACACGGTGAACAGCTCGTCGGGCGAGGTCTGGCTGTTCTCCAGCAGGGCGTTGGGCAGCCCCAACTGGTTGAACGGGATCTGGCTGTTGACGTTCTGGATATAGCTTTTGATGTCCTTGTAGAAATAGGCGACCGACAGCAGCGACCCCGGCTTGAAATACCATTCGAGCGCGGCGTCGAAGGTGTTGGCGCGGATCGGTTCGAGGAACGGGTTGTTGACGTTGCCGACACGCGTCACCGGATTGACCCCGCTGGTCGGCGTCAGGATGCCGAGTTCGGGGCGGGTCATCACCTTGGCCCCCGACAGGCGGATCAGCAGGTCGCGCACCGGCTCGATCACGACGTTGGCGGACGGCAGCCAGTCGTCATAGCCGCGCCGCGCCTGCGCATATTGCCCGACGAGGTTGGTCGGCGAGGTCTGCCCGGCGGGCGGTGCGACCGCGATATAGCCCGAGGTGAACAGGTCGGTCTTGATATAGCGCACGCCCACGTCGCCGCGCACGCCGATGCCGACCGTATCGGTCAGATCGAAGTTGCCCATCACATAGGCGCCCTTGATCTCCTCCTTCACCCGGCTGCGTCCGCCGCCGCATTCGACGCCGCAATAGCGCACCGCATCGAAGCCGAAGGTCGACGCCCATTTGTCGGGATCGATCGCCGCCCAGCTATTGGGCGCACCCGATCCGAACAGGTCGCCCACGCCGTCGATCTGCCGGGTGATGCTGGCGAGGCTGGTCCCGGCGGGCAGCGCGCGGACGACGGTGTCGGCGTTGTACGGCCGCAGGAACGACGAGACGAAATCGCTCTCGCGATACTGGCCGCCGGTCTTGACCGTGAAGCCTTCGGCGACGGTCCAGCCGAGATTGACCTCCCCGGTGAAATTGTCGGTCGTGTTCTTGGACGGCTTGCCCTGATAGCTGAACCCGCCAAGCACGGTGCCGTCCGACAGGCCGGGGGCGTAGGTGAAGTTCGCCGGGTTCGCGACATCGAAGCCGAAACCGATCGTCGGCGTGCTGCCCTTGCCGCGGAAATCGATCGAGAAATTGTCGCTGTCGATGACGTCCATGAACGTCTGCAACCGCTTGCGCCCGTCCCACACCGACTGGTTGCGCCCGACCAGCATCGTCAGTTCGAGCGCGTCGTTGAACCGGTGCTTCAGGTTGAAATTGGCCTGTTTGAAGGTCGAGACGAAGTGGTCGACCAACCCCTCGGAGCGGACGTCGACCCCGTCGAACAGGCCATAAAGCAGCGAGCCGTTCTCGCTGAATTGCGCATCGCGGACCGACACCATCGGCTGCCCATTGTTGGCGATCGACCGACCGAACGAGATGCCGGCGATGTAATTGTCGCGACGCTCCACGTCGAAGCGCGAATAGAGCAGGTCGACCGAGATGTCGGTATTGTCGTCGGGCTTGAACTGCACGGTGAAGGTGCCGCCGATGCGTTCCTGATCCTGTTCGGAATTCAGGTAGCGCGGCAGGCGCGGGAAGAACGCCCCGCTGCCCGGCGTGTTGGGCAGGTCGGCGCGGCGCAGCCCGAGGATGGTGTTGTAGGCCGCGACCGATCCGGTGCGCGGATTGCCGGTCGAACAGTCGCCGATCGTCGCGCCCTTGGTTCCGAAGGCGGGATAGAGCGGATTGACGCCGACCGGCGAACAGAACAGTCCGTTGGTATTGGCCGACAGAATATCGACCGCCGAATAGCCGACCTCGCGCAGATGCCGCTTCTGATAGGCGACCGAGGCAAGGACGCCGAACGTGCCGTCGGCGAACTTCTTCGACACCAGCAGCGAGGCGCGCGGGTCGACCTGTTTCGACAATTCGTTCCAGATACCACGCGCGGTCGCGGTCAGCACGAAATCCCCGCGCGCGTCGAGCGGCTTGGGCGCGGTCAGGTCGACCGTGGCGCCGAGCGAGCCCTCCTCGACATCGGCCGAGGGGGTCTTGCGCACCGACAGGGCCGAAAAGATTTCGGTCGGGAAGATGTTGAAATCGAAGCTGCGGCCGTTGTTGCCCGCGCCATAGATGTCGGACGAACCGGTCTGCGCGGTGCCCTCCATGCCGTTGATGCGGACGCGGGTGAAGCCCGCTCCCAGACCCCGGACCGAGATGTTGCGCCCTTCCCCGCCGTCGCCGCGCGCCAGTGCCACGCCGGGCACGCGCTGCATCGATTCGGCGAGGTTTGCGTCGGGAAACTTGCCGATGTCCTCGGCGACGATGCTGTCGACGGCCGCCGTCTCACGGCGCTTCTGGCCCAGCGCACTGTCGAGCGAGGCGCGGAAGCCGGTGACGATGATCTCGCCTTCGTCGGCGGTCTGCGGCGTGGCGGTATCGCCGCCGGTGTCGGCCGGGGTCGTCTGCGCGGCGGCAGGCACGGCGGCGAGCAACGCGACCGATAACGCCGCGAACGAGGCACCACGGCGCGCATGGATACGGAACTTCATGTTCTTCCTCTCCCTGTATCGGGATCACGAAATCCGCGTCTCGCGTCCCATATTTTGATACTTATATACACATAGTAGATCATGCTGGCACGGCTGTCACCTGTCCCGATGCCCTCATGCGATCAAAAATTGCGCCGACGCCGCCGTGGCTGGCCGGAGCGTCGCGACTGTTCGCGGTCGCCGCAGGTTTCGGGAGATTGCCGTAAATTACGCAAATCATTGGGAACCTGTCCGGCAACTTCGCTTGAACAATCGTGGCTATGCTCGTTCCCGAAAGGTGGTTCGATGCTGGTGCGATTTTCGGAAAGGTCGTGGGAATGGTCGCCCGGCACCGTCGCCGCGCTGGCGCTGGCCGGGGTTCAGATCGCGCTGGCGCTGGCGGGCATGGCCCATCCGACGCTGCTGACGCTCCCGTTCCTGCTGCTGCTCGCCGCGCTGACGATCGCCGATGCGGTGCTGATCGCCTATGCCAGCCTGCCGGTCGAGGCGAAGGTCATGGCGGTCGCCGCGATCGGGCTGGCGCTGACCGGGGCGGCGATGATCCACGGCACGGTACGACCGGCAGCAGTGACGATCCCGGCGCTGGCCTCGCCGGAGGTCATGGCCGGGCCCGGCGCGATACCGCCGGTTTCCCGAACCGCCGGCCTGACGATCGCTCCGGGTGACGATGCCGTCGCGGCAGGGTTCGGCACCGATGTCACCCGTCTGGTCGCCGAAGCCGGCGGCGACGTGGTCGATCCGCCCGAGATCGCCGCGACGATCAGCGTCGATACCGACGCGCTCGGCACCGCCTATCGGCTCGTCTGGTCGATCCGGCGCGGTGCGGACCGGCGGTGGTGCGGACAGAGCATGGTCCGCCATGCCTCACGCGAGGCGGCGGCGCGCGCCATCGCCGCGCTGATCGTGGCGGCACGATCGATCCCGGCGAGCGAGGGACTGCGATGCGACTGATTCGACGAACTATTCCGGGTATCCGCACTTTGCGTGAATTGGCACTGGCGCACGACCGGCGCGGGGCGGCGGTGGTCGAACTCGCGCTGGCCTTGCCGGTCCTGCTGACGCTGCTGTTCGGTATCCTGACCGGGGGGACGTGGCTCGCCATGTCGCACGCGGTCCAGCAGAGCGCGAACGAAGCCGGACGCGCCTCGCTGGCCGGATTGACGCAGGGCGAACGCGCGACGCTGGCCACCAACGCGGCGCGTACCACGCTGGCGCAGACCTATGGCGTCGCCGCGAGCGCGGTGACGGTGACGGTGCAGGACGACGGGCAGCGGCTGACCGTCACCACCCGCTACGACGGCACCGCCAACCCGCTGCTGTCGCTTCCCGTCGTGCCGGCACAGAGCAAGACGATCGAGCGCCGCGCGACGATGTTGCTGACGGGGCTGTAGATGCGACGGCGGGCGCCTCTGTCGGGACTGATCGGTCGCCGCGACGGCAATGTCACGATGCTGATGGCCGGCGGGTTGGCGATGCTGCTGGGATCGGCGGTGCTGGGGGTCGATACCGCCTCGCTGTTCCTCGAAAAGCGGCGGTTGCAGGGCGTGGCCGACGCCGCCGCGCTCGCCGCCGCCGCGCAGGTTGAGGATGGCACCAACCGTGCGCAGGCGGCGGTCGCCACCGCCCCGGCCAACCAGACCCGCCTGACTGCGATGACGATCGGCCGGTTCGATCCCAACCCGGCGATCGCGCCCGGCGCGCGGTTCACCGCCGGGGCGCTGCCGTCCAATGCGGCGCGCGTCTCGCTCGAAAGCCGGATGCAGCCGATCTTCGCCCAGGTGTTCGGGCGACAGGCGACGCCGATCACCGCGCGCGCCACCGCCGCGCGGATCGATCTTGCCGCCTTTTCGATCGGGTCGCGGCTGGCGGCGGTGCGCGGCGGCCTGCCCAATGCGCTGCTGTCGCAACTGGCGGGGACCGAACTCAACCTGTCGGTCATGGACTATACCGCGCTGGCCGGGGCGCAGGTCGACCTGTTGCGGATGAGCGAGCTGCTGCGCAGCGACATCGGGTTGCAGGCGGTGACGTTCGGCGAGGTGCTCGGCACGCGGATCGCGTTGCCCAAACTGGTGACGGCGATGGCCGGCGCGACCGCCAATGCTGCGGCGGCGCAGGCGCTGCGGACACTGGCCGGGCGGCTGCCCAACCGCAACGTGCGGCTCGACACGATCATCGATCTGGGACCGCTGGCCAGCGCGGTGCGCAGCGATCCGACGCGGCCGGTGGCGAGCGATGCCTTCACCCTGCTGCGCGAATCATTGCTCATCTCGAGCGGGACGCGGCAGGTGCAGACCAGCGTCGACCTCGGCATTCCCGGCATCGGCGAAATCCGGATGTGGCTGGAAATCGGTGAACACGCCGCGAACAGCCCGTGGCTGTCGATCGGCGCCAGCGGCGAGCGGGTGGTCCGTACCGCACAGACGCGGCTGTGGCTCGACGTCGCGCTGCTCAACGTGCCGCTCGGCCTCGCCGCCGTCCGTACCCCGATCTATGTCGAACTGGCCGAGGCGGAGGCGAAACTGGCCTCGGTCGGCTGCAACGGCGGGCGGGCCAGGGCGAGCGCGGCGCTCGACGTGACGCCAGCGGTCGGGCGGATCGCCATCGCCGACCTCGATCCGGCGGCGCTCGGCAATTTCCAGCGGGCGATGGAGTTGCGTCCGGCGCGCGTCGGCGCGCTGCCGCTCGCGTCCGTTTCGGCCTTCGCCGACATCCGGCTGGGCGGCACGCAGGCGCAGCGCGTCACCTTCAACGCCGGCGAGATCGACGGCGGCACGGTCAAGACCGTCGCGACCAACGACGTCGCGCGGGGCGTCGCCTCCAGCCTGATCCGCAATGTCGACCTAGACGCGCGGGTGCTGGGCCTCGGATTATCGGCCGGTCCGCTGGTGTCGAGCGTCGGCAACGTTCTCGCGCTCGCCGCGCCCGCGCTCGACATGGTGGTCGATCAGGTCACGGGCCTTGCCGGCGTCCGTATCGGCGAGGCCGACGTCCGGGTGAACGGCGTGCGCTGCGGCACGCCGATGCTGGTGGGATAGTCAGGACCGGGTCAGCAACAACACCGCGCCTTCGCTGCCATAGCTGCCGTGCATTTCCGACATCGCCACGCTCACCGGCACCCCCTGCCCCTCGTTGTTGAGCATCACCGTATCGATCGTCCCGATCCCCCCTTCACTGAGAACGGTATCGAGCGCCTTGCGAAAGGCGACCCGGTGCGCCACCGGCACGAGATCGGCGACGGCGACGTGGCGCAGCCGCTCGGCGGGCAACTGGATCAGCCCCGAAAAGCTCGCATCGACCTGTTCGATATGGCCGCGGGTGTTGACGCAGGCATAGCCGACGCCGTCATGCCCCTCCACCGCCGCGCGGATCGCCTCGCGCCGGTCGCCCATCCGGTGGCGCTGCACATCGTCGGTAATATCCTGGAACAAGATGGTCACATGCCGGGCATAGGGATGGACGTCGACGCGGATCCAGTTGCCCGGCCGGAACAGCGACGGCAATTCGGCGGTACACGGCTCCTTGCTCGCCACGGCGCGGCGGACATAGGTGCCGACGAGCGACCGGCGCAGCGTCGGCACCGCCTCGAAGATCTTCTGCCCGACCAGCGAGCGGTCGGCGTGATCGACCATTACATGCGCGACCTGGTTCGCGACCAGCACGGTCATCTCATAGTCGATCTGGAGCACACCGTTGCGCAGGCAATCGGCGAAGCGCTGGACCGCGTCGATCACCGGTTGCGACGATCCGTCCCCCGACGGAACCTGCCGCAGACTGTCGTAATGCGACACGGTGGTCAGTACATGGGTCGGCCGGCCGTGATGGGTTACGACGATCGCATCATCGGGGTGCATCTGGCGCAACTGACCAAAGCGGCGCGCAAGATCGGCGGAAGATACCGACAGTGATTTCGGCACCGGTACGGTCGGAACAGTCTCGTCGAATGGGAGCACCGCCAACCTCCAATATAAGTAAACTTACATCAATTAACTAATTAATATCGTACTTTAGCGACCGACCTGACAAAAAATCAATAGATGCAGCGTGATTGCGCGCGAACTGACCTGCAATTTGGCGAAGTATATTTTCGCCGATTTCGGCGGCGATTGTGATAGCGATACCAGTTCGTTAGTCCGGGTCGAAAAAAGAGGGGGGATGCCATGCGCTGGAACGTGATCGTGTTGCTGGCCGCGATGATCGGATCGCCGGCGGCTGCCGGGCCGTGGGTAGCGGGGTGGACGACGTCGCCGTTGAAACCGAATGCCGAACAGATGCTGACGCCGCAGCAGGCGACCGGTACGACCATTCGTCAGATCGTGCGGCTGTCGCTCGGCGGGCGGGCGGTGCGGGTGCGGTTCACCAACGCCTTCGGCGCGACGCCGCTGCGGATTGCCGGCGCGCATGTCGCGCTGGCCACCGGTCCGGCAGCGGCCACGACCAAGCAGGCAAGCGACCGGGCGCTGACCTTCGCCGGGCGGGGCGACGTGACGATCCCGGCGGGGGCGGACTGGTGGTCGGATCCGGTCACGCTGCCGGTCGCGGCGTTCGACGATCTGGCGATCAGCATCCGCTTCGCCGAACTGCCGCAGCAACAGACCGGCCATCCCGGCGCGCGCACGCGAAGCTGGATCGCGCCGGGCGATGCGCTGGCCGACCCCGCCTTTGCCGGTGCCGCGCCGGTCGAACGCTGGTTCCAGATCGCGGGCGTCGAGGTCGACGCCGTCCCGACCGCGCGGGCGATCGTCGCGTTCGGTGATTCGATCACCGACGGATACGGGACCAGGGACGGGGTAAATGCGCGCTGGACCGACGGACTCGCCCGCCGGCTTGCCGCGCATCGTACGACGCGCAGCGTGGCGGTGGTCAACCACGGCATCGGCGGCAATTGCGTGCTGATCGAATGTAGCGGCCCCAATGCGCTGTCGCGGTTCGATCGCGACGTGCTGAGCCAGCCGGGCGCGCGCTATCTGATCCTGCTCGAAGGGATCAACGATCTGGGCGGCCTCGCCCGCGAACGATCGGTAAGCGCCGCAGAGCGCGACGCCCATACCGCGCGGCTCATCGCCGGCTATGCGCAGATCGTCGCCCGCGCGCGATCCCGCGGGTTGCGCGTCATCGGCGGCACGGTGATGCCGTTCGTCGGCAACGACTATTATCACGCCGATGCGCAGGCCGAAGCGGCGCGGCAGGCGGTCAACCGATGGATTCGCACCCCCGGCAATTTCGACGCGGTGATCGATTTCGACCGGGCGGTCCGCGATCCCGCGCATCCCGACCGGTTGCTGCCCGCCTATGATTCGGGCGATCATCTCCACCCCTCGGCGGTCGGATACAAGGCGATGGCCGACGCCGTGCCGCTGACGCTGTTCGAGCGGTGACGCCCGACCTCGATCGCGATGGGGCACGGCACCTGCCTGGTGCCGCCGCCACCGCGCTCACCGCGGTCGAGGTGGCACTGGCGCACGTTCCGCCCGAACGGGCCGGCGTACGGTTGCACGGTATCGGCGCCTTGAGCGACCTGCTGTCGGGCACCGGTGCGATCGGGCGACTGGCGGCGGCGGTGCTGGGCCACCGGACCCGACCGGTGCGGGCGTTGCTGTTCGACAAGACGGCGGACACCAACTGGGCGCTCGGCTGGCATCAGGACCGGACGATCGTCGTCGCGCGACGGCATGACGTTCCCGGCTACGGACCATGGACGGTCAAGCGGGGGTTGCAGCACGTCGCGCCGCCGCCCGACCTGCTGGCCGGCATGGTGACGATGCGCGTTCACCTCGACGCCGTGCCCGGCACCAACGCGCCGTTGCTAATAGCCGGCGGGTCGCATCGGCTAGGGCGGATCGCGGAAGGCGATATTCCCGCCATCGTCGCGGCATCGCCGCGCGTCGTCTGTACCGCCGATCGCGGCGACGTATGGCTCTATTCGACGCCGATCCTGCATGCGTCGGACGCGGCCGCACACCCGTCGCGGCGGCGGGTGTTGCAGGTCGATTATGCCGCCTGCGACCTGCCCGGTGGGCTGCGCTGGGCGGGAGTGTAGCTCTTGGCAGGGGGTCGGGGTGGCACCATTTACGACGGCGACCGCGTGTCGAAGGGACCATCCATGATCGATCTGCATTTCTGGCCGACGCCCAATGGGCACAAGGTGACGCTGTTCCTTGAGGAAGCGGCAGTGCCCTACACCATCGTGCCCGTGGACATCGCCAATGGCGAACAATTCCGTCCCGAATTTCTCGCCATCTCGCCCAACAACCGGATGCCCGCGATCGTCGATCACGAACCGGCGGGCGGCGGCGAGCCGATCGCGCTCTTCGAATCGGGGGCGATCCTGCTGTACCTTGCGGAAAAGACCGGGCGCTTCCTGTCCGCCGATCCGCGTGGGCGCTATGACGCGATCCAGTGGCTGATGTGGCAGATGGGCGGGCTGGGGCCGATGTCGGGGCAGAATTTCCACTTCAACGTCTATGCCCCCGAAAAACTGCCCTATGCGCAGGACCGCTACCGGCGCGAGACGGCGCGGCTGTACGGCGTGCTCGACAAGCAACTGGGGGCCCATGAGTATCTGGCCGGCGATTATTCGATCGCCGACATGGCGTCCTATCCGTGGCTCGTCCCGCACGAGAAGCTGGGGCAGGATCTGAACGACTTCCCCAACGTCAAACGCTGGTTCGACGCGATCGCCGCCCGCCCCGCGACCAAGGCGGCGTATGACAAGGGCGAGGCGATTGGCCGGGGCGAGACGCCGATGACCGACGAACAGCGCCGCATCCTGTTCGGCACGCCCAGGGCGGACTGAGCGCGCACCCTTGCGACAAACTGCGACAAAGTGATCGGCGAGGCGACATAGCAAGGCGACAAGTCGCGGGCATACGGGGTGCATCCTTCACCGGGGATGTGCCCCGTTCCACCGAAAGGCCTCGCATGCGACCGTTCCTGATTGCCGCCTCGCTCCTCGCTTCCGCCGCACCGGGCATGGTGATGGCGCAGCAGCCCGCGCCCCAGCCGCCCCGCCCGATGGCCGATGGCGTGCTGACCCGCGCCGAAGCGCTGGCGCGTGCCGACCGCCGTTTCGACGCGATCGATACCGACCGCGACGGCCGGATCAGCGCCGCCGAACGCGCCGCGCTGCCGCAGCGTGGGCCACGCCCGGCGGGTGATGCCGGCACCCCGCCGCCTCCCCCCGCCCCCGGCGGTCCGCGCGGCTTTGGTGGCGCGCGGATGCTGGAGCGGGCCGATACCGACCGTGACGGCGTCATCACGCGTGAGGAATATCGTGCGCAGGCAGGCGCAGCGTTCGACCGGCAGGATGGCAACAAGGACGGCCGGATCGATGCCACCGAACGCCAACAGTGGCGCGACCAGCGGATGGAACGCCGTGGCGACCGCGCGGCGGACTGACCCTTCCACCGCCAGACGGTGCCATTCCCGGCGCCGTCTGGCGGTTCCCTTGACCTACAGGCTCGCCTAGCATGTCCGACATGGCCGATACTCCGCACCTGTTGCTCGTCGACGACGAGCGATCGATCCGCGAACCGCTCGCGCAATATCTCACCAAACAGGGATTTCGCGTGACCCAGGCGGGCGATGCCGAGGGGGCGCGGGCGCGGCTCAACGCCTATGCGATCGATCTCGCGATCCTCGACATCATGATGCCGGGCGAGGACGGGCTGTCGCTGTGCCGCCACATCCGCGAGACGGGGGACACGCCGGTGATCCTGCTGACCGCGCGCGCCGAGGAAACCGACCGGATCGTCGGGCTTGAGATGGGTGCCGACGATTATGTCGTGAAGCCGTTTTCCCCGCGCGAACTGGCCGCTCGGGTGAAGGTGGTGCTGCGCCGGACCGCCAGCGGTGCGGTGCGCCAGCATGCGCCGGAGGCGGGATCGTTCGCCTTTTCCGGCTGGGTGCTCAAGACCGGCGAACGCGCGCTGGTCGATCGCGAGGGCGTTTCGGTGCCGCTGTCGACCGGCGAATACAACCTGCTCCATGCGCTGGTGACGCGGCCGCGACAGGTGCTGACCCGCGACCAGTTGCTCGACCTGACGCAAGGGCGCGAAGCGGCGGCGTTCGACCGGGCGATCGACAATCAGGTCAGCCGGCTGCGCAAGAAGATCGAGGCGGATGTGCGCAACCCGGAGATCATCAAGACGGTCTGGGGCGGCGGCTATACGCTGGCCTCCGAAGTGACCCGGCTGTGAAACGCCTGTGGCCAGCCAGCCTGCCGGGGCAGATCGCGCTGCTGGTCGCGATCGCGCTGTTCGTGGCGCAGGCGATCAATTTCGGCCTGTTGCTGCGTGAACGCCGCGCGTTCCGCTTCGCCGAGGTGACGCTGCCCGCCGTCACCCGGCTGGTCGATGCCGCCGAACGGGTGAATTCGCCCCGCCCCGTCGTCCCCGATCCGCGTCGTGCCGACCGGTTGCGCGGGGTCCGGCTGGTCACTCGTGCCCCCGCCGTGCCCGGTGGCGAGCATGAAACCGATGTCGAGGCAGCGATCCGGCGCGGCTTCGCAGATGCCGGGATTACCGTCGGCCGCATCGAGGCGCGGGTGCGTGCGGTCGAGGAAGCCGACATCCGCGCCCGGCAGATGGACCGGCGCCGGGTCGAACGGTTGCGGCGGATGGGCGCCATGATCGGGGTGGTGGTGGAACTGCCGGGGCGTGGCTGGCTGGTCGCGAACAATCCGTGGCCGATCGCCGAGCGCGGGTTGCTGTGGCAATTGCTGGCGCAGACGCTGATCCTCTACGTCATCGTGCTGGTGCCGGTGCTGTGGGTCGGGCGCGGCATCGCCAAGCCGCTGCGCGGGCTGGCCGGGGCGGCGCGTGCGTTCCAGCCGGGGCGGCCGCTGCCCGAGATCGAACCGTCGGGGCCGCAGGACGTGCGGCTGCTGATCGCTGCCTTTGCCGACCTTGCCCGGCGGGTGAATGCGATGATTGAGGAAAAGGACCGGATGCTCGGCGCGATCGGCCATGACCTGCGCACCCCGCTGGCCGCGCTGCGCGTCCGCATCGAATCGGTCGAGGACGATACCGATCGCCAGCGCATGGCCGAGACGATCGACGAGATGAACGCGACGCTGGAGGACATCCTGTCGCTCGCCCGGCTGGGGCGTCCGAGCGAACCACCGACCGACGTCGACGTGGCGGCCTTGGTCGATGCGGTGGTCGAGGATTTCCGCGATCTGGGCGCGGCGGTGGATTTCGTCGAAGCGGCGCGGGTGCCGCTCAGGATGCGGCCCAATCTGATGCGCCGCGCGGTGCGCAACCTGATCGAGAACGCGGTCAAATATGCCGGCGCCGCCGAAGTGCGGGTAGAGACGGGCGCGCAGGCGGTGACGATCATCGTGTGCGATCGTGGTCCCGGCATTCCGCCCGACCGGCTGGACGCCGTGTTCGATCCGTTCACCCGGATCGAGACGTCGCGCAACCGCGGCACTGGCGGCATCGGATTGGGACTGGCGCTGGCCCGCGCGATCGTGCGCGATGCGGGGGGTGAGATCACGCTGGCCAACCGCGAGGGCGGCGGGCTGGACGCGACGATCCGCCTGCCGCGGTAGGGTGGATGGCCGTCAATGAGGCGTTCGGCTTATCCCCTCCCTGGAAGGGAGGGGTCGGGGGTGGGTCGGTCCGCGAGGAACCGGTGCGCCTGCCACGACCGTACCCACCCCCAGCCCCTCCCTTGTCAGGGAGGGGAGCAATTTCACTGACGTTGCCGCCGAATGTCGATCGGCCCCGGTTCGCTGCGGCCACGAAACGAAACCGTGCAAGCGACGTTGGATCGGCTACGATGATAAAGGTGGCCAGCTACAACATGCGCAAGGCGATCGGCACCGATCGCCGC
Source organism: Sphingomonas sp. Leaf4 (assembly GCF_920939515.1). NCBI lineage: Bacteria > Pseudomonadati > Pseudomonadota > Alphaproteobacteria > Sphingomonadales > Sphingomonadaceae > Sphingomonas > Sphingomonas sp. Leaf4. The sequence continues at coordinate 46,361 of NZ_CAKLBB010000002.1, read as the reverse complement.
CGGATGCCGGAACGCACGCTGGAGGTGCTGCGCGAGATCGACGCGGACATCATCGCGTTGCAGGAATGCGACCGGCGGCTGGGCGAACGGGCCGGTGTCATCCCGCTCACCATGCTCGACGAACATAGTCCGTGGGCTGCGGTGCCGGTGGCGATGCGGGCGCAGTCGATGGGGTGGCACGGCAATGCGCTGCTGGTGCGGAAAGGTGCGATCATCGCCGAGCCGCACCGGATCGAGATCCCGGCGCTGGAACCGCGCGGCGCGGTGCGTGCCGATGTGACGATCGGCGGCGTGATGATCCGGGTGGTCGGCATGCACCTCGACCTGTCCGGGCTTTGGCGGCGCAAACAGGCGAACGCGATCCTCCGCGAACTGGACGGATGCGCGCCGCATCTGCCCTGCGTGCTGATGGGCGACCTGAACGAATGGACGCCGCAGTCCGGCTGCCTGCGCGACTTCGCGCGCGATCACCGCTTCGCCGATACCGGTCCCAGCTTTCATGCCAGACGGCCGATCGGGCGGCTCGACCGGATCATGGTGTCGCCGGCGCTGCGCATCGTCGAGGCGGGGGTCCACCACAGCGCGGCGGCACGCAAGGCGTCGGACCATCTGCCGATCTGGGCGGTGCTGGACGCTTCGTGAGCGCCGACCGCCCGCCGCAGGAACGCGAACTGCGCCTCGCGCTGATCTGCTACGGCGGGATCAGCCTCGCGGTCTACATGCACGGGCTGGTCAAGGAAATCTGGCACATCGCCCGCGCCAGCCGCGCGGCGCAGGACGATGCCGAACCGCTGACCGGCAGCGCCGGCGTGTATCAGGAGATGCTCGCCGATCTGGCGGCGCGGACCGGCATCCGGCTGCGCGTGTTGGTCGACATCGTCGCCGGCGCCAGTGCCGGGGGGATCAACGGCGTGTTTCTGGCGCAGGCGATCGCCACCGGCCAGTCGCTCGACCCGCTGACCGCGCTGTGGCTCGACAAGGCCGATATCGAGGCGCTGATCGATCCGGTGCAGGCGCCCGCCAGCGCCCTGTCCCGGCCATGGGCACGGCCGATCGCGTGGATGGCGCTGGGCCGCGAGGGCGAGGAGGTGTCGAGCGTCGACCGGGCCGCACGCGACGAACTGCGTGCCAAGCTCGACCATTTCTTTCGCGCGCGCTGGTTCGAGCCGCCGTTCGGCGGGCGGGTGATGGTCGACATGCTGCTCGATGCCTTTGCCGCGATGGCGGCCGCTCCGGCAGGGCCGAGGCTGTTGCCCGATGGCCAGCCGCTCGACCTGTTCGTCACCGTGACCGACTTCACCGGCCACCCCGAACTGCTGCGGCTCAATTCGCCGGCCGAGGTGGTCGAGACCGAACATCGGCTGGTGATCGGTTTCAGCGACCATGCCGGCGGAACCCTCGCCGATACCGCCGAACTGGTGTTCGCGGCGCGGGCGACGTCGAGCTTTCCCGGTGCCTTTCCGCCGTTCCGGGTCGGCGAGCTGGACGCCGCGCTTGCCGAGCGGGATATGGCGTGGGACGGACGCGAGGCGTTCCTGCGGCGCGTGCTGCCGCGCCAGTCGGCGGTCGGCATGGCGGAGGCGGCGACGCTGATCGACGGATCGGTGCTGGCCAATGCCCCGTTCCAGCCGGCGATCGATGCGCTGCGCAACCGCCCGGCCAAGCGGCAGATCGACCGGCGCTTCGTCTATCTCGACCCGGCACCGGGGCATAAATTCGGCCTCGCCCCGGCGAGCGAAGGGCCGCCGGGGTTTCTTCAGACGATATTGGGCGCATTGTCCGAACTACCGCGCAAGCAGCCGATCCGCGACAATCTGGACGCGATCCAGCGGCGCTCGGAACAGATCGAGCGGATGCTGGCGATCGTCGAGCAGGTGCGCGGACCGGTGGAGGAACAGGTCGAGGCACTGTTCGGCTATACGCTGTTCCTCGACTGGCCGACGCCGGCGCGACTGGCGGGATGGCGCGCCAAGGCGCAGGTGCGTGCCGCGCAACAGGCCGGGATCGGCCATGCCGCCTATGGCCTGCTCAAGATCGGGCAGTTGCTCGACCGGCTGGCGGCGCAGGCCGGGGCGATCGCTGGCGATGCCTCGCCCGAATGGGTGCGGCGGACGCGGGCGCGCTTCGCCGGTGCGGTGCGGGCGGCGGGGGCGGATCGCTTCGGCCCGGAGGGTGCGAGCGACGCGACGATCGATTTCCTGCGCAGCCACGACCTGCCGTTCCGCATCCGCCGGCTGCGGTTGCTGGTGCGCACGTTGACGACGATGGAGGGCGCCCATGGCAGCGCGCCGCTGGCGGCGGTGCGGGAAGCGGTGTTCGCGAGCCTCGCCCCCTATCTGGCATGCGAGCGGGCCGACCGGTTCGCCGGGCTGAAGGACCTGGCCGGCGATGCGCGGGCCGATCCGGCGGCGGTACTGGCGGCGATGGGCGACGCGATGGACCTGCCGACGCTGGATGCCGATACCGATGCCCGGCTGTCGGCGGCGTTGTCCGCGATGCCGCGCGAGATCCGGCGGCCGTTGCTGCTCGCCTATCTGGGCTTTCCGTTCTTCGACGTCGCCACGCTGCCGCTGCTGGGGGGCGAGGGGCTGGACGAGTTCGATCCGGTGCGGGTCGACCGGATCGCGCCCGACGATGCCCCCTCGATCCGGGGCGGCGGGGCGGAGGCCACGTTGAAGGGCATCCGCTTCCATAATTTCGGGGCGTTTTTCAGCCGGTCGTACCGCGAGAACGACTATCTGTGGGGGCGGCTGCATGGTGCCGAGCGGATGATCGACATCGCGCTGTCGACGCTGCCGGCCGATGTCCACCTGCCACCGGGTTATGTCGCGACGCTGAAACGCCGTGCGTTCGTGGCGATCCTCGACGAAGAGGAACCACGGCTGGAGGCGATCGGCGACCTGTTCGCCGAGCTGCGCGCCGAAATCGGCTGACACCGCCGCTATTGGAAAAACCGGGCGGGCGGGCGTAAGGAAAGGACGATACCCCGCGACACGAGAGGCAAGGCCCCATGCAGTTCCTGAAAACCCTGTTCTGGGCGTTGCTGGTGGGGGTGATTGTCGCCTTTGCGCTCAACAACATGACGATGGTTCCCCTGAAGCTGTGGGGGACGTTGTATGCCGATGTGAACCTGCCGCTGTTGCTGCTCGTCACGTTCCTCGCGGGGTTCCTGCCGACGTTCGTGGCGCTCAGGCTGACGCGGTGGCGGATGCGCCAGCGGCTGTTCGCCGCCGACCGCACCGTGCCGCTGGCCAAGCCGGTCGAGCCGGTGGTGGCGCCGCAGCCGGTGACGGGAGTGGTCGCATGAGCCGCTCGCCGATCTATGTCGCGATCGACACTCCCGATCTGGAGCGGGCCAAGGCGCTGGCGCACAAGGTCCGGGGCCATGTCGGCGGGCTGAAGCTGGGACTGGAGTTCTTCATGGCCAATGGCCGGGCGGGGGTGCGGACGATGGCCGACCTCGGCCTGCCGATCTTCCTCGACCTGAAATTCCACGATATTCCCAATACCGTCGCCAAGGCGATCCAGGCGCTGGGGCCGCTCGATCCGGCGATCCTGACCGTCCATGCCAGCGGCGGGCGGGCGATGCTGGAGGATGCCAAGGCGGCGGCACCGGTCGGCACCAAAGTGGTGGCGGTGACGATGCTCACCAGCCTCGACGGCCACGACCTGTCGTCGATCGGCCTTGCCCCCGACCCGCACGAACAGGTGGTGCGGCTGACCGAACTGGCGAAGAGCGCCGGGATCGACGGGGTGGTGTGTTCGGGTGCCGAGGTCGCGGTGGCCAAGAAGGTGTGGCCGCAGGGGTTCTTCGTGGTGCCCGGCGTCCGTCCGGCGAACGCCGGTGTCGGCGACCAGAAGCGGGTGGTGACACCACGCGCCGCGCTGGACGCCGGGGCATCGGTGCTGGTGATCGGACGCCCGATCACACAGGCCGAGGACCCGGATCAGGCGGCGAGAGCGATCGAGGCAACGCTGTAACGCGCCGGAAACGCGCCGGGCAAGGTCGAGCGAAGCTCGACCCGAGCCGCACAAGGCGCGTTCGGCCGGCGGCGCGGGGAGCGCCGACCGACGCCATGGGCTTTGCCCATGGCGCGTGAAAGATGACGAAGTTTACACGCAACGCCCTTCCACACGGCCGGGCCGTTGCAACAAATTATTGCAACATAAGCCTTTTGTCCGACCGATGTATCAATTTCCGGCGCCGAAGTTTGCACATCGCGCATTCGCGAGCGGCAGGAAGCACCAGTTAGCACTGAGGCGGGACTCGGCCGGTCATTCCGCCGTCATGGCATCGATCGGTCCGTGCGGGACGGCCCGGCGGGTCGCCATGGCCGCCGCCGGTGCGCGGCGTGGACGACTGCGGCAGTGGTAGCATGGCCGTGACGACAGGCGCGGATCGCCTGCTCCACGCGCTTGCCGTGGAGGACGAGCGGCAGACCGAGCAGCGCGGCGGGAAGCGCGAAAAGCGTCGCCGTCGCGCCATAGCCTACGACCGCGACGGTGCCGGCGATGGCCAGCAACACGACGCCGGCGGCACGCCAGCGCAGGTTGTGGCGGCTCATCGGACGGCACCGGCATGGCGGTCGGCGATCACCACCCGCCCGGCCGTCGGGGCATGGGCGGGCAAGGCGTGGTGGCATAACAGGATGTCGGCGGGCGCCTCCGCTTCCTGATCGAGCGCGGTCGCCACGTCGGTGGCGTCGAACGCCACACCGATCGCCGGATCGTGCAGCGCGGCCGCCGCGCGTCGCGCCCGGCCGAGGCAGGCCGGCGAGCGATCGAGGCCGCGCCCCTCGATCGCGGTGAAGCCAAGGCTGCGGGCATGGGCGAGCGCGGCGATCAGCAGCGTGCCGCAACCGCAATCGGTGTCGACGATGCGGACGGCATGACGGCGGCCGCCGCGCAACGCCGCAAGGGTCGCGGCGACATCCGCCCAGCGTGGGTCGGACCGGGCGCGCTCACGCGGCACGGGGCAGCGCCCGGACATCGGCCGCGACCGGGCCGAACGGGATCACCGGGATCAGCGGCATCGTCGCCAGCCGCACGCTGGCATGGTACATCTGGCGCTCGGCCTCGGCGAAGCGGAGCGCGGCGGTGAGCGACACAAAACGCCCTTCGAGCAGGCGGGCGGCGTCCTGTACCAGCCAGTGGCCGGCGACATCCTGACCGACATAGAGCACGACGGGGTCGGCGGGGTCCGGTTGGGGGGTAGGCGACATGATCGGGAAACCTTCGGTGGCGCGGGCGTGCATGTGCCCGCCCCGATCAGCTACGCCTCGCGCCATAGCGATTCGAGATCGATTCCGGGAAAGTGCGTAGTGGCGGCATAGGGTTCGCGGGTGGCGGGTGGTGGCGGACCGGCCGTCTCCGGTTGTGTGGCGCCTCCCTCCCTGACAAGGGAGGGAGCGGGGGCGGGTCGGCGAGGCTGTGTCGGCCCCTGCCCCGTACCCCCGGCCCCTCGCCTGTCAGGGAGAGGAGGGGATGTGGGGCCGTACCTCGCGGGGCATGTGTGTTTTCTCTTGTGTGGTGAGCGACCGATGACCCGTTTCAAGATTTGCGGCCTGTCGACGCCCGAGACGCTGGCGGCGGCGCTGTCCGCCGGGGCGAGCCATGTCGGCTTCGTGTTCTTCCCCCCCTCCCCCCGGCATCTGGGGTTCGACAAGGCGGCGGGGCTGGCGACGCAGGTGCCGGGCGGAGTCGCGAAGGTGGGCGTGTTCGTCGATCCCGACGATGCGCTGCTCGACGCGGCGGTGACGGCGGGGCGGCTCGACGCGATCCAGTTGCACAAGACCGCGCCGACGCGGATCGCGGCGATCCGGGCGCGGTTTGGGCGCGAGACATGGGGGACGGTGGCGGTCAAGACGCGCGCCGATCTGGACGGGGCGCGGGCGCTCGGCGGCGCGGCGGACCGCGTGCTGTACGACGCCAAGACGCCCGAGGGTGCGGCATTGCCCGGCGGCATGGGGGTGCGGTTCGACTGGACGCTGCTCGCCGGCTTCGCACATCCGCTGCCATGGGCGTTGTCGGGCGGGCTGGACGCGGGCAATGTCGCGCAGGCCATCCGGGTGACGCGCGCGCCGCTGGTCGATGTGTCATCGGGGGTGGAAAGCGCGCCCGGCGTGAAGGATGTTCAGCGGATCGCAGCGTTCGGGCGGGCGGTGGCGGACGCCTAAGTGCGGATCGACGTTCAGCGATCCGGGAGGCTTTCAGGCCCGATCCGTTACCCCGGAACAGGTCCGGGGTAACGTTTGCGAGTGGAATGGACTGAACTGCCGAAACGGGCGCTTCCGCGCATGTCCCGGTCAGTCCCCGATCCCCTCGACAGCGGGCACGCGCGGGCGTAACGGACGGCCCATGAACGCCCCCAACAGCTATCGCACCCAGCCCGACGACCGCGGGCATTTCGGCGACTTCGGCGGCCGCTATGTCGCGGAAACGCTGATGCCGCTGATCCTCGACCTCGATCGCGAATATACGGCGGCCAAGGCCGATCCGGCGTTCGCGGCACAGTTCGACGACCTGATGACGCATTATGTCGGGCGGCCCAGCCCGCTGTATCATGCCGAACGGTTGAGCGAGACGCTGCGCGCGTCGGCCGCGCCGGGCATGGGAGCGCAGGTGTGGTTCAAGCGCGACGAGCTGAACCATACCGGCGCGCACAAGATCAACAACTGCATCGGGCAGATCCTGCTAGCGATCCGCATGGGCAAGACGCGGATCATCGCCGAGACGGGTGCTGGCCAGCATGGCGTGGCGACCGCCGCCGTGTGCGCGCGCTTCGGCCTGCCCTGCGTCATCTACATGGGTGCGCGCGATATTGAGCGGCAGCAGCCCAATGTGTTCCGCATGAAGCTGCTGGGTGCCGAGGTGCGGCCGGTGACGAGCGGCGCGGCCACGCTGTCCGATGCGATGAACGAAGGCCTGCGTGACTGGGTCGCGAACGTCCACGACACCTTCTACATCATCGGCACGGCGGCGGGGCCGCATCCCTACCCGGAGATGGTGCGCGATTTCCAGAGCATCATCGGCCGCGAGGCGCGCGCGCAGATGCTGGAGCGCACCGGGCGCCTGCCCGACCTGCTGGTCGCGGCGATCGGTGGCGGGTCGAACGCGATCGGGCTGTTCCATCCGTTCCTCGACGATCCCGAGGTCGCGATGCTGGGCGTCGAGGCGGCGGGCCACGGGCTGGACAAGGATCATGCCGCGTCGCTGGCGGGCGGCTTCCCCGGCATCCTGCACGGCAACAAGACGTATCTGTTGCAGGACGAGGACGGGCAGATCGCGGAGGGGCATTCGATCTCGGCGGGACTGGACTATCCGGGGATCGGGCCGGAACATGCGTGGCTGCGTGACATCGGCCGGGTGGAGTATGACAGCGCGACCGATGTCGACGCGCTCGACGCGTTCCAGATGCTGTGTCGGAGCGAAGGGATCATCCCCGCGCTGGAGCCGGCGCACGCGATTGCGGCGGTGGCGCGGCGGGCGAAGACCATGCGCAGCGACCAGATCATCCTGGCGAACCTGTGCGGGCGGGGGGACAAGGATATTTTCACCGTGGCAAGCGCGCTGGGAGTGGAGATTTAAGCCCTCTCCTCTTCGGGGGAGAGGGTTGGGAGAGGGGCAGTGCGCGACACTGGTTTGACCGAACGGGCGAAGGCAGCGCGCAAAGCCCCTACCCCTGCCGAGCAGAAGCTGTGGTTCGCGTTGCGCGCCGAGCGGTTTGCGGGGGTTCAAGTTTCGGCGGCAAAAGGTGATCGGGGCGTATATTGCCGACTTTGCGGCGAACGCGCCGAAGCTCGTAATCGAACTCGACGGGCATCTGCATGGCGGAACGGCTGCGTATGACGAAGCTCGGACCGCGTATTTGACCGCGCAAGGCTATCGGGTAGTGCGGTTCACTAACTCTGACGTGATGTTTAATCTGGAAGGCGTGTTGCGCTTGTTGGACGGTTTCTTGACCCACCCCCTCTCCCAACCCTCTCCCCTGAAGGGGAGAGGGCTTTGACCCGGCTTGCTTCGGCGTTTTCGCAAGGGCGCGCAGCGTTGGTGTGTTTCGTCACCGCCGGCGATCCGACGTCCGACGCGACGCCCGCCATCCTCGACGCACTGGTCGCGGGCGGGGCGGATGTGATCGAACTGGGCATGCCGTTCACCGATCCGATGGCCGACGGGCCGGCGATCCAGTCGGCGAACATCCGCAGCCTCGCGGCGGGCACGCGGACCGCCGACGTGCTGCGGATCGCGGGCGAGTTTCGCGTGCGCCACCCCGACGTGCCGCTGGTGCTGATGGGCTATGCCAATCCGATGGTGCGGCGCGGGGCGGACTGGTTCGCGCAGGCCTGCGCCGCCGCCGGCGTCGACGGGGTGATCTGCGTCGACATTCCCCCCGAGGAGGACGACAGCCTCGGGCAGCAATTGCGCGCCCATGGCATCGCTGCGATCCGGCTGGCGACGCCGACCACCGATGCCGCGCGGCTGCCCGCCGTACTGGAGGGGGCCGGCGGGTTCCTCTATTACGTCTCGGTCGCCGGGATCACCGGCAAGCAACAGGCGGTGCAGGCGTCGATCGACGATGCGGTCGCGCGGTTGAAGGCAGCGACCACTCTGCCGATCGCGGTCGGCTTTGGCGTGCGGACTCCCGAACAGGCGGCGAGCATCGCGCGCGTGGCGGACGGGGTCGTCGTCGGATCGGCGATCGTCGAGATCGTCGCCGCGCACGGGGCCGATGCCGCCGGGCCGGTGCGCGCCTATATCGAAACGCTTGCCAGCGCGGTGCGCCACGCGGCAAAGGACCCGGCATGAGCTGGCTGAACCGCGTCCGCAACGCCCTCCCCTTCGTCGCGCGCAAGGAAACGCCCGACCATCTCTGGCACAAGTGCAAGGGGTGCGGGCAGATGATCTTCACCCGCGAATGGGAAGAGAATCTGCACGTCTGTCCGAAGTGCGACCATCATGGCCGCATCGGGCCGAAGGAGCGGTTCGGACAGTTGTTCGATGACGGCAGCGTCCAGATATTGCCCAATCCCAAGGTCGCCGAGGACCCGCTGAAGTTCCGCGACAGCAAACGCTATGTTGACCGGCTCAAGACCGCGCGGACCGACACCGGCGAGCAGGATGCGTTCCAGAACGCCTATGGCACGATCCAGGGACATGGCGCGGTGATCGGGGTCCAGAACTTCGCGTTCATGGGCGGATCGATGGGGCAGTTCGTCGGTGAGGCGTTCATCGCCGGCGTCGAGGCGGCGATCGCGCGCGGCGTGCCCTATGTGGTGTTCACCGCCAGCGGCGGCGCACGGATGCAGGAGGGTATCCTCAGCCTGATGCAGATGCCGCGCACCACGGTGGCGATCGAGATGCTGCACGATGCGGGCCTGCCCTATCTGGTGGTGCTGACCGATCCGACGTCGGGGGGCGTGATGGCCGCCTATGCGATGCTGGGCGACGTGCAGATCGCCGAGCCGAAGGCGACGCTGGCGTTCACCGGGCGGCGGGTGATCGAAAGCACGATCCGCGAGAAGCTGCCCGACGATTTCCAGACCAGCGAATATTATCGCGACCATGGGCTGATCGACCGGGTGACGCATCGCCGCGACCTGCCCGGCGAACTTGCGCAGTTGATCGAGTTTCTGGGACAGAAGGCGGCGGCCTGAGCCGGGCATGCCCGATTTCGCGATTTCGGCCGACCCGGCGGTGCAGGCGCAACTCGACCGGTTGACCCTGTTGTCGCCGGGCGCCGATGTGCTGGGGCTCGATCGGATCACGCGGCTGCTGGCGCGGCTGGGCGATCCTCATCTGGCGCTGCCGCCGGTGTTCCATGTCGCGGGAACCAATGGCAAGGGATCGACCTGCGCCTATCTGCGCGCCGCGATCGAGGCGGCGGGGTTGCGCGCCCATGTCTATGCCAGTCCGCATCTGGTGCGGTTCAACGAGCGTATCCGGTTGGGCGGCACGCTGATCGACGATGGCGCATTGGCGGCGCTGCTGGCGCAAGTGCTGGACGTGGCCGACGGGATCGGCGCGAGCTTCTTCGAGATCACGACGGCGGCGGCGTTCCTCGCCTTTGCGCGGACGCCGGCGGAGGCGTGCGTGATCGAGGTGGGCTTGGGCGGGCGGCTGGATGCGACCAACGTACTGCGGGCACCGGCAGTGTGCGGCATCGCGGCGCTGGGGATCGATCACGAGGCGTTTCTGGGGAACTCGCTGGTCGGAATCGCGGGCGAGAAGGCGGGGATCGCCAAGCCCGGCGTGCCGTTGGTGGTGCAGCGCTATGCGCCCGAGGTGATGGCGCGGGTGCGCGCGGTGGCGGGTGCGGCTGGGGCGCCGCTGGTCGCTCGCGATGAGGACTGGCGGGCGGACGACGGTTTCTACACCGATGATCGGGGGGAACTGACGCTGCCGGTGCCGGCGATGGTGGGGGCGCACCAGCGCGACAATCTGGCGCTCGCCGCAGCGATGCTGCGGCATCAGACGGCGGTCGACGTGCCCGATGCGGCGATCGTCGCGGCGGCAGGGGCGGCGCGCTGGCCGGCGCGGATGCAGCGGTTGCGCGAGCGCGGGCCGCTGACCGGACGGGTCGTGTCCCGGCACGGCGTGTGGCTCGACGGGGCGCACAATGAATCGGCGGCGATCGAGGTGGCAGCTTGGTGGCCACGGATCGCTCGGGGCGAGCCATCGGCGCTGGTGCTGGGGATGCTCGCCAACAAGGATGGGCGCAGCGTGCTGGGCCATCTGGCGCAGGTCGTCGATCATGTGGTGGCGGTGCCGGTTCCGGGGCATGCGTGTCATGCGCCCGAGGCGTTGGCGGCGATGGCGCGGGCGTTGGGAGTACGTGCCGAGGTGGCGGACGATCCGGCTTCGGCGCTCGATCGGGTGGCGCTGGTCGGGGCGGAGTCGGTGTTGATCGCGGGGTCGCTGTATCTGGCTGGCACCGTGCTGGCGGCGAATGACGAGGTGCCGGCTTAGGAAGAAGATTTTGTTCGCGCAGAGACGCGGAGGCGCAGAGGAGGTTGCGTTCGAGGCTGTCTTTCCCGCGATAGCGGGCCTGTTGCCGGCCTCCCGATCGCACGGGACATTGCGTCCCGAACTACCTCCTCCGCGCCTCTGCGCCTCTGCGCGAACCAACCTTCTTCGCGCCTTCGCGTGAACTACCCACTTCTTACCGTAGGAACCGTCGCCCCAGCGAAGGCCTGGGCCTCGTGCGGCTACTGTCACGCGCTGTCAGCGGGAGATCCCAGCCTTCGCTGGGATGACGTTTGTGTGAGGGGGATCAGGCCCGCTTCGTCTCGCGGCTCCAGCGGACCCATTCGAGCAGGACGAACACCACCGCGACCAGCCCCAGCGCGGCGGTGAAGCGGAATACCGGGGCATAGCCCATTTGTTCGACCGCTTCGCCCAGCCCCGCGCGGCCGAGCGAGCCGACCAGCAGGGTGAGCGACGACAGCAGCGCATATTGCACGGCGCTGTGTTCCTTGCTGGCGATCGAGGACAGATAGGCGACGAACGCCGCGCCGGCCAAGCCACCGGCGATATTCTCCCCCGAGATCGCGACCATCAGCCGGACCATCCGCGCATCGACGCCAAGCTTCAGCAGCCCGGTCGCGCCCGCCACCGCATCGATCACCGGCGCGCCGGCCGCCAGATCGGCATAGAGCAGGTTGCTTAAGGCGGCGACGATCGCGCCGAGCAGCAATGTCGGCATCCGCCCGACCGTCGCGAACAGGATGCCGCCCAGCGAAATGCCGAGGATGGTCATGCCGACGCCGAAGATCTTGGACGCGAAGGCGACCTCGTCGTTGGTGTAGTGCAGTTCCGTGAGATAAAAGGGATAGGCGAACGGCCCCCAGATCGAATCGCACAGCCGGTAGCTGAGGATCAGCCCGAGGACGATCACCACGCCGTAGCCCAGCCGCCCGACCAGTTCGGCCATCGGCAGGATGAGCGCGCGATAGCCGTGTTCGACGATGCCGGTCGCCGGGTCGGCCCCCGCCCCGCTGCGCCGGGTCAGCCATGCCGCGACGAGCGCGGGAACGACGACGGTCGCGACGACGATCCATGGGCCGGTAAGGCGGGTGAAATCGCCGACGCTCGGCGGCGTCTCGCCGGGCGCGACGGCGAGCGCGCGGACCATGAAGGCGGCGATGGTCAGGATCGCCCAGCTCCAGCACAGGCCGACGATGATGAGCCCGGTGCGCTTGTCGGCACGCGACGGGCCGATGGCGGCCTCGCCCGGTGTCAGCGCGGCCGGGCGCGGCGTGTCGGGTGCGAGCAAGGTGACGATCAGCAGCAACGCCATCAGGGCGCCCATGATCGCATAGACCAGTGGCCATCCGATCCGTGCCGCCATCACCAGCGCCAGCGCACCGCCGATCAGCGTCGCGGTGCGGTAGCCGAGTTGATAGGCCGACGACAGCAGGCCGAGCGTCGCGCGCTCGTCCGCCACGTCGATCCGCCATGCGTCGATCACCACGTCCTGCGTCGCGGCGGCGAACGCGCCGATCACCGCCAGCAGCGCAAACCAGCCGAGCCCCAGCACCGGATCGGTCGCCGACAGCGCGACGAAGGTAGCGGCGAGCACCCCCTGACACAGCAGCAGCCACGACTTGCGCCGCCCGAAGCGTTCGAGCAGCGGCAGGCGGAGGCGATCGACCAGCGGCGACCACAAGAATTTGAAGGCGTAGAGCAATCCGATCCACGACAGCAGGCCGATGGTGGCGAGGTTCACCTTCGCCTCCCCCAGCCATGCGTTGAGCGTCCCGAGCAACAGCGTGAACGGCAGTCCGGCGGCAAAGCCGAACGCCAGCATCGTGCCCGTCTTGCGATTGCCCAGCCCGGTACGGATCAGCGCCAGTCCGGTCGGCGCGGCGTCGGTCATGCCTGTCCCCTTGTGCAGCGCGGGACCGTAGGCGGGGGGTGCGGTTGGAGCAAGGTGGTTGGAATTCGGAGCGATATGGGGGACAAACACCAACAGCGTTCGTTACTCCCGCGCAGACGGGAGCCCATATACGCGGACGCTTCGGGTCTATCGTGACGTCAGTGTCTATGGATTCCCGCCTGCGCGGGAATGACGAACAGGCTGGCGCGGAACAGCACCCTTACCTTCGAACAGCGGCGCACTCCGATAGTTGCGCCTGAACCCCGCCAACCGAAAGCTTCTTGCCCTGCCCGGCCGATCGGGTAGGCGCACCGGCATGACTGTTCCCCATCCGATGGCCACGCATCGTCGCATCCTGATCGCCAGCCTAATCGGTACGTCGGTCGAGTTCTACGACTTCTATATCTATGCGACCGCCGCGACACTGGTGTTCGGGCCGCTGTTCTTTCCGTCGGACAGCAGTTCGGCGCAGTTGATGGCGAGTTACCTGTCGATCGGCCTCGCCTTCATCGCGCGGCCGCTGGGCGCGGTGGTGTTCGGGCATTTCGGCGACCGGCTGGGGCGGAAGTCGACGCTGGTCGCGTCGCTGATGCTGATGGGCGGGTCGACGCTGCTGATCGCGTTCCTGCCGACCTATGCGCAGGTCGGCTGGGTCGCGCCGCTGCTGCTGTGTACGTTGCGGTTCGCGCAAGGGCTGGGACTGGGCGGCGAATGGGGTGGCGCGGCGCTGCTCGCGGTCGAGAATGCGCCGCCGGGGTGGCGCGGGCGGTTCGGCATGGTGCCGCAACTGGGTGCGCCGGTCGGGTTCATCGCCGCCAACGGGCTGTTCCTGATCCTCGGCCTGACGCTCAGCGATGCCGATTTCGTGGCGTGGGGCTGGCGGTTGCCGTTCTTGTTCAGCGTCGCGCTGGTCGGCCTGGGCCTGTGGGTTCGCCTCAAGCTGACCGAGACGCCGGCGTTCCGGGCCGCGCTGGAACAGGAAGCGCCCGCCGGGGTGCCGATCGCCGAACTGGCGGCCGGGCATCTGCGCGCGACCGTGGCCGGGACGTTCGGGGTCGTCGCCTGTTTCGCGCTCTATTACATCGCGACGACGTTCGTGCTGGGATATGGCACCACGACGCTCGGCTATACGCGCGGCGCGTTCCTCCAGACGCAGTTGGTCGCGATCCTGTTCATGGCAGTCGGCATCGCGTGGGCGGGATGGTGGTCCGACCGGGCGACGCCGGGGCGGGTGCTTGCCGGAGGCTGCGTCGGCGTGGTCGTGGCGGGCGCGTTGCTGGCACCGATGGTCGGTTCGGGCAGCCTGTTCGCGATCGGGGCGTGGCTGTCGTTCGCGCTGTTGATGATGGGGTTCGTCTATGGGCCGCTCGGCGCGTGGCTGCCGTCGCTGTTCCCGGCGCGGGTGCGTTATACCGGCGCATCGATGGCGTTCAACGTCGGCGGGGTGATCGGCGGCGGGCTGACGCCGAGCATCGCGCAGGCGCTGTCGGTCGGACATGGCCTGAGCGCGGTCGGCATGATCCTTGGCGCGGCGGGGGTGGCAAGCCTGATCGGGCTGGCGATCACGCCGAGGCGGTAAACGGCGGCGTCGCCCCGACCGGTTCGGGCATCGGGCAGACGCGGTTGCGCCCCGCTCGCTTGGCGGCATAGGTCCAGCCGTCGGCGCGTTCCAGCAGGCGTTCGAGCGTGTCGCCGCTCTCGCGCTCGGCAAGCCCCGCGCTGACCGTGACGGCGGGGAGATGCGCGCCCATCGCCGGCATCGCGCCGCGCACCGCCTGCGCCGAAAGCCATGCGCCGCGCAGCGTCGTGCGGTCGAGCAGCGCGACGAATTCCTCGCCGCCCAGCCGGGCGACCAGCGCGTCGGGCGGCAGCGCGGTGCGCAGGACATGCGCGAAGGCGCGCAGCACCGCATCGCCGGTGGCATGGCCATAGCCGTCGTTGATCCGCTTGAAATGATCGAGGTCGAACACGATCGCCGCGACCGGCGACCGGGCGGCGGGATCGAACAGCCGCGCGGCGCGGCGTTCCAGCCCGCGCCGGTTGGCGAGGCCAGTCAACGGATCGGTTTCGGATTCGGCGATGGTGTGGCCCATCACCTTCTGCATCACCAGCAACAGCACCATCAGCCCGGCGGTAACGATCAGGATGCCGCCGGTCGCCTGCGAGAACAACGCATAGGCGCTGGCGGCATAGTCGCGCGCGGTGGCGCCCGAGCCATAGGCAGCGGCGAAGAACGGCTTGACGAGGAAGTGGATGCCGAGCAGCCCCGAGACGAAGGTCAGCCCCCACCATAGCCGGCCGCCGCCGGTACGCGCCATCCGCTGCGCGACGACCGCCGACAACGCGCTGGCGGTCGCGAACGGCGCCTGGAAACAGAGTTCGTACCACAGCGTATTGCGCGGCCCACCCCAGATGCCGGCGCGGATGACGACACCGAGCAGCAGGATCGCACCGGCCGCCGCCCATGGCTTGCGCAGGCCGCCGAGCGCGGCGAAGCCCAGCGGCATCAGCACGATGCACAGCAGGAACGACGCATAGCTGGTCGCGGTGAACGTGCCCGTCCACTGGGTCAGCCGGACACCCAGTTCACTCAATGGGGTCAGCATGCCGATCGCATAGACCGCGAAGAACCACATCACCTCGCGCTGGCCCGAATAAGACAGGCGGATGGTCGCGAACGCCACCGCGAACAACGCCGCGACGCACATATTCCCGATCAACGCATAGATCGCACCGTCCACCTGGCCTGTTCCGTCCGATACCGTACTGGATCGCCGACCTAGCACGGCGTCCCCACCAAGGCGTTAACGCGCCTGGAGTCGGATGCTTTTGCCCGGACCCGTCGCCGGCATGGCGTCGATCGATCAGGCCCGGGCCGTTCAGGCGAGGCGAAGCAGAGTGATCTTCGCCTTGCCATAGACGCGTTCGACATCGATCGTGAATTGCGGCAGGTCGATCGTCTCGGGCTTCGCGGTTTCGACGCTGACCCAGGTGGCGGGGCCGATCCAGCCGAGCCGGGCGAGCTTGTCCGCCGCGACCGCACCCGCGCCGCTGTCATAGGGCGGGTCCATCATCACCAGGTCGAGCGGACGCGGTGCCGGCCCGAGCGACAGGACCGAGGTGGCGCGAACGTCGGTGCCCCCTGCCCCCAGCTTGGTGATGTTGGCGCGCAAGGCGTCGAGCGCCGCGCGGTCCTGTTCGACGAACAGGCAGGTGGCGGCACCGCGCGACAGCGCCTCCAGTCCCAGCGCGCCCGACCCGGCGAACAGATCGGCGACCGCCAGTTCGTCGAAGCTGCCGATGCGGCTAGCCAGCATCGAGAACAGCGCCTCGCGCGTGCGGTCGGCGGTGGGGCGGGTGGCGTCGCCCTTGGGCGCGGCGATCGGGCGGCCGCGCCATTCCCCGGCGATGATCCGCATCAGCGCTTGCCCCCGGTCGGACGCCCGCCCTTGGGTTTGCCCTTGGTCGGTCGGGTCGATGGCGTGGCCTTCGCCCAGCCGGTCGGCTTGCGCTTGGGCCGGTCGATGAAGCTCGCCCGATCGGCGTCGGACGCCTCTGCCTGCGTCATGCGTCGGTCGACCGGACCGCGCGGGGGCGCGGGGGCGGGTTCCTCACGGCGTACAACACCGCCGGTCCGGGCGGGACCACGCGCTGGGCGGGGCGCAGATTCCTGCTCGTCGTCGCGGGGTCTGCGCGAAACCCGGGCGACGCCGTCATAGCCCGGCCGCTGGACATAGGCCGCCGCCCGCCGGGTGCGGGCGTTGGCGCCATCAGGGGCATGGCCATAGGCCCGGCGATCGCCCAGTCCCGGCTGCTTGCGTTCGGATGGGGTCTGTCCCGCCTGGGTCAGCGGATCGAACCCGTCCTGACGATCGACCGGGCGTTCGGTGGCGTGGGTGCGTGGGCCGGCACGACGCGGATCGACCGGCCGGGGACGATCGCCGAACCCGCCGCGCTCGGTGCTGCCTTGCGGCCGGGCGCCGAAGCGGGGGCGTTCGCCGTCACCTTGCGGTCGCGTGCCGAAGCTGCGGCGTTCGCCATCGCCCTGTGGTCGGGCACCAAAACTGCGGCGCTCGCCGTCGCCCTGTGGTCGTGCGCCGAAGCGGGGGCGTTCACCGTCACCCTGCGGCCTGGCGCCGAAGCTGCGGCGTTCGCCATCGCCTTGCGGGCGGGGGGCAAGCGTACGATGTTCGCCCTGCCCCGGCGCTCCGGCTGGCCCCTCGCGGTCGGGGCGCCGGCCGCTGAAGCCCGAGCGCTGGCCGTCGCGCTCGATACGCGGGCGGCGTTCGTCGGTGCGCGGCGTCGCCACCGGCTCGGGGCGGGGCAGCGGGCTCGCGCGCTTCCACGCCTTCAGCGCCGCCGGATCAGCCCCCTCGGGCGTCGGCTTGACGGTCGGCTTGTTCACCAGCGTCTTGCGGAAGGCGACCAGTTCGTGCTGACGGATCTCGTCGACCTCGCCTTCGGGCAGGTCTTCGAGGTAGAACGGGCCGTAGCGGGTGCGGATCAGGCGCGAGACCTTGAGTCCGAGATGTTCGAGGACGCGGCGAACCTCGCGGTTCTTGCCCTCGGTCAGCGTCATCTCGATCCAGGTGTTGGTGCCGGTGCGCCGTTCAAGATTGGCGTTGATCGAGCCATAGCGCACCCCCTCGATCTCGATGCCGAGCATCAGGTCCTCGAGCTGCTGCTGGCTGACCTCGCCATAGGCACGCGCGCGATAGGTCCGCTCGACGCCGGTGGCGGGCAGTTCGAGGCGGCGTTTCAGCTCGCCGTCGGTGGTCATCAGCAACAACCCCTCGGTATTCAGATCGAGACGGCCGACGGGGATAAGGCGCGGGAGCCCGGCGGGCAGCCGGTCGTAGATCGTCTGGCGACCGGTATGGTCGCGCTCGGCGGTCAGTGTGCCAGCGGGCTTGTGGAAGCGGAACAGGCGCGTAGGTTCGGGTGCGGCGACGGGTGCGCCGTCGACGGTCACGCCCTTCAAGTTGCGCAGGATCGTCGCCGGCGTCTCGATGGTGACGCCGTCGATCGCGATGCGACCAGCGGTAATCATGCGTTCGATGTCGCGACGCGACGCGACGCCGGCGCGGGCCAGCAGTTTCGCGATGCGTTGGCCGTCGGCGGGCGTTTCGGCGGGGGATTCAGGAGGCGTGGCGATGACGAAAATATCCAGCTTGCGGCGAGGCGATGAAAGTTTGCGCCAAAGCGGTTCCTTCATCGCGTTCGTGAGTTTGACGCAATCGTATAGGATGGAAGCCATCCGGTGGAAAGCGAGTGGGTCCATGTTGTTCGGTCGGAAGAAACGGCACATCACGCGCATCCTCGTCGTCGAGGACGAACCGCTGGTCGCGTTCGATACCGAATATTTCCTGACCGCCAGCGGATTCGAGATCGCGGCAACGGTCGATTCGGTCGCCGACGCGCTGCGGGTGATCGAGGGCGGGACCGAAGTGGACTTGGTGCTGGCCGACGTCAATCTGGCCGATGGCAGCGGAGTCGACGTGGCGCGGACCGCGCATGGTCGCGGCATCCCGGTGCTGCTGGTGACGGGGGCGTGCCCCGAGGGCGCGCGGGTGTTCGCGGCGGGGTGTCTCGCCAAGCCCTATCCGCAAAAGGACCTGCTGGGCGCGATCAATGCGATCGGCGCGGTCATCGGCGGGGAGAAGCTGCCCAACCGCCTGCCGAGCGGGTTCAATCTGTTCGACAGCGCAGCCTGAGCCGGTTGCTCCCCTCCCTGACAAGGGAGGGGTCGGGGGTGGGTCGGCCTGCGAGGGAACGGCAGCACCCGCCCCATGCCTACCCACCCCCAGCCGCTCCCTTGTCAGGGAGGGGAGCACGACAAGTCAGCGGACGCTGGCGACCGTTACCGGCCGGGCGAGCTGCGCCACGCGGACCTGGGCGTCGCGCTTCATTTCGGTGCGGCAGCGGCGGGTGTCGGCATAGCCGCGCATGCCGGTGACGACCGAGGTGCAGGCGCGGCGGGCAGCGGCGTCGACCCGCGCGTCGAGCAGGCGGCGGCCTTCGGTGGTGGCAAGGTCGAGGCCGGCATAGGAAACGCGGGCGCTCACCGGCTCGCGCAGTTCGGCATGGGCGGCGGACGACACGCACGTCAATGCGGCCGCCATCAGGGCGACGGTACGGATGGTCATGGCAAAGGCTCCTGCGAAGATCGCCTGTCGCGCCGGTGGTCATCCCGTGAACCGGGTGCCGCCGTCCGCCGGCACATGGCCCCTACCGTCGCCGCGTTGCAGCATCGTGGCAGGGCCATGTCGATACGATGACGGTTGCGAAACAACTTCCTTGCTTGCCGCTTTACGCTTCGTTCCCTACCTGTTCGGCCATGTCGCTCGTCCCTGCCCCCGCCCCCGTTCCCGCTGACGAACCGCCCTATCTGCGCACGCTGAACGCGCCGCAGCGCGAGGCGGTGCTGACGACCGACGGGCCGGTGCTGGTGCTGGCGGGGGCAGGCACTGGCAAGACGGCGGCGCTGACCGCGCGGCTGGCGCACCTGCTCTACACCCGCAAGGCCTATCCATCCGAAATCCTGTCGGTGACGTTCACCAACAAGGCGGCGAAGGAAATGCGCGAGCGGGTCGGCCGGCTGGTCGGCGACATGGTGGAGGGGATGCCGTGGCTCGGCACGTTCCACGCGATCGGCGCGAAGATGCTGCGCCGCCATGCTGAACTGGTCGGGTTGCAGTCGAACTTCTCCATCCTCGACACCGACGACCAGTTGCGGCTGATGAAGCAGTTGATCCTTGCCGCGAACCTCGATGAGAAGCGCTGGCCGGCGCGCAGCCTTGCCGGGCTGATCGACGGGTGGAAGAACAAGGGGCTGACTCCCGCCGACATCGATGCGGGCGAGGCGGAGCGCTTTGCCAATGGGCGCGGGGGCGAACTGTACCAGCAATATCAGGACCGGTTGAAGGCGGTGAACGCCTGCGACTTCGGCGACCTGCTGCTGCATGTGCTGACGATCTTGCGGACCAATCGCGAGGTGCTGGCGCAGTATCAGCAGCGCTTCCGCTACATCATGGTCGACGAATATCAGGACACCAACAGCGTCCAGTATCTCTGGCTGCGGTTGCTGGCGCAGGAGCGGCGCAACCTGTGCTGCGTGGGCGACGACGACCAGTCGATCTATTCATGGCGCGGCGCGCAGGTCGAGAATATCCTGCGGTTCGAGCGTGATTTTCCCGGTGCCAAGATCGTCCGGCTGGAACAGAATTACCGGTCGACCCCGCATATCCTCGGCGCGGCATCGGGGGTGATCGCGCATAACGGCGGGCGGCTGGGCAAGACGTTGTGGACCGAATGCGACGTCGGCGAAAAGGTCCGCGTGATCGGGGTGTGGGATGGCCCCGAGGAAGCGCGCCGCGTCACCGACATGATCGAGCGCGAGCGCCGCAACCTCGACGGGTTCGCCATCCTGGTCCGCGCGCAGCACCAGACGCGCGAGTTCGAGGACCGCTTCATCGCGACCGGCATGCCGTATCGCATCGTCGGCGGCTTTCGCTTCTACGAGCGCGCCGAGATCCGCGATGCGCTGGCGTATCTGCGCGTCGTCAACCAGCCGGCCGACGATCTGGCGTTCGAGCGGATCGTCAACGTCCCCAAGCGGGGCTTGGGCGACAAGGCGGTGCAGACGGTCCACCGTTTCGCGCGTGCGACCGGCAGTTCGCTGATGACGGCGGCTGCGCGCATCCTCGACACAGACGAGCTGACCGGGGCGGCGCGCAAGTCGCTCGGGCGGCTGGTCGGCGATTTCGCGCGGTGGCGCGACATGGCCCGCGACCTGCCGCATGCCGAGCTGGCGCGGCAGTTGCTCGACGAGAGCGGCTATACCGCGATGTATCAGGCGGAAAAGACCGCCGAGGCCGCCGGGCGGCTGGAGAATCTGACCGAGCTGGTCCGGGCGATGGAGGAATATGAGTCGCTGGGCGCCTTCCTCGAACACGTCAGCCTGGTGATGGATAACGAGGCGTCGGCCGAGGAGCCGAAGGTCACGATCATGACGATCCACGCCGCCAAGGGGCTGGAGTTCGACACGGTGTTCTGCGTCGGATGGGAGGAAGGGCTGTTCCCGTCGCAGCGATCGATGGACGAGGGCGGCACCGCCAGCCTCGAGGAAGAACGCCGCCTCGCCTATGTCGCGATCACCCGCGCGCGGCGGCTGGCGGTGGTGCTGCACGCCGCCAACCGGCGCATCTATGGCCAGTGGAATTCCTCGCTCCCGTCGCGCTTCGTCGGCGAATTGCCGCCCGAGCATATCGAGACCGAGACGACGATGGCGGGGGGCGAGAGCCTGTGGCGGGCCAACTGGTCCGAACGCGGCGATCCCTTCGCCGATGTGTCGCGCGGCACCGGGCGGGGGCCGGGCTGGCAGCGCGCGGCGTCGCAGGGGTCGACCTTCACCCCCGCCCCGTCGCGCGTGGTCGAGGCGCGGGCAAGCGCGATCAGCCTGGGCAACAAGGGGCGCGGCGACCTGAAAAAAGGACAGCGCGTGTTCCACCAGAAGTTCGGCCATGGCACGATCGAATTGATCGAGGGCAACAAGCTGGAAGTCGAGTTCGCGACGGCGGGACGCAAGCGCGTGCTCGATACCTTCGTGACGACCGACTGATCTTTTTTGCCGTATACTGTTCGCCACTGATGCAGATCAGGAACGACGGATGGCTTTTGCCGTACATCCCCTGTTCAGCAACCGATGTTGCGGGAGATGTTCGATGGAACAACGGAACAACGCCGACTATTATCGCCGCCGCATAATCGAGGCACGGGCGCGTGCCGATGGCGCGTTCCTGCCTGAAGTGCGGGTGGTCCATACCGAGATGGCCGAGCGCTATGCGCAACTGCTGGCCGAGGTCGAACACGGTGACCGGCCGCGGCTGGGCATCGTTTCGCGGTCCTAGGCTGGATCGACATTCAACGAAATGCCGTCCTAATCTCCTCCCCTCCCTGACAAGGGAGGGGCCGGGGGTGGGTCGGCCCGAGAGGAAACATAAGCCCTCCACAACCGGCCTACCCACCCCCAAACCCCTCCCTTGTCAGGGAGGGGAGCCGCCAGGAGCCGCCGTCTGGCTGAGTGTCGATAGGTCCCAGACTCCGGTGCATCCGAACGAAAGCGTTGCCCAGCGCAGGCTGGGACCTCAAGCGGCTCCTGTCGCGCGCCGTCACCGGTAGATCCCAGCCTTCGCTGGAATGACGCTTGTTGAAAGGAAGCCGGATCAACCTTCGGGGCACGATTTCGTACCGGCGTCCAAGCAACCGGCGGGAAGGTCGCTCGTTCACCAGCGGTGTTACCCGTTGAGCGAGGATGCAAGCACGATGCCCTATATCAAGACCCGCGATGGAACGAGCCTGTTCGTCAAGGACTGGGGACAGGGGCAGCCGGTCATCCTGATCCATGGCTGGCCGCTGTCGGCCGATAGCTGGGACCCGCAGTCGATGGCGCTGGCCGATGCCGGATACCGGGTGATCGCCTACGACCGGCGCGGATTCGGCCGGTCGGACCAGCCGTGGTCGGGCTATGATTACGACACGCTGGCCGACGATCTGGCGGATGTGATGAAGGAAACCGGCGTCACCGACAATGCGGCGATCATCGGCTTCTCGATGGGTGGCGGCGAAGTGGCGCGATACATGTCGCGGCACGGCGGCAAAGGCGTGACGAAGGCCGGGTTCATCGGCTCGGTCGTGCCGTACATGCTCAAGACCGAAGACAATCCCGATGGCGTGGCGCAGGACCAGCTCGAGGAGATCGCCGACAATATCAAGGCGGACCGGCCGAAATTCTTCCGTACCTTCTTCGACCAATTCTATGGCGTGGGCTTCATCACCAGCCCGGTGAGCGAGGAAACGCTCGACCTGTCGTGGAACACGGCGATGATGGCGGGGCTGAAGCCGACGCTGGCGTGCGCGGAATCGTTCGGGACGACCGATTTCCGGGGTGACATTGCGTCGATCACCGTGCCGACACTCATCATTCACGGCACCGCCGACCAGACGGTGCCGATCGACGCGACCGGCCGCGCACTGGCCAAGGCGCTGCCGAATGCCAAGCTGATCGAATATGACGGCGCGCCGCACGGGCTGTTCGCGACCGAGAGCGAGCGGCTGACGCTCGATCTGCTGGCGTTTCTTGGGACGCGCTGAGACAATAGGCCACCCTCGTCATTCCCGCGCAGGCGGGAATCCATAGACGCAACCGGCGTTGCTCTTTCGCGAACGCCAGCGTGTATGGACCCCCGCCTACGCGGGGGTGACGATATGGTGGCCATCTTTGCAAGCCCCGACCCAATACCCCCCAAGCCGATCTGCATTGCGCTCCCCCGGAAGCGGACCTAAGCCCCTCTCCCATGTCCGCTTCCCCGCATCCTTTCGCAATCCCCGCGTTTCGGGCCTATTTCCTCGCCCGGCTGTCGAACACGCTGGCGCAGATCGCGATGGTCGTGGTCATCGGTTGGCAGGTGTACGACATTGCCCGGCAGACGATGACGGTGCGCGAATCCGCGTTTCAACTAGGGCTGATCGGCGTCGCGCAGTTCCTGCCGCTGCTGGTGCTGTCGCTGGTGGCGGGATGGGTCGCCGACCGGGTCGACCGGCGGTGGATCGCGCGCGGATCGGTAGCGCTGGAGGGAGGCTGCGCGCTGTTGCTGGCGTGGTTGACCTATAGCGGCACGATCAGCCTGCCGTGGCTGTTCTTCGTCGCCGCGCTGCTGGGCGTCGCGCGGGCGTTCGCCGGGCCGGCATTGCAGGCGCTCGCCCCCAACCTCGTGCCCGCCGCCGTGCTGCCGACCGCGATCGCGATGAGTTCGATCGCGTGGCAGGGCGGATCGGTGCTGGGGCCGGCGATGGGCGGCTATCTCTATGCCGCCGGCCATTATCTTCCCTATGCGGTGTCGGCGGCGCTGTTCCTGTTCGGGCTGGTGATGCTGTTCCTGATCCCGCCGATCCCGCGCGCGGTGATCGCGGGGAAGGCCAATCCGTGGCGACAGATGCTCGATGGCCTGTCCTATGTCCGGCGCAACCGGCTGGTATTCGGCGCGATCTCGCTCGATCTGTTCGCGGTGCTGCTGGGCGGGGCGACGGCGATGCTGCCGATCTATGCGCGCGACATTTTGCAGATCGGCGCGGACGGGCTCGGCCATCTGCGCGCCGCGCCCGCGCTGGGCGCGGTGGTGGTGGCGGGCGTCTTTGCCATCAAGCCGCTGTCGAGGGACGTCGGGGCCAAGATGCTGCTGTCGGTGATGGGCTTCGGGGCGGCGACCGCGTTGTTCGGCCTCTCTGCGCCGCTGCTGATCCCGGTGTTCGGCGCGGCGGCGATCGGCCATGATACCGCGCCGGCGGTGCTGCTGGCGCTGGCCGCGCTGTTCGTGGTGGGTGCGACCGACATGGTGTCGGTCTATGTCCGCCAGTCGCTGATCCAGTTGCACACCCCCGATGCCATGCGCGGGCGCGTCGGCGCGGTATCCACGTTGTTCGTATCGGGATCGAACGAACTGGGCGAGGCTCGGTCGGGCTTTCTTGCGGCACTGGTCGGCCCGGTCGTAGCGGTGGCAGGCGGCGGGGTGCTGGCGATCGGCGTTACGATGCTGTGGTCGCGGCTGTTCCCCGAACTGCGCGCCGCGCGAAGCTTCACGCCCCCCGACAATCTCGAAGTCATCCCCAAGGAGAGCCAGCCATGAAGGCCGATACCATCCTGCAAACGATCGGGAATACGCCGCATATCCGCATCAAGCGGCTGTTCGGCGACGCCGAGGTATGGATCAAGTCCGAACGGTCGAACCCCGGCGGATCGATCAAGGACCGCATCGCGCTGGCGATGATCGAGGCGGCCGAAGCCTCGGGCGAGCTGAAGCCTGGCGGCACGATCATCGAACCGACCAGCGGCAACACCGGCGTCGGCCTCGCGATGGTCGCGGCGGTCAAGGGCTACAAGCTGGTGCTGGTGATGCCCGAAAGCATGAGCCTTGAGCGGCGGCGGCTGATGCTGGCCTATGGTGCAAGCTTCGACCTGACCCCGCGCGAAAAGGGCATGAAGGGCGCGATCGAGCGCGCGCACGAACTGGCGGCGCAGACGCCGGGCGCATGGATTCCGCAGCAGTTCGAGAATCCGGCCAACGTCGACGTCCATGTCCGCACCACCGCGCAGGAAATCCTGCGCGACTTCGCCGATACGCCGATCGACGTCATCATCACCGGGGTCGGCACCGGCGGGCACATCACCGGCGTCGCCGAGGCGCTCAAGCAGGAATGGCCCGAGCTGAAGGTCTATGCGGTCGAGCCTGAACTCTCGCCGGTCATCTCGGGCGGGCAGCCCGGACCGCATCCGATCCAGGGGATCGGCGCGGGCTTCGTGCCGGCCAACCTGCACACCCAGGCGATCGACGGCGTCATCAAGGTCGACGCGGCGGTCGCCAAGGACATGGCGCGGCGCAGCGCGAGCGAGGAGGGCATCCTCGTCGGCATTTCGTCGGGGGCGACGCTGGCGGCGATCCTCCAGAAGCTGCCCGACCTGCCCGATGGCGTGCGCGTGCTCGGCTTCAACTACGACACCGGCGAGCGCTATCTGTCGGTACCCGACTTCCTGCCCGAACAGTGACGAGCCCCGCCCGCCCCGTGCCGGCGTCCCCGGCGGGGGCGGGCGGTGTCCGTACCGGATCGTCCGTCCTCGACGGCGTGCTCGTCGCGCTGTCACTCGGCGCGGTCGTGGTGCCGGCGATCGTCGTCGAGCAGGCGGCACCGGTCCATGCCAGCGCGATCCGGCCATCGCGGCAACCGGTCGCGGTGGTGCCTCCCGACGTGGTGCCCCCGGTCGAGCCGACCGCGTTCCGCGCACTTCCCCCCGATGAGGCCCGCGCGTTCAATGCGGCCGTGCCGTTCGTCGCCGGCCCCAATCCGGCGGCGCGGCCGTTCGCCTTCACCGGCGATCTGGAGAACCGCACCCGCGCCACCGACTGTCTGGCAGCGGCAGTGCTGTACGAGGCGGGCGACGATGCCGTGGGGCAGCGGGCGGTGGCGCAAGTGGTGCTCAACCGCGTGCGACACCCGGCGTTCCCGAAGAGCGTGTGCGGTGTGGTGTTTCAGGGGTCGGAGCGGACGACCGGGTGCCAGTTCACCTTCACTTGCGACGGGGCGCTGGCGCGGGCCTATCCGCTGCCGTTCTGGGACCGGGCGCGCAGCGTCGCGGCGGCGGCGCTGGCCGGGGCGGTCTATGCGCCGGTCGGCTATGCCACGCATTACCATACCGACTGGGTCGTGCCCTATTGGCAGTCGAGCCTCGACAAGATCGCGGCGGTCGACACCCATCTGTTCTTCCGCTGGACTGGCTGGTGGGGCACGCCGGGCGCGTTCCGTCGCACGCCCGAGAGCGTCGAGCCGCGTATTCTCCAGCTCGCACCGTATAGCGACGCGCACAAGCTGCCCGAGGTGCTGGCGGTCGAGCGCGAGGCGGGGCTGCTGACCGGCAGCTTTGCCGCACCCACGCTCCGCCCGAGCGCGGACGATCCCGACACCTTCCTGATCGCGCTCGATCCCGCGTTGCCGCCCGATCAATGGCCGCAACTGGCGCAGGCGGCGTGCGGCGAGCGCGCGCGGTGCAAGCTGCTCGGCTGGGGCGAAGCGGCGCAGGTGCCTGCCAGCGCGGCGGCGGCGAGCGATCCGGCCGCGCTGGCGACGATGCGGTTCAGCTATCTGCGCGACCGTGCCGTGCCGCTGGAGCGGACGCTATGGAACTGCCAGCAGGTCCCGCGCCCGCCCGCCCAGTGCATGCGCCGCGCGGTGCCCGCCCCTGCCCCGACGCCAGCCCCGACGGTGCGGCCGGAGCCGGCGGCGGTCGCGACGCCGCTGGCGGGCGTGCGGCGCAAGGGCGAGCCTGCCTCCGCTCCTGCCCCGTCAGCCGACGCGACGCAGTAGCGCACGCGCAAGCGCGTCGGCATCCTCGACCGCGAGGTCGACGATGTCGGGCCGCGCCATGCCGCGTGCGCCCGCCGTGCCCACCCGGACCGTCGCGAGCCCGAGCAGGCGTTGCAACGGCCCGCGCGTGACCGACACCGCCTGAATCCGCGCCAAGGGCACGATCCACGCCTGTTTAGCGAGGACGCCGCGCATCACCTGCAAACTGTCGCCGACGATCGCATAGCGGTGCCGCCGCCGCACCAACAGCGCGACGCCCACCGGAATCGGCAGGAACAGCAAGGCGAAGGCGACCAGCGGCAGGAAGATGCTGGCGACGGCGATGGCGATTAGCGGCACACCGCCGCGCAGCACCCCCGCGCGCACGACATGGCCGAACGCGACCGGCCGCAGCGGCAGCGGATCGAAGCGCGGATAGCCGGCCTCCGCCAGCAGCGCGGCGACCTCGCCGTCGCGCGCGAATGGGGCGACGCCCTGTCGCCCGCCGGCATCGTCGCTGCCGCCCAGTGTCTGGAACCGCAGGCTCGACCAGCCGAAGCGGCCGCTGACCATGGCGCGTTCGATCAGCGCGAGCTGCACCCGGCGCAGGCTGACCACCACTTCGGTCCGGGTCAGCAGCCCACGGACCCGGCGCAGCCGGTCGCCCTCGCGCTCCAGCCGGAAGCCATATTCGACCAGCAAGGTTCGCACGATGCCGCTGATGGCACCCAGCAGCAGCGCGGCGACGAAGGCGAGCGCGGCGAAGATCGGTGTGACGAGGCCGATCGCCTGTTCGCGCGCGATGCCGGCGATGTCGCGCACCTCGCGCCAGTCGAAGTCGATCAGGTCGCCCAACTGGTTGAGCGCGGCGAACAGCACGCCGACCCAGACCAGCGAGAAGCCGAACGCGCCCATCGTCAGCACCCGGCCGATCGGCATGGCGAACACCGTCACCCGCTTCGGTTCGGCCGGACCAGTGGTGGTCGCGGCGGTTCCGCCCTGGCGCAATACGCCGCGCAGCCGCGCGGCCTCGACCAGCGTCACGCTGTCGAGCGAGGCCTCGTCCGCATCGCCGCCGCCGGTTTCGACCTTGACTCGGGCGAGGCCGAACAGCCGCGCCAGCGGTTTCTGTTCGATCGACACGTCCTGAATCCGCTCGAACGGGATCGAACGGCGGCTGCGGTGGAACAGTCCTTCGGCGATGGTCAGTTCGCCGGCACCGATGGTGTAGCTGAACTGTCGCCAGCGGACCCATGCGAACACGCCGAGCAGCACGACTCCCGCGCCGAGAATCGCGGCGGCGACCGCGACATGGCCGCGCGAAAAGGCTGCGGTCAGCGCGATCAGGCCAGGGATCTGTTTGGGGGCCTGCCCCACGATCGACAGCGCGATCGTGCCGGGGTGCAGCCGCCGCGTGTCGGCGACGGTCGCCACGTCGCTCACCACGGCGATGCCTCGATCGCCGCGCGGATGCGGTCGCGCACGCCCTCCGCCCGCTCGCGCGCCAGCCCCGGCACGCGCACCTCGGCATGTTCGGTGCCGGCGGTGTGCAGCACCAGGGTGGCGACGCCGCACATCCGCTCGATCGGCCCCTGCGTCAGATCGATATGCTGGACCCGCCCGACCGGCACGATGGTGTGGACTTGGGTCCACCAGCCGTGCGCGACGTGCAGCTCATGGTCGTCGATCGCGAAGCGCCAATGGGCGAAGCGACGCGGCGGCGCGACCAGTGCCAGCCACCCCGCCAGCACCGCCGCGACCGCCAGCACGATGCCGTTGGGCAGATCGGTCTGGTAGAACACCACCTCCGCCCCTAGCGCCACCACCAGTAGCACTGCGGCGACGATCGCCCCGCGCCAGCGTAGCACGCGCAGGAAGCGGGGATCGAGGGGGGCGAGCGCGAGCGGCGTGTCCATGGCGGTGTGATAGACGGGTAAGAGACGCTTTGAAAACTCGCGAAAGCGCGAGTTTGGAAGCGGTGCCGGCCCGCTCCCCCTCCCGGCCACCCATTGCGTGTACCGTGTGGGTGGTCGGGAGGGGGAGCGGGCCGGCACCGCAAAACGCGCAACCGCGGGTTTATCAAACGGACTCCGCTCAAGCGAAACCGGCCCCTTGTGCCCGCGCCCGCGCGGGGCCATAGCGCGCGCATCCTATCCATGACGCAAACCAGGGCGGCCCCATGAAACTTCGCATCGTCGTGACGCTCAAGAACGGCGTGCTCGATCCGCAGGGCAAGGCGATCGAACATGCGCTCGGCTCGCTCGGCTTTTCGGGCGTGGACGAGGTGCGCGTCGGCAAGCTGATCGAACTCGACGTCGCCGACGACACCGACGACGCGACGATCGACGCGATGTGCCGCAAGCTGCTGGCCAACACCGTCATCGAAAACTACCGGATGGAGCGCGCATGAAGACCGCCGTCATCGTCTTTCCGGGGTCGAACTGCGACCGCGACATCGCGACCGCGCTGCGTGCCGTCACCGGCACCGCGCCGACGATGGTGTGGCACCGCGACAGCGAATTGCCCGACGACATCGGCCTCGTCGCGGTTCCCGGCGGCTTTTCCTATGGCGATTACCTGCGGTCGGGCGCGATCGCCGCACGATCGCCGGTGATGCAGGCCGTCGTCGCGGCGGCGGACAAGGGGCTGCCGGTGCTGGGCATCTGCAACGGCTTCCAGATCCTGACCGAAGCCGGGCTGTTGCCCGGCGCGCTGATGCGCAATCGTGGCCTCGCCTTTGTCTGTCGCGACGTGGCGTTGAAGGTCGGCGACACCGCCTCGCCCTTCACCAGCGGTTATCGCGCAGGCGACACCATCCGCGTGCCGGTGGCGCATCACGACGGCAATTACGTCGCCGACGAGGCGACGCTCGACCGTATCGAGGGCGAGGGCCAGATCGCGTTCCGCTACGCCGAACCGGTCAACGGATCGGCGCGTGACATCGCGGGCCTGGTCAATGCCAGGGGCAATGTGCTCGGCATGATGCCCCATCCCGAACGCCGCATCGAAGCGGCGCACGGCGGCCGGGATGGCCGCGCCCTGTTCGAAGGACTGCTGGCGACGATCGGGGCGTAGGCAGCTACGCCAGCGTCGCGAAGTTCAGCGAATAGGCGTAGGTTCGTAGCTCGACGCCGCCTGCCCGTCGGGCGGCGGCGCGGATGCGATCGGAAAACGAGCCTGCGACCAGCATGGCCCGAACGCCGGTGCCATGCTCCTGCTCAATGTCATAGGCATACGCGAGTAGCTGTTCGAGGGCGCCCGCCGGGCATTTGCCGGGCTTGAGTTCGATCACGACGGTACGCCCCTCGGCATCACGCGCCAATATGTCGATCCGTCCGGTCGCCACGCTGACCTCGATGCCGCCATCGATCGCGACAAGTCCAGGCTCCAGCGTTCCCAATTGCAACCGGACCTGCGTCTGCATCTCGCGTTCGCGTAGAAAATTGGCGTCGGCGGTAATCGTATCGGCGAGGTCCGCGACAACCTCCTCCGACGATACGTCAGGACTTTCGTCGACCTGACCAGATAACTTCCCGAGCCGATACAGGGAGTACCGTTTGAGAACGGCCCTAGCATTTGACCGATACGTTGCAAACGGCTCAAGGTCCGTTGTCCGTGCCCACTCGGCGAGATGTTCGGCGCCGTCACGATCTAAAGCCTCGTCCAGCCCGCCGACTGCATGATCGATCCGCTTCAAAAACGCGCGATAGTAATCGCAACTATTTTTTTGTCGCTCCGACAACATTGGCGAAATAGTCATCGAAGCCGACCTTGTCATACATCGCGTGGCTTCCTTGACGCGAACGGCGAGAAATCGGTGTCGGCGTCGAACACGTCGACGCCTTCGCGCCGCTTGAGCCAGCCGACCACGCCATAGGTCAGCGGCGTCAGCACCACTTCCCAGCCGACCTTCAGCGCCCAGTTGGTGGCGAGCACCGTCAACACCTGCCCGGTCGACCACACCCCGAGGAACGCGAGCGGGTAGAAGATCGCGCTGTCGACCGCCTGCCCGACCACGGTCGACCCGATCGTGCGGGTCCACAACGCCTTGCCACCGGTCCACAGCTTCATACGGGCGAGGACATAGGCGTTGACGAACTCGCCGGCCCAGAAGGCGACGATCGAGGCGAAGACGATCCGTGGCACCTGTCCGAACACGCTTTCATAGGCACCCTGCCCGGTCCAGCCGGCCGCCGGCGGCATCGCCACGACGGCGGCGGCCATGAACGCCATGAACAGCAGCGCGGCGAAACCGACCCAGATGGCGCGGCGCGCCTGCGCATAGCCATAGACTTCGGTCAGCACGTCGCCCAGCACGTAGGAGACGGGAAAGAACAGGATGCCCGCGCCGAACACGAACGGCGTGCCGGCGATGTCGATCGCCGCGACCTTGCCCGCGCCGATGACGTTGGAGAGCAACAGGATCGCGACGAATGCCGCCATCACCATGTCGAAGTGGCGGAAGCCGCCCTGTCCCGTCCTGCTCGTGTCGATCCGTTCCGTCATGCCGTCCCCCCGTCCCCGCATGCCGGACGTTATGATAGCGGTTCCGCTCCGCCGCAATGCACGCTAACGAGAGGGCGGGCACCCGTAGCTCAGCTGGATAGAGCAAGGAGCTTCTACCTCCTTGGTCGGGGGTTCGAATCCCTCCGGGTGCGCCATTCCATTGTGCAGTTGCATCGGCGAGGGACCGGAGACGCACAAAGCGTCACCTCGTTGCCGTGAGGGCAGGCGGGCCGGAAAGCGGCCTCTCCCGCGATTTCTAGGCGATCGTCGCCCGACCGCCAAGCGCCATCTTCAGCGCCGACGTCCCACAACGAATCACTTGTCGAAATCAGCGCCCGCGAGCGGTCGGATCAGACCGCTTGCTCGATCAGAGGGGCGACCTCGTCCTTCCAGTATCGCCGAAGCGGGAGCACGACGAGCCACAGGATGAACCAGCATCCGTAGATCGCGTAGGGCGAATGGAACGCGCCCCACCCGAGCTTGCCGTGGGCGAGCTCGTTCCGCAGCGACGGGCCGGGACGAAAGTTGAAGACGATGTCGATCAGGTGGACCGCGTCCTCACCGAGGATCTCGGTCAGCCGGGGCCGGTCGACATCGAGCAGCGCGCCGAGCGCCCGGTCCCCCTGCAGCAGATCCGGCTCGATCTTCGACGGATCCTCGCCGTGGGTGACGAGGATGTGCCGGAGGATGTTTTCCAGCTGCGGATACAGGAGGTGGCAGGCGGTGAGGTAGTCCCCCTGGATCATGCGAACGAGGCCGACGGCCATGATCTCGACCCGGCCCGCGGGAATGAAGGGGCTGTTGACAACGATCGGAGCGACATGGCGCTCGGCGATGGCGAAGCGGGTCAGCAGCGTCCGGCGGGCCGGCTCGATGCGGCCGTTGACGTGCTCGACCAAGACGAACTCCATGTGCTTCACGGCCTCGGCGCGATACCAGACGTCATCAGGCTCGGCGTCGAGGTTCAGCGCATCGACGCGCGCGACCTCCCGCCCCTGCCCATCCATGTGGACGCTGGCGAATAGATTGCCGAGCGGGTGCTTCTTCGCCTGCTCCAGGACGATCTTGCGAAGCTCGGCCTCGCTGGGCGGCGCGGCCATCTCGATCAGCAGCGCCAAGGCCTTGCCCAGGGGGGCCTCTTGGAACAGCTCGGCAGTGGCGGCCTGCATCTCGCCGAGATCCATCGACCACTTGTGCGAGACGACCTCGTCCTGGGCGGCACCCTGCAACTGACGCAATTCGTCGCGGAGAGCGCGGACCCGGTCGACGCTGCCACTGACCTGGCGCATCTCGCCGATCGCCGCCATCGTCCAGTGCGCCTTGGCCGATGCCTGGCCGCAGTCGTCGCGCATGCGCAGCGTCGCCTCCGCCCGCTCCATCAGGCAGCGCATCTCCTCGGGCTCATCCCCGGCCATCGCATGGCACCGCGCGGCCAATGCCCACAGGCGGCGTAGCATCTCGGCATAGGTGCCGACCGGCGCCGCGACGGCCAGCTGCTCGGCCACCCGCGCCACGTCGGGAGGCTCGATCAAGCGGTAGCCGAGGCCGAGTTCGGAGAATTCGACGAAGCCGAACAGATCGGACCGTTCGACCGTGGCCGCATGGCAGACGTCGAAGGCGCCGCGGACGCTCTCGGCGACCTGCCCCTTCTTCTCGGTCCTGCTCATGAGCGCCAACGCGCGCGTCATCATCTCGAGCGCCTCGTGCATGGTCCGGTCGAGATCGGGGAACTGCTGTTCGATCTCGCCCGCGACATGCCGCCGGGCCAGATGGCAATAGGCCTCCATCGCGGCGCGCGCGGCGCGGCCCTGCCGGCGGTCGTTGTGGAACGCGACGTCGCCCAGCCGGGCGCGGAGCATCGGGTGGGGCATGTCCGCCGCGACGGCCCCGATGATCGCGTTCTGCTCGCCGTGGAGATCTGACGGCTTCATCGATCGCGTCTCGCGCATCTCCCACATCGGGCGGAACGGCTCGGCGTCGTTCTCCGGCTGCGCGTGCATCGACATCATGGACGACAGGAGGCGGAACACCGACGACGCACCCTCGTCCTCCTCGTGGATGCGCTTCGCCTCGTCCCACAGTCGCTGCTGAAGACCATGGTCGTGGATGTCGGCGCAGGTGGCGAGGAAGGCGTCCAATCGGCCCCGCGCAGCGTCGAAATCCGCCTGGCTCACGACCTTCGGCGGCGCCTCCGCACTCGCTGGATCATCCTGTCGCTCTTCAGCTTCCATCGCACGCTCCTGCGCTGAACGTAGCAAGAACATCGCCGACCCACCAGCGTTCGCGACGATAGTGAAAACCTGGCCCTGTGACCCAAAGGACATTGAGGAAAAGAGATGACGCTCAAGCAAGCCGGGCGCCTGCCAGTCCATCGCGAGATCGCAGGCGATCCCGTTCGGCCCGAGGCGGTCGCCGCCACGAAGCTCGAACCCGCCGTCGAGACCGAGTGGCACCGCGCGCGTCGAGAAGCCGGAGGCGATCTCCATCATGGGGACGCTGGCCCGGGGCGGCTTGGACAGCTGCGACGGCATGGCGTGGGGCCCGTCATGCAGGACGATCGGCAGATCGACCGCAGGCACGATCGCGCCGTCGCGACCGCCGGCCTCGTTGGTTTCGTCGCTCATGCCTCGCCCCTCCAGAACCGGAGGGGACGGCGGCCGGCGCTGGTAATACCCTTGGCCTTCGCGGCGCGCTCGGCGTCTCGCATCCCGGCAAGGACCAGCCGCTCCAACTCGAGCGAGCCGTGCTCGTCCAGATACTCCTGGAACTCGTGGAAGCGGGGCTGCTGCCAGCGCAGCCAGTCGACGACCCGGTCACGCTCCCACTTCTCGGAGACCCGCATCGTCCCAGCGGAAGCGCCGCATGGCGAGCTCGATGATGACGTCGTCGGTCGCGGACAGGCCCGTGGTCTCGACGTCGACGACCACGCCGACGTTCCAACCACCGGGATCACCGAGACCCGTGTCGCCCTCACGGACGCGCAGCCGGTGCAGGACGCGGGTCTCCGCCTCCGGCATGCGCATCCATTCGAGCCCGGCCGAGCGATCGGCCGGGGCGGCCTTCACGCATCCAGCTCCACGACGCGCTCGGCGGTGACCGCCACGCCGCGACCGACGCGGCCCAGCTCTGCCGCCACCAGCGTCTCGAGCAGGTCGGGCGCGACCAGCCCCTCGACCATGCGGACGCTGGGGTTGATCCCCTCGCTGCACACGGCATCCTGGAGTGCGTCGTAGCCGAAGATCGAGGCCACCCGGCCGCGGAACTCGCCGATCGACCGCGCCATCGAGGCGTGAAAGCCGTGGCGGATGCTCCCGCCGCGATCGACGTCGACGGTCGCGGAGAAGAGGCGCGGCTCGTGGCGGTGAAGCGCGGAAAACGCCGGCGCACCGGCATAGCCGCCGCCGACCAGGAAGTCGTCGTCATCGGCGCCTTCCAGATCGGAATCGGCTTCCGCATCGAAATCATCGTCGTCGTCACCGCCGAGGGCGTCGATCGCATCGGGGGACGCGTCCAGCCCCAGGGACAGGCCGTGAAGAAGGATCGCGCGGGTGAAGTCGGTGCGGGCGACGCAGGCATCGAGCGCGCTCGCACCGTCGAAAAGCGCGCGCGGCGTCAGCATCCACGCCATCGGGTCGACCTCGATCCCCTCGCGCTCGAAGCGCGACGCGGTCTCTGCGGCGACATATGCGACGCGGCAGAGAGCGCGGCGCGAAATCATGAGGACGCTGTCCTCGGGGCGGTCGTGTTCGAGGGGGTCCTCAACGGTGACGTTGGGATTGGTCTTCCTCAGGTCGGCGGTCATGAGCATGAACGTCTCCAGTTCCGGCGGGTGGTTGGTCCTCTCCGTTTTCCGCGGCCCCGTCGGTTCTGCCGCGCCATTCCGGACCATATAGTCCAGAATCGTTCAAAGTTCAACGACCGATGAATAATTGTTTTTTCGTCCCCGATCGGGACTAGGTGCTAGCTTTCCGTTCAAGGTTCAATTACGTTTGAAGGATGTCTCAACCAAACCTCCCGATCTTCACCGCACTCGGCCAGCAGACACGCTGGAGGGCCTTCGAGGTCCTTCTCGAACATGGCGAACAGGGACTGCTCCAACGCGAGATCGCGGCGGCGCTCGGCATCGAGAAGAACCTCATGTCGGTGCACCTGCGGATCCTGAAGGAAGCGGACCTGGTCTCCGCCGAGAAGAACGGCCGCGAGGTCACCTACCGCGTGACGCCCGCCGCCGCGCGCGAGGCGGCCGAGACCCTTCTGCGGACCATCGACGGCGGCAAAGCCGCCTGACGGGTTCGAACCGGACGACGGTCGCCGACAGCGACCGCTTCCGCGCGCCCATGACATCCCGCCGTGCTGTCCCCTGCGTCCGGCGCCGGCCTCACCTCGACGCCCCGAACGCCAGCCGCGGACGCCGAATGACGCCTGAATTCGGGCGTGCCTTGGTATAGCGAGTTCGCTGGCTCTCGCATCTACCTGCGCCAGCATCCCCCATGTCACACATAATGGGCCGGACCGATGCAGACCCCCGGAGAGGCCCGCGACCTCTTCCTGCCCGGATGGCATCCGCGACGGAGCTGCGCAGGCGCATCACCCCGGTGGCGTCCGCCCTTCGCCGAGGCTGCGATGCAGCGCGAATGCGCCGAAGCCGCGCGGCGCGAACTGGAGGACATGCTTCGACAGAGCCAGAAGATGGACACGGTCGGCCACCTCGCCAGCGGCATCGCGCACGACTTCAACAATATGCTCGCGGTGATATCGTCCACGGTCGCAACGGACACTCGGCATCCTATATGAAAGCGAGGTTCAGGAGGCCCGAATGGACTACCAGATCATCCGATTTAAGAATGCCCGTCCGACAGGCGATGTGGAAATGTGGAAGGACCATCCGCTCGACCCGGTGAAGGATCACGCTCGCGAGGTGGTGGAGATGGGATTGGCCGATCGCGTCGAAATCAGAGACGCGAACGAGAAGCTAGTGTTCCAGTGGCCGCGCACGGTCTCCCCCGCCACCACTTCCAGCCTGTCCGACTGACCGATCATGGCAATCAGCGACACGCAGAACGCGATCATGCGGATGTTGGCGGCTGCTCGCGGCCAGCCGATCGAATTGCCGGTGATAGCGGACAAGACAGAAGACGAGATTATGGAGGCCATCGAAGGACTTCAGAAGCGGCAGTATGTCCGCGTGATCGGCCCACCCAATGGAAACAGTCTCATCGGGATGGATGTAGACGAACTCCACCTCACGCCACTCGGCGTAGGTTACCTCCGATCCCTGACGCGATAGGTTAGGGCTTACGGAAGCACTTCACGAAGTCCGCGCAGTCTCCAAAATAGTAATTTCCGGGTTCCGATGTCAGTTTCTGCTTATATGAGGCGTTCGCCCAACCCGTCTTGACGTCGTAGTCTTCAAATTGGAGCGAGTGAAACAAGTCCTCGTCCATGTATATTTCAGCCCTTCCGTGCGTTCCGGCGCGGATCTCCGATCGCGCCGTGCTTTCGATGATCTGTATCTGAGCGAACGGCAGGCCCAAGCTGTTCAGGGAAATATGGTTCTTCGAAGCCGAAATATGGAGAAGCGGGTCGTCATAATACTCGTTCGCTCCCTGCGCGAACACACCGTATATTTCGAGACCGAGCGTATCCCGATAGAGCACTTGCAGCTCCTGAAACAGGTAAAGCAGCGCCTCCGGGCGATAATCGTAAGTAACGCCAGTATGGACCATGCCCGCCGTCCAGTTCGTCTTGAGCAAGAGACTGTCAGCGAACGAAATGAACGAAATGTCTGGATGAAGGCCCGCGAACGCGTCCAGCCGGTCCCGGAGTGCATTCACCTTTCTATGCGAGATGGCGCCCGACTTGATCGCCTTCGACATGTCCACGGCGTCAATCATCGCGAAGATGGAATTGGATTGAAGATGTAGCTTTCGCAACCAATCGCTTCTAACAAAAACGCTCACGCGCTTTTCGTATTCGTAGGCAAGGGCCGCAGCCACGAACGCCTCCCTGGGCAGAAAGGTCTTCACTTCGTGGAAGCGATCGTGGGTGTTGGGATACCAACTTATCTCTGCGCCAGCAGTAGTCACTTTGGCGATATGAACTTGAGTGATGTAGCCCACCTCATAAGGTGAAGCATGCTCGTCGCCACCAATCGACTTGAGCCACACCTCCTCCCATTCACCGATGTAAATCTCGTCCATGATCCATGTGTCACGCTGGAGCGGAAGGTCATCGAGCGTGAATTTCTCGAACGAGTAGCTGGAGAATGGAGCCATACCCGTTAGTGCCATGGCGCTCAGCCAGGTGCCAAGCGGTTCTGTCTCGCCACCCCCTCGGACACGTCGATTCACTGATCGTCACGGGCATCGACCCGGCGGGGATCTCAATGGCTGTATCGAGCGCCGCTAGGTCCTGCTCAACCGACGGGGGGCCTGCTGGCCAGCCACCCGCCCTAGTGGGAGCCGACCGACCATGTCGGCCAATCCCGGATGATGCCCTCTCCCGCCTCGATCATGTCGGCGATCGGATCTCCCGGCAGATCCGCACCACGATTGCGGTCGGCGCCGACGATCTCGACGCACTCGAAGTATCGATCGCGGATGCGCCGCGCATCCTTCGCCGGCCACCATCGCTCGAGTTGCTCGACGAGCGCGGGAAAGTCCTCGGTCGCCTCCGGACCGCAGAACATGGTCGAAGCGACGTCGACCAGCGCCCGGTCCGCGGACGCGAAGACATACTGCCGGTTGGTATCGTCCCTCAGCGTCGAGAGCCTGCCGAACTCGCTCAGATAGGTGACGTCCCATGCGGCGTTGCGGACGCCGAGGATCGCCTCGTCCCGGTCTGCGGCACGAATGTCCTTCAGCATCTTCGCGCTGGCGATCCGCGGTCCGAAATGGCGGGCCGCATACATGACCGCCGGTCCGGCCAGGATGAAGTCGTCGATCATCCAGTCGAGCAGCGACATCAGCGATGAGAGCGGGTTTCCGCCGGCCAGGGCGAGCTGTGCCACCTTCAGCATCGCGATGTAGTTGCGGTTCCACCGCATGAGCGGCTTGGACAGCTCGTGCAGTTCGACCGGCCCGGCATCGCCGAGATCGACGGTCGCCGACCGGCGCATGGCGACGTCGATCCATTTGCGGGCGGCGCCGCGGTCAGCAGCCCGGAACCAGCCCAACTCGTCCTGCGCGACGAGATCGCCCTGACGATGGGCCAGTTCGTGGAAGGCGAGCCCAGGTTCGATGTCGAGGTTCATCGTCTGTGCGAAGGCCATGAGGTTGATCGCGACCTCGGTCGGAAGATCCCAGACCCGGGGTGCCCCCTCGTTGGCGAGTTGCGCCATCCGGGAGGCCAGGTTCCGGTCCACGATCAGCACAGTCTCCAGGCCATCGACATGCTCGGCGTAGGTGAGAGCACGGATGTCGAGCAGCCCGACAGGTGGAGCGACGAACCCTGGCACGAGGCACCCAAGCGACATCAACCGCGAGCCGATCTCCTCAACTTCATCGAGCGGGAAATCCGGTTCCAGGAAGATCGCAAAGCTTTCCACGACGTCGTCGTCCATCCCGTCCATCGCCACTCCTTCGCCCGTGAGAGCATGAGGCCCCGATGCGCGATGCAGCTATACGGCCCGGACCGGGTGCAAACGAGGCGGTTCAGGTGGCGGCGACGTCCAGTTGCTCCATGGAGGCAGTGCGCCGGGCGACTTGGCGCAGCATCGGCACCGTGTCCCATTGCTTAGAAGTGATCCACGACTGGGCGACGGACCAGTCCGCCATCAGCGGGACCGCAACGTCCTGCACACGATCGATCACAAGGACGAAGCCGCCATCATCCTCGTGAAAGCCGAAGGCCCAGCCTCCGCGCACCTTCACCCAATCCTGACCGGACCTCGGACGGTAGCCGTAGATCGGCACCACGCAGCGCTGCGTGGCCATCATGCACCAGCGCTCGACCTTCTCCAGCTGCTCGACCAGCGCGTTGGCGACCAGACCACGTTCACCTCCGCGCACATCGAGACCGAACCGCAGCCGCTTCCAGCTTGGCCCCGACCCGCGCGGTGCCACGATCACATCGGTCGTCCCCCCGACGTCGACGAAGGACTCGCCGGGCGAGCGGCCGGGGAGAACGGCATCGAGATCGCCCCTCGGGTGGAAGGTCTGGAAGGTTGAACACATGCGCGCGGTCTCGATTCGTGGATCTAACCTTCCCGATTAGGATGCAATTCTGAACGACCGGTCACCGCTCCACTCCTCGCATCGCGGTTCATCTTGATGTATACGGATCGACGGGGGGAATTTCGCGATGTTCGAACTCACCGGGCTCGACGGCAGCAAGCTGCTCGTCTCCGCAGGCAGCATCTTCCGCATCCGACCGGCGACGCCCACCGAGGGCGCCGACACCGTGAAGGTCGAAGATGGCGGCGGCTACGTCTTCACCAAGGAATCGGTCGACGATCTGCTCGACCGCCTCGCCGGGCAGGTCCGCCTCGTCAAGCTGACGAGCCGCTCGGGCGTCCATGTCCATCTCAACGTCGGATCGATCACGCGGGTGCGCGAGGCGCTCGCCATCAACGGTCCCGGCACCGAGATTTCCGTCGCCGGCCACTATCAGCACGTCGTCGAGACCGTGGAAGAGGTGACAAGGCTCATCGCATGAGCACGCCGCCGCCCGGTGATGAGCCGGCGCGACCGGCGACCTCCCCCACGCCGGAGACTTCGGCACCGGCCGCGTCATCTCGTCTGACCGGGCCAAAGAGCATCAACGAGGTTGCCGACCTCATCAACAAGATCGTCTTCTCTCTCTGCACCTTCGCCATCGCGGCTGCCGGGTTCCTGCTCAACAAGTCGGTCGACGACGGCAATCGACGACGCGAACTCTACACCTTCCTTGCCGACACCCCGCTCCAGGCGGTGTCGCCGGACGAGATCAAGCGGGTCGGCTTCCTCAAGAAGGTCTGCAGCAGCTACCTCGGCCGGGTGGAGGACGTCGGCGCCGACTAACTGTGCAAGGCCCTTCCGGCTCCCAGCGCCAAGACCGTGGCCGCCGTCGCGAAGAGCAGCGTGGCCGCCGCCGACGCGGCAGCGCAGACCGGCGATCCGGGCGCGTATCTCAAGACGCCGCAGGCCGCCGCCCAGAATGACGTCGTCGCCGCCACCGCGCCCGTCGTTGTCGTTCCCGACCAGCGATGGTTCGTGGTCCTCGCAACCGTGCCGACCAGTCAGCCCTCGGCGGCCGCCAAGCTGCAGCAGAGCATCGCAAAACTCGTTCCGGCTGATCTGATCGGGAACCGCTCGGTATCGGTGTATCGCACGCGCATCAGCAACAGCTTCGCAGTTACGCTGGGCGGCGGCATGTCGAAGGCCGACGCCACCCAGCTTGCCGCTAGCATCCGCCGTGTCCCTCCCTTCGACGATGCGTTCGCCCAGCCGGACCGGGACTGGACCGCGTGCGACGCGAAGTGCCTAGGCGCTGAAGTAGGACGATAGCCGGTGCGACGCCTTCGTCTGCCAGGCGTCGGTCGTGTCGAGGAAGCCATCCCACCGCGTGTCGCCGCCCGACCTCCCCTTCTTCTTGCTGGCAAGTTCGGCTTCGACCGCCCGGAAGCGGTAGTGGTCGTAGACGTCGAGGCAATGGACGGCATAGGCCTGCGCCAGCGCCTGATGGCCCCGGACGATGACGAGGTTCTCGTCGTTCGAATAGGAGGCCTTGTAGCCGAGGTTGTGGCTTCCGAACGCCACCACGCACTTCTCGGGATCGTGCGGATCGAGGACCAGCACCTTGTCGTGGATGATGGCGCGGCCGAGCGTCAGCGTCTCGTCGGTGCGGAAGTCTCCGACGGCCCGACCGATCTCCCTGTCGGTCAGCGCGGTCGCCCTCACGACGGACACGCCACCCTGCTGGAAAACGTGCGGAGACCATGCGGGCAGCTTTCTGCCGCCCTCTTCCCGCGATGGCTCGTAGCCCCACATCGCCTGCGTGTCGGATATGGCACCCACGACATTCAGGCCCGTGTCCTTCAGACCTAGTGCGATCGCCTCGGACACCACCGAGTTCACGCCCCCACGGGACGGCATGAAAACCAGGAAGAAGATAGCGCGCTCGGTCTTCCTCAGCAGCGAGAAGAGCCGATCCATGTCCGGCGGCGGCGGCGCCGGCTTGGCGGTCTTCGACGGCGGCTGCTTCTTCCCGGGCATGTTCGGTGAGAACCAGACCTCGACGGAGGCGTCATCCGAACTCACGCGGGCCGGCGTGCGGTTCGAAGCCTTCAGATCGTCCCCCTGATCCGCGCCGGTCGCCTTGGCCGAGAGCGGAACGGGATCGGACAGCGCATCCTGCTTGAGGCGCGTCCAATACTGGAAGAAGGCACCCGCGACACCGTCGTCGTCGATGCGGATGCAGTTGTTGCTCTGCCCGGCGACGCCCGACCAGGTCCAGTTCGTCGAGCCGGTGAGGACCGAACGCGGCGTGCCGCCATCGTCGGAATACACCACGAATTTGTTGTGCCCGATGTGGCCCGAGCCGTTGAAAAGGCGGTTCTGGAGGGAAAAGGTGCTGCCGGGGGCATCCGCAAGTTCGCGCAGCGCTGCGCGCGCGTGCGCGTTGCGCGTATCGTAAATTGTCGGCCGCTTGCCCTTTTCATTCGGCTCGGCGTCCTCGTCGGTTCCGCTGCCGGCGTCCGACAGGATCAGATCGAGACGTGACGCATGGTCCTTCAGGATGTCGAGAAGCTCCTCATCCTCCAGTTCGTAGAGCGCGGCATGGAATCGTCCGCCGGGCTGGGCGAAGAAATCATGGATGATCGGCAGCACGTCGCCGGCCAGATACTCTCTCAGCCAGTCCTTCGGCTTCCGGAGGTGCTTCTCCAGTTCACCTGGCGTGATCTTGCCGTCCTCGCTCAGCACGCGCGACAGGAACTGCGTCGACAGGATGCCGTTCGTGAAGCTGCTGGTGAACGCTCCCCGCCTCGTGGTCACATCGACCTCGTTCGTCTTCACGGCCTCGGTTAGATAGCCGAGCGGTATCGGCTTCCCCTCGTAGCCGTGCTCGACGAGCCTTCCCGTTCCGCGCTCTCGGTGGCTTTCCGGCAAGACCTCGACCGGCTCCAGACCGTCACGCATCCGCCCGACCGCTCTGATGCGATAGCGCACCCGCTCGTTCTCGGGACGGCGCTCGGCCTTGTTCCTGCGCTTGCGCAGCGTCAGATCGCGCCAGTTGAATTTCTGGACCGGCCACACCGTCGTGTTCTGCGCCAACCAGTCCGGATTACGCTGCCCCTTGAACGCCACATACGACGCGAGCGGGCTCTCCTCGACGACCTCCCCGCCGTCCCCGATCCGCTCGCGGACGATATGGAAGCCAAGGCAGCCCGGAATGGCCGTGCCGTCGGTCTCCCAGGCAACATAGGCGACCTCATTGTTCGCGATGGCGATCGCGCGCGTGATTGACGGCATGACGACTCCCCCGAGCTTCGACGCATAGTCTTCGCTCACTGCATCCTGATGACAAGCGGGATCGCGACCGATCCCGACGAAGTCTGATCGAAGGTCAGCGAAGTTCCCGCCTTCGGCAGTCCGCTCTGGTGAAAGGAAAATGCGCGTCGCACCCGAATAGGACGCGCCGCAAAGC
Source organism: Sphingomonas sp. Leaf4 (assembly GCF_920939515.1). Classification (NCBI taxonomy): domain Bacteria; kingdom Pseudomonadati; phylum Pseudomonadota; class Alphaproteobacteria; order Sphingomonadales; family Sphingomonadaceae; genus Sphingomonas; species Sphingomonas sp. Leaf4. The sequence continues at coordinate 3,463 of NZ_CAKLBB010000002.1, read as the reverse complement.
TGGCGCAGGCATCGACGGATGCCGCGCGCGGTCGACCTCGACCGCCCCCCAATTCCCAACAGTCCCAAGCAAATTCAATAACGAGGTGGAAAATGAAAGAGCTCGACTTCACGGGCATCGACCCCCTGCGCGTGCCCGAGGCCCGCCGCCGGATCACAGCGCTCGAAGAGTATCTGGCGCTGCCGAGCCCCGGCACCGCCGACGCCAAGCGCATCTCGAAGACGATCGACCTGAGCCATCTGCAGTTCCAGCGCCTCGCCCGCGTGTGGCGAGACCACCGCGACCCCCGTCTGATCGTGGTCGGCAAACGCGGACCGAACACCCGCAGCTATGGCATCGCACCCCGCGCGGTCGAGATCTCGAACCAGGTCATCGAAGCCTCGCCGGCGGATGCGTCCGTCACCGAGATCGCGATCGAGATCGAGCGCCTCTGCGCGGTCGAGGAGGTCGCACCACCCTCGCGTCCGACGGTATGGAGCTATGTGCGCAAGGCCCGCGCCGCCGGCCGCGTGCCAGCCGCCGGACCCCGCCGCATCGTCATCGGCCGCATGTGGTTCCACATGCCGGTCAAGGACCAGCCGGCCGACGCGATGCCCGCGCTCCTCGCCGCCGTTCTGCTGCCGGAGGGCCACGTCATCGCGCACCGCGTCTCGGTCGATCCGCTCTCGCCGCCATCCGTCGACGGCCTGCTCGCCGAGCTGTCCGACCGCCGCTCCAAGGGCGCCGCGGCACTGCCGCTCGTCATGGATGTCGAGGACCGGCGGGCCGCCGAGGAGGCGCTGGACGCTGCCGGCCTCTCCGCCGTCAGCGGCCAGCGCAGCTCGACGCAGACCGACCTCTCGCGCGCGTTCAACGGCCAGCTCGGGCCGCTGACCGTCATCCATCGCCGCTCGAAGGCCCGCCCAGCGACCCGGAAGCCCGAGACGCGGCTCGAGCAGGCGCTGGACGCCACCGAAGCGGTGTCGGTGATCGAAGCCGCCGTCGCCTCGAACAACGCCGCGACGCTCATGTCGACGCCGGCGTTCGACATCGCCGGCACCGGGTGACGGGAATAGGGTGGCATCTTCTTGGAAAGCCGCTCTTCCCCACCGATAGAGGAGGGATGATAGAACTCGACCCTCTCGATTCCCTCGCGCTCACCCTGCATCATGCGCCCGGCGTCCAGGCGCTCCTCCTGGGCAGCGGCATCTCGCGCGCCGCCGGCATCCCGACCGGCTGGGAGATCACGGTCGATCTGATCAAGCGCCTCGGCCGAGCGCGTGACGCTGGGGACCAGACGGACTGGCCGGCTTGGTATCAGGCGACGTTCGATCGGGCGCCGAGCTATTCGGAGATCCTCGACGCCGTCGCGGTGACGCCCGCAGAGCGCCGCGCCGTCATCCAGGGTTACATCGAGCCTGTCGAGGGCGAGGAAGGTCGCCGGCCGACCAAGGCGCACGAGGCGATCGCCAAGCTGGTCGCCGCCGGCGCGATCCGCGTCATCGTGACGACGAACTTTGACCGCCTGCTCGAGGCGGCGCTCCGCGATGTCGGCGTCGAGCCGGTCGTGATCGCCAGCGACGACGCCATTGTCGGCGCGACGCCCCTCGTCCATTCCCGGTGCACGATCATCAAGCTGCACGGCGACTATATGGACGCCCGCATCAAGAACACCGATGACGAGCTGGAGACATATTCCTCGGAAATGAACGCCCTCCTCGACCGCGTGCTGGACGAGTTCGGGCTGGTGGTGTGCGGCTGGTCGGGCGACTGGGATACTGCCCTCAAGGCCGCGATCATGCGGACGGCGAGCCGGCGCTACCCCTTCTACTGGATGAGCCGGGGCGACCCCACGGCGCTCGGCGCCGACATCATCGCGCACCGCCAGGGCCGGGTCGTCCGTGCCGCCGATGCGGACACCTTCTTCACGCGCACGCTATCGAAGTTCGACGCGATCCGGGCCGACAGCCCCCATCCCCAGTCTGTCGCCATGACCATCGCACAGGGCAAGCAGGTCTGCCGGGAGGACCGGACGGCGCCGGACTGGGCGGATCTGCTGGCAGTCGAGGTTGATAAGGTGCTGAGCTTCCTGTCTGGCTCCGACTATCCGACAGAACGTCCGACCAACGAGTCAATCAACACTCTCGTCGCAACCTTGGTGGCGCGGTCCGAGGCCCTGCGTCGATTAGTGTTGATCGGAACGCGGTGGGGCGGCCCCGAGGCTTTCCGCGCCGTTCTCCGCGCGATCGCGGCCGTCGCGAACCCAGGCGGCAACACTTCCGGCTTCACATACCTGATCTCACTTCGCCTCCTTCCTGCCTCGCTCTGCTTTCACTGGGCGGCGGCGGGAGCAGTGATGCGCGGCGATGACGCGCGCCTCGCTGCGCTGATGCATCTTCCGATGCCTCGAATGAACGGGGAGCGGCATCTGGCGGTGTCGAAGCTCCCCTTGCTCGCACTGGAAACGGTCGAGTGGAAGGTGCTCGACGGTTTTGAGCGGGCTCGAACGCCGCACAGCAATTATTTCCACGCCATCTTCGCAACCGAGGCACGAGACGTGGCCATCGGTTCGCAAGAGGCCGATGAGGCCTGGGATACCGCCGAGTTCTGGGTCGCGATGGAATTCGCCGCGATCCGTCTTCCCGAATATCAGGCCAACAAGGGTTGGTTCTGGACACCGGTCGGCCGATTCATCTGGCGACGCGAGGGCATGTCGCATGTCGAACGGCTCGACTCAGTGCGGGCACTCAGGAGCGACGCGCCCGCGTTGAAGGCTGGTTTGCTTGGGGGAACCCCGGAGAAGGCAAAGGAGATCGCCGATGCTGTCACCGAATTCTTCGGAAAGGTCGGCTCAGGTTTCTTTTGACTTCGGCGTAGCGCCGCCTTGCAGAAGAGACCGGCCCGCCTAGAAACACGAACAGATCAAACCGCTCCATCGAATTTCATCAACAGGTCTTCAGAATGCCCGAAGTCATCCCGGCCAACGTCCCGGTCGACATTTACATCGCGAAGACACTCGCCAACGTGGCCGACCTCCCTGAACCGGTGGTCGCGGTGCTGCCAGTCAATGACAACTGGAACGATTACGGCAGAAATTTCTTTGCCCGCCTTCACATACGAGCGGAAGGGGTGGAGCCGTTCGAAATCCACATGCGCTTGATGTTCGACGGCGTGAATCGAAGCGAGTTTGAGTTCGCACGTCTTTTCAAGGAACACGGCGACGTATTCCCCATAGATTTGTTCGAAAAGCCGTTCGCATCGCTGCTTGTAGAGGTCGAGCACTATCAGCAGGTCATCAGCGCACTCGGATTCGACGTCGGTGTCAGTGCATTGCGCAGACTCCACGATGCGACCGTTGCGTAAGCGCGGCGTGGAGGCCGCAGATTATGCGGCTTGCGCGGTCGGCTGATCTGCCGGGGGCATCCAGTTCCACGGCATCAACTCACCCCAGCGACTGGCGGGCCAGTCGTCGGCGACCTTGCCG